>NZ_JBIVXW010000006.1:0-174686 GCF_044769405.1 Streptomyces sp. NPDC090442
GGCCGGACGAACTCCCACTCAGCATCCGACAGTTCATGGCGACGTATCACCCCACCATGATCCACCACCCAAGATCATTTGAAGACACGACCTAGGCTGCCGCCCATGCGCCCCCTCACGATCAACGAGTCCGACCACGAGACCGTCGTCCTGGATGCCCACGCGCTGGCCGCCGACCCCGAACTGGCCGCGGAATTCCCCCGATCCGCGCACCGGATCCTCGCCGGCCTGGTCGCCGACGGCGCGCCGCTCGGCTGGGTCGATCCGCCCGGGCCCGCGGAGGTCGCCGAATTGATCGACCGGGTACTGACCGCCGCCGCGGCCGGCGACGGGGCGCTGCGCGCCGCCTACGCCGGCCGCACCCTGATCGGCCTGGGCTACTGGCTGCGCTACGCCCGCCCCACCCACCGCCCGCACGCCGACCTGGAGAAGCTGGCGGTGGCCGGCACCGCGCACCGCCGCGGCATCGGTCGGACGCTGGCCGGCGCGCTGATCGCCGACGCCCGGGCCGCCGGCATCGAGGTCCTCACCCTGGACGCCCGGGCCGACAACGCCCACGCGCTGCGGCTGTACCGGTCGTTGGGCTTCCGCGAATACGGCCGCATTCCCGGTTTCGTGGCCATCGGGGAACGCCGTTGGGACAAGGTCTGCTACCTGCTGGACTTCCGCGCGGAGACGGGTCAGGCGCCGGAGGCGACGGAGGCGTCCGAGACGGCATAGCCGGGACATGGTCGGGCCCCGGCGCCCCGTCGTGGACGGGTGCGCCGGGGCCCGGGCCGGCCGCCGCGGTCAGCGGTCAGCCGTGACTGAACTGCCGCTCGAAGGAGGCGAAGGCGGCCTCCTGCCGCCACTCGACGGCCGCCTTGGGGCTGTCCGCGAGCAGCCGCCGGCAGGCCGCGCCGGGGGTTCCGTTGCCGGGGACCTGTCCGCGGCAGGCGGCGACGGGGTGGTAGCCGTGCCGGGTCGGGTTGCCCTGCCACAGGCTGCGGCCGGAGAGGAAGGAGTACTGGAGCGAGGCGCGGGCCAGGTCCTTCAGCTCGCCGTAACCGAGGTGGTACGTCGTGGCGGCGTACTGGTACTCGTGGCTGATGTCGATCCGGGAGACGCCGGGGTCGTCGGTGGCCAGCACGATCGGCACGCCGTACGCGCGGTAGGTGTTGAAGGGGTGCTCGTCACCCTTCACGCCGAGGATCTGGGCGTTGCTGGTGAAGGGCACCTCGACGGCCACCTCACGGGCGGCCATGGTGCGCGCCAACTGCTGCCAGCCGTCCTCGTGGACGAGGTCGACGCCGTGGCCGATGCGCTCGGCGTGGGCGACGTTGACCGCCTCGTTGATGTGGAACTTCAGGTCCTCCGGCTTGACCAGGCCCGGCGCCAACTCACCCGCGTGCAGGGTGATGTGGGCCTTCGGGTAGACCTGGTGCAGATAGTTCAGCATCCGCATCTGGAGGCGGTAGTCGCTCAGCGCGCGCTCGCCGTCCTCGGGCTGGACGAGGTTGACGGCGGTGAACCGCGGGTCCCGCTCGGCCAGTCGCAGCCCGACCTCCATCTGCGTGAAGACCCGCTCGGGGCTGCTGCCGCGGGAGACCTGGGAGTTCCAGCGGACGGTCAGTCGGCAGCCGGGGGCGGCGTGCGCGGTGCCGCAGTGGGAGGTGGCGCGGAACTCGGCGTCCGCGTCGTCGGCCTCCTTGCGGGCCGTGGCGACCAGTCGGTCCAGCTTGCCGTCGGCTGCCAGGTCCCGGTGCATGCGGGCGAAGTCGGGGTGCCAACCCACCTGGTCGGCAACCTTCTTGGCCTCCTCGGAGGCGGGGGTGACCAGGGTCTCCAGATAGAACTGGTTCTGCGCGGCGATGCCGTCGGCGACCTTCGACAGCAGCTTGCCGCGGTGCCGCCAGGTCACCTCACCGAACTTCCCGAACGTGTCGAAGAAGTGGTCGTGGCCCGACCCGCCGGCCGGGAAGTCCTGCATCGACCAGGCCCGCAGCAACGCGTCGTGGAAGGTCCGGTCGGTCTTGGCGTCCGCCGCCGGCCGCTTGCCTTCGCCGCACGGCCCCGGCACCGCCGTCATCGTCTTGGTCTCGATGCACAGCTCGTCCTCGGCGGCCAGCGTGATCAGGTACTCGGTGGGTATCGCGCCGGACAGGTGGTTGTGCAGATCACCCCCCTTGGGGAGCTGCCGGAAGAAGCCGCGCAGTTGCGCCGGGTCGGAGCGGACGGACTCCAGGTAGGCGGCGGTGCGCGCCTCGGCCGGGTTCAGCGGGCGGGCCGAGGGCGACGGGGAGGAAGGGGGGTTGGCCGGCTGGGCGGCAGCCGGCACGGCGGACACTATCGACAGGGTACTGAGGGCGGCCAGACCGGTCCGGAGGACCCGGCGACGGTGCATGGCACGACGACGATCATCAATCACCGAGGTATCTTCGTCACCCGATCGAGGGATTGCGAGGACCTTTTCGGCACATTCTTCCGAACGGGTGTCTCAAGGTTGGCGCAAAGCCGACGAACCCGTTCAGTGGGGGCCGTCGGAGCCCAGGGTCGGCAGGTAGCGCGGGGCTCGCCAGGCGTGCAGGCGGTGTTCCACCGCGGCGCCCAGCGACAGCAGTCGCTCGTCCTGGCGGTTGCCGGCCATCAGCAGCAGGCCGACGGGGAGTTGGTGCACCGTTCCGGCGGGCACCGACAGCGACGGGTAGCCGGACACCGCCGCCGGCGTCGAGGACGGGATGAGGTCGGTGTCGCCCCGTTGGCAGTCCGTCGTCCAGGCGGGCGGGTTGGTCGGCGCGGCGATGGCGTCGAGGTGGTGCGCGGCCATGGTCTCGTCGATGGAGCGCCGGGACAGGTCCTTCAACTCGGCGCGCCCCGCACGGTACTCGGGGTCCGTGGTGGGCGGCGCGGCCAACGCCTTCTCGAAGAGTTCCTGGCCGGCGAAGCAGGTGCGCTCCGCCGGGTGGCTGCGGTTGAACGCGATCAGCTCGGCGAGGTTCTGCGGCCCCTTGCGGGTGGGAAGGTAGGCGTCGATGTCCCGGTGGAACTCGCTGAGCAGCGCCGGGTATTCGAGCTCGGCCAACCGCTTCTGGTAGGGCGGCGTCACCTCGACGACCTCGGCGCCGGCCTGCCGCAGCGCGTTGGCGGTCCGGGACATCACGGCGTCCACGTCCGGCCCGAGCTCGGGCAGTCGCCACAGGCCGATCCGCTTGCCGCGCAACCCGTCGGAGTGCGCCAACGGGGCCTGGACGGCGGCGGGTTCGCGCCCGCTGAGCACCGCGAAGGTGAGCGCGGTGTCGATCACGTTGCGCGCCATCGGGCCGGCGGTGTCCTGCTCCGCGGAGATCGGCACGATCCCGGACTGGCTCACCAGGCCGAGGCTGGGCTTGTGCCCGACCACGCCGTTCATCCCAGACGGGCACACGATGGAGCCGTCCGTCTCGCTGCCGATGGCCACCTGCGCCAGCGACGCGGCGAGCGCGGCGGCCGAACCGGCGGAGGAGCCGCACGGATTACGGTCCAGCACAAAGGGGTTGTGGGTCTGTCCACCCACCGCCGACCAGCCCGAAGTGGGCTTGTCCGCACGGAAGTTGGCCCACTCCGACAGATTGGTCTTGCCGAGGATCACCGCGCCCGCGTCCCGCAGCCGGGTCACCAGGACGGCGTCCCGGTCGGGCGGGCTGCCGGCCAGCGCCAGCGAGCCGGCGGTCGAGGCCAGGCCCCGGGTGTTCACATTGTCCTTGAGCAGGACGGGGATGCCGTCGAGCGGGCCGAGCGGGGCGCCGCGGCGGTGCCGGGCGTCGCTGGCTGCGGCCTGGCGCAGCGCCGTCGGGTCGGTGCGCAACACCGCGTGGATCCTGGGGTCGATGGCCTCGATCCGCGCCAGGTAGGCGGCGGTCAGGGCCGAGGACGTCAGCGAGCCGTCGGTCATCCGTGCCTGGAGTTCCGGGATCGTCACCGTGTCCAGATCGACGCCCGGCAGCGCGGGCGAACCGGCGTGCGGCGACGGGCCGTCGGCGGCCCGGGCGCGCGACTGCGGCACACCGGCACACAGCGAGCCCGCGACCAGCGCGGCGAACAACGTGATGGCGCTCCGCTTCCTCATGTTCCCCCAGCCCCTCCTGTTGCCCATGAGGGTCAGCCGACTACACGCCGGCCGCGGAGCGCAAGGGTCTTTCACGCCCCACCGTCCGGGGACGGACGGACGCGGGGCGCGCGGGCGGGTCCCCCGCGCGCGGGGCACGTACTGCCGGAGGTCTGCAGCCCCCCGACAGCGTGCGTGCGCGATCAGCTCAGCCGGGCACCGGCGTAGACGATCATCGCCGCGCGCAGGTACTCGGCCAGCCCCTCGGCGATCTTCTCGAAGTTGCCCCGCATCTGCGGGTCATCGACGTACCGCTGGGCCAGGCCCTCGTAGGCGGCCTTGTTGGGCGTCCAGAAGCGGCACACGCCCTGGTAGTGGGCCACCACCTCGGTCTGCACGGCGGGGTCGTCCGCCGGTGCGCCGGCCACCATGAACTCCGCCATGCGGATCAGTTGCGCCGTCACCTCGCGCTGCCAGCGCTCGGTGTCCTCCGCGGTCATGCCCTCGACGGCCTGCCGGGACTGCTCCCAGGCCGCCGGCCACCGCTCGCGGACCTCCGCCTCGACCTCGGCCTCGTAACGGGACGGCTCGAACCCCTCGAAGAGGTTCTCCGGCCGGTTGATCTGGACCGTCATGTCCTCGCTCCCCTCGTCCTTCTCCAGGTCGGCGATGGTGCGGGCGACCGTCCGGGCCAGCGTCTGAAGCCGGCTCCGCTCCCCCAGCAACCGCCGGTGGTGCTCGCGCAGCACGGCCACCCGGTCCCGCTGGCTGTCCAGGACCTCACGGATCTCCCGCAGTCCCACGCCCAGCTCCCGCATCAGCAGGATCTGTTGCAACCGCAGCAGATCCGCCTCCGCGTAGTACCGGTGTCCGTTGCTGCCGATCCCCGCGGGCGGCAACAGGCCGATCTCGTCGTAGTGCCGCAGCGTCCGGGACGTCACCCCGGACATCCGGGCCACCTCCGCGATCGACCAGTTCATGGTCGCTGCTCCCCTCGCCGGGCCGGTCGTTCCGGCCACACCCAAGACCGTAGGAGTTGACGCAACGGAAGCCGCAAGTCGAAACGGCGAACGGGCCGCGCGCCGGAGGAAAACGGGAGGGCGACCGGTGCCGGGTGCGGCACCGGTCGCCCTCCCTGGAGCGGTCGGTCGGCGGGTCAGGCCACCGGCGCCGGGTAGGTCGGGTACTCCACGCCGGAGACGTACTGGACGACCCTGATGACCTGGCAGGAGTAGCCGAACTCGTTGTCGTACCAGAGGTAGAGGATCGCGTTGTCGCCCTCGACCTTGGTGGCGCCGGCGTCGACGATCGAGGCGTGCCGCGAGCCGATGAAGTCGCTGGAGACCGCGTCGGGGGCGCTGATGAAGTCGATCTGGCGCTTGAGCGGCGAGGTCAGCGACACGTCGCGGAGGTGGTCCAGGACCTCCTCGCGGGTGGTCTCGCGGGCCAACTGGAGGTTGAGGATGGCGATCGAGACGTCCGGCACCGGGACCCGGATCGAACTGCCGGTGATCTTCGCTTGGAGGTCGGGCAGCGCCTTGGCGACGGCGGAGGCGGCGCCGGTCTCGGTGATGACCATGTTGAGCGGCGCGGAGCGGCCGCGGCGCTCGGACTTGTGGTAATTGTCCAGCAGGTTCTGGTCGTTGGTGAACGAGTGGACGGTCTCCACGTGGCCGCGCAGCACGCCGTACTCGTCGGCCATCGCCTTCAGCGGCGGCACGATCGCGTTGGTGGTACAGGACGCGCAGGACAGGATCTGCTCGTCCGGCTTGATCATGTCGTGGTTGACGCCGTGCACGATGTTGGGCACGTCGCCCTTGCCCGGGGCGGTCAGCACCACCTTGTCGATGCCCGGACGCAGGTGCTTCGACAGGCCCTCGCGGTCGCGCCACTTGCCCGTGTTGTCGATGAGGATGGCGTCCTTGATGCCGTACGCCGTGTAGTCGACCTCGGACGGGTCGTTGGCGTAGATCACCTTGATCTCGTTGCCGTTGGCGATGATCGCGCTGTTGGCCTCGTCGACGGTGATGGTGCCCTGGAACTGGCCGTGGATGGAGTCGCGGCGCAGCAGCGAGGCGCGCTTGACGATGTCCTCCTCGCCGCCGCCGCGGACGACGATGGCGCGCAGCCGCAGGCCGTTGCCGGAGCCGGACTTCTCTATGAGCAGGCGGGCCACCAGGCGGCCGATGCGACCGAAGCCGTAGAGGACGACGTCGCGGCCCTCGCGGCACTCGATCTTGTTGGCGCCGGTGGCGCCGGCGACCGCCTCGGCGGTGAACTCCTCGACGGACAGGCCGCGGTCGTCGGACCGGTAGGTCGCGGCGAGCATGCCGATGTCGATCTGGGCCGGACCGAGGTCGAGCGTGGTGAGCGCCTGGAGGAACGGCAGCGTCTCGGTGACCGAAAGCTCCTCGCCGGCGATCTGGCGGGCGAAGCGGTGCGTCTTGAGGATGCTGACCACCGACTTGTTCACCAGGGAGCGGCTGTGGAGCAGGACGGTGACGTCACGCTCCCGGTGCAGCTTCCCGATGAGCGGGATCATCGACTCCGCGATCTCCTCGCGGATCTTCCAGTTGGTGAACGAGTCGTCGTTGACAGTCACAGGCTTATCTCTCGATCGAGCTAGGCGGTGCTCATATGCTAACCACACGCCGTTTCGACCTTTCACGCGGTGTCCGGGTGGCCGGAATCCCGGCTTCCGGTGGAAGGTGAACCAGCCTGCAGGGCAACGGAGTTGAGGACACGGAGTCGCCCGGGAACCGGGCTTCCGGTCGCTCCGGGCATGACGCACGCCTCACCTCCGCCCGCTTGACAACTCCCCCGCACCCGACCGACCATCCCCGGGTGAACCTGTCAGACAGCCAGACAGCCGGCGACATATCCAGCCCCGCGGTGCCACGGCGCGTGAGCGCCATGGAGGCCGTGCTGAGCCATCTGCGCGGGGCCATCGAGCGCGGCGAGTACGCGGTCGGGGACAAGCTGCCCTCCGAGGCCGAGCTGTGCCGCCGCCTCGAAGTGAGCCGCCCGGTGCTCCGCGAGGCGCTGCGCGCCCTCCAGACGATGGGACTCACGGTCTCCCGCACCGGCAAGGGCACCTTCGTGGTCTCCGACGGCGCGGTGCCGGACCCCACCTTCGGCGACTACGCGGCCAGCGACCTGCTGGAGGTCCGCCGCCATGTCGAGGTCCCGGTGGCCGGCTACGCCGCGGTGCGCCGGACGCCGGAGGACCTCGACCATCTGACGCACCTGCTGGAGCGGATGGAGCGGGAGACCGACACCACCGCCTGGGTCGCCATGGACACGCTGTTCCATCTGGCGATCGCCCAGGCCGCCCGGAACCCGGTGTTCCGGCGGGTGATCGAGGAGATCCGCGACGCCCTGGCCCGCCAGTCGGCCTTCCTCAACGACGTCGGCGGGCGGCGCGAGCAGTCGAACCGGGAGCACCGGGCGATCGTCGAGGCGCTCGTGGACCGCTCCGAGCACGACTCCGTCGAGGCGATGCGGCACCACCTCGCCCGGGTCGAGACCACGCTGTCCACCATCGTGCGGACCGGCCGGGCCGGGGGCGAGGCATGAGCGCGGGGCGGCCGGTGGCCCCGCCGCCGGTACTGCGCACGCCCGGGCACGTCCCGGTCGCCCAGGTCGTCCGCGGCGGCCTCGTGGAGGGCGTCCACCACGGCTCGGTGGTGGTGCTGGCCGCGGACGGCTCGGTGGTATACCAACTCGGCGACGCCGAGGCCGCGTTCTACCCCCGCTCGGCGCTCAAGCCACTGCAGGCCGTCGGGCTGCTGCGGGCCGGACTGCCGCCGCTGGACGACCCGGCGCTGGCCCTGGTCGCGGCCAGCCACTCCGGCGGGGAACGCCACCTGGCCACCGCCCGGCGCATCCTGCGCGACGGCGGAGTGACCGAGGGCGATCTGCGCAACGTGCCCGACCTGCCCTACGGGACGGCCGAGCGGGAGGCGTGGCTCGCCCGCGGCCTGGGCCCCGATCGGCTCGCCCAGAACTGCTCAGGCAAGCACGCCGCGATGCTGGCGGCGGCGCGCGCCCGCGGCTGGCGGCTGGACACCTACCTCGACCCCGAGCACCCGCTCCAGCGCCAACTCGCCGCGACCGTCGAGGAGTTGACCGGTCAGGGCATCGCCCAGACCACCGTCGACGGCTGCGGCGCACCGCTGTTCGCGGTCTCGCTGCGGGGACTCACCCGGGCCGCGGCCCGCCTGGCGACCGCCACACCGGACACCGCCCCGGGCCGGGTGGCACACGCCATGCGGCACCACCCCGAGATGGTCTCCGGCCACGACCGGGACGTCGCCCACCTGGTCCGCGCCGTGCCCGGACTGCTGGCCAAGGACGGCTTCGAGGGCGTCCAGATCGCGGCGCTGCCGGACGGCCGGGCGGTCGGCGTGAAGATCGCCGACGGCGCCGACCGGGCCCGGATGCCGGTCACCGCCGCGGCGCTGGCCCACTGCGGCATCGACCCCGAGGTACTCGCCCCGTTCGCCACCCACCCCGTCCTGGGCGGCGGTTCGGCGGTCGGCGCCGTGCAACCGGTCGCCCCACTGCGCGACGACCGCCTCCTCCCCCGCTCCGCGGCGGCCTGACCCGCGCCGCGCTCCCCCGTACCGCCTCCCACCCCACGAAGGACCCCGTCATGACCTCCGGCCACCGCCGCGAACACGATCTGCTCGGCGAGCGCGAGATACCCGCGGACGCCTACTGGGGCGTGCACACCCTGCGCGCCGTCGAGAACTTCCCCATCACCGGCACCGCGATCTCCGGCTACCCGCACCTGATCGACGCGCTCGCCGCCGTCAAGGAGGCCGCGGCCCGCGCCAACGCCGAACTCGGCCTGCTCGCCCCGGAGAAGGCCGACGCGATCGCCGCCGCCTGCCGGGAGATCCGGGACGGCCACCTGCACGACCAGTTCGTCGTCGACGTCATCCAGGGCGGCGCCGGCACCTCCACCAACATGAACGCCAACGAGGTGATCGCCAACCGGGCGCTGGAGCTGCTCGGCCACGCCAAGGGCGACTACGCCCCGCTGCACCCCAACGAGCACGTCAACCTCAGCCAGTCGACCAACGACGCCTATCCCACCGCGGTGAAGGTCGCCACCGTGATCGCGGTCCGCGAGCTGCTGGCGTCGATGACCGTGCTGCGGGAGGCGTTCGCGGCCAAGGCCGAGGAGTTCCGGGACGTCCTCAAGATGGGCCGCACCCAGCTCCAGGACGCGGTGCCGATGACGCTGGGCCAGGAGTTCTCGGCGTATGCGGTGATGTTGGAGGAGGACCAGGGCCGGCTGGCCGAGGCGGTGACCCTGATCCACGAGATCAACCTCGGCGCCACCGCCATCGGCACCGGTCTCAACGCCCCGAAGGGCTATGCCGAGTCGGTCCGGCGCCATCTGGCGGAGATCACCGGGCTGCCGTTGGTGACCGCGGCCAACCTGGTGGAGGCCACCCAGGACTGCGGGGCCTTCGTCCACCTCTCCGGCGTCCTCAAGCGGATCGCGGTCAAGCTCTCCAAGAGCTGCAACGACCTGCGGCTGCTCTCCTCCGGTCCGCGCGCCGGACTCGCGGAGATCAACCTGCCGCCGGTGCAGGCCGGTTCCAGCATCATGCCGGGCAAGGTCAACCCGGTGATCCCGGAGGTGGTCAACCAGGTCGCCTTCGAGGTGATCGGCAACGACGTCACCATCACCATGGCCGCCGAGGCCGGGCAGCTCCAGCTCAACGCCTTCGAACCGGTCATCCTGCACGCGCTGTCGGAGAGCATCACCCACCTCGGGGCGGCCTGCCGCACCCTCGCCGAACGCTGCGTCAACGGCATCACCGCCAACACCGAGACCCTCCGGGAGAGCGTGCAGAACTCCATCGGCCTGGTCACCGCCCTCAACCCGCACATCGGCTACACCGCGGCGACCGCGATCGCCAAGGAGGCCCTGGCCACCGGGCGCGGGGTCGCCGAACTGGTCCTGGAGCGAGGGCTGTTGCCCGCCGACCGGCTCGCCGCGCTGCTGCGCCCGGAGGAGCTCGCCGGCGCGGACCGGGCCTGACCGGCGGGGCGTCGTCCGAGGCCGAGGCACCGGCGCGACGGCCGGCGTCCCCGAGGGGGAGCTGTGGTGCGGGCGCGGCACGGCGTACCGTCCAAGGCAGGGCGGCCCGCGCGATCTCTTTGTGGGTCGTGGGACCGGAGACGACGGGAGAGAGTGCCGATGCGTATCGCGCTGTGCCAGATGACCTCTTCGACCGAGCCGAAGGAGAACCTCGCACACCTCGCGGAGCTGGTGCGCCGGGCCGCGGCCGAGGGGGCCCGACTGGCGGTGCTGCCGGAGGCCGCGATGGTGCGCTTCGGGGTGCCGCTGGGGCCGGTGGCCGAGCCGTTGGACGGGCCGTGGGCCGAGGGCGTGCGGTCGGTGGCCGAGGAGACCGGGGTGACGGTGGTGGCGGGGATGTTCACCCCGGCACCGGACGGCCGGGTGGCCAACACCCTGCTGGCGACCGGGCCCGGGGTGGAGGCGTCCTACGACAAGATCCACCTCTACGACGCGTTCGGGTTCCGGGAGTCGGACACCGTGGCGCCGGGCGACCGGGTGGTGACGATCGACGTGGACGGCGTCCGGGTGGGCCTGGCGACCTGCTATGACCTGCGGTTCCCCGAGCTGTTCCGGGCGCACGCGGACGCCGGGGCGACGGTGTCGCTGCTGCCCGCGTCCTGGGGCGCGGGCCCCGGCAAGCGGGAGCAGTGGGACCTGCTGGTGCGGGCCAGGGCGCTGGACGCGACGGTGTGGCTGGCGGCGGTTGGCCAGGCGGCGCCGGACCAGGACGCCGACCCGGAGACGCCCACCAAGGCACCCACCGGGGTGGGCCACAGCGCGCTGATCGGCCCGGACGGGACGGTCCGGGCGCGACTGGGCGGCGCCCCCGGGCTGCTGCTCGGCGAGGTGGACCCGGCGGAGGCCGAGCGGGTCCGGCGGGCGGTGGCCGTGCTGGACAACCGCCGTCTGTAGCCGGCCCGTTCGGCCCCCGTCCGTCGCTGGGGTCGGCCCCTCGGGCAGGCCCAAGCGACGGACGGCGCGGGCGCTCCGGTCAGTCGTGCGCCGGGACGGTGAGCGGGGTGCCGGTGTCGTCGCCGTCGGGGTCGGACGGTGGTGCGGCGTGGTCGGCGAGGACGCCGGTGCGGTGGCGCTGGACGCACCAGTAGTAGGCGAAGCCGCCGAGCGCGACCAGGCCGACGAAGAGCACCGCGCCCCAGCGCAGGTACCAGTGGTGCGGCGGGGCGGCGTTGTAGACGGCGTCGCGCGGCCAGGCCAGGTTGACGATCATGGCGGCGCCCCAGAGGACGGCGACGGCGTTGACCGGCAGTCCCCAGCGGCCCAGGCTGAACCGGCCGCCGCCGGCCGGCTGCCATCTGCCGCGCACCCTGGCCACCAGCATCGGCGCGGTGACCAGCAGATACGCCGTGTAGATCATGATGATGCCGAGGCTGGTGACGACCGAGAAGATCTGCGGCTGACGGATGTTGAGGACCAGCACGCCCAGCGACAGCACGCCGATGATCACCGCGGGCAGGACCGGGGTGCGAAAGCGCGGGCTGAGCCTGGCGAGCCGGGCGGCGAACGGGAGGTTGGTGTCCCGGGCCATCGCGAAGGTGAGCCGGATGGCGGCGGTGTGCACGGCCAGCGCGCAGACCGTGACGGCGATCAGCACGCACCACAGCATCGCCTTGCCGACGGTGTCGCCGAGGACGTTCAACACGACGTACTGGAGGCCGTCAGTGGTCAGCCCCTTGCCGTCGAGGCTTCCGACGCTCATCAGGGCGAGCAGCAGGACCAGCCCGCCGAGCAGGAACGAGGCGATCAGCGCGCGCAGGATGGCGCGCGGGGCGTTGCGCGAGGGGTCCAGGGACTCCTCGCCGAGCGAGGCCGCGGTGTCGAAGCCGTACATGACGTAGGCGGAGGCCAGCGAGGCGGTGAGGAACGCGCCAAGATAGCCGAGGTGTTGGCCGGAACCGGTGTGGTGGGTCTGGAGGAGCACGCCGGGGCCGCGGACGACGTGCACCGCGAGCAGCACGATCAGGACGACGGTGGCGATCAACTCGACGAAGACACCGGCGGTGTTGATGCGGGCCATCAGCTTGACGCCGAAGGCGTTGACCAACGTGGTGAAGAGGATCAGCACGGTGGCCAGGACCACCGCGTTGGTCGCGGTGTCGTAGGGGCCGGTGCCGTCGCCGACGAACTGGAAGGCGCGGGATATCTGCGGGAGCGTCAGTTGGTAGGAGAGCGCGACCGCGGCCAGCGAGACGATGGAGGCGACCAGCATCATCCAGCCGGCGAGCCAGCCGACGTGCGGATTGCCCAGCTTCTTGGCCCAGTTGTAGACGGAGCCGGCGACGGGGTGGCGGGCGGCCAGTTCGGCGAAGGAGAGCGCGACCGTCAACTGGCCGACGAAGACCATCGGCCAGGACCACCAGTAGGCCGGGCCGCCATGACCGAATCCGAAGTAGAAGAGCTGGAAGGTGCCGGTGAGGATGGAGATGTAGCTGATACCGGCGGCGAAGGTGTGGAAGTTGCCGAGGGTGCGCTTGAGTTCGGGGCGGTAGCCGAATTCGGCCAGGCCGGTGTCGTCCTCGGGTGCCGGGTCCGTGCCGTGAGTTGGAGTCAAGGGCCGTCCTCCTCCGTACGCCGCCGGTGCGCGAGCTTGGGATGGTAGTCGTTGCTCCGGACGGTGCCCAGGTGCACGGCTGAGGCAGGGGGTGCGAGGCCGACGGCCCTCGACGCGCTCAAACGGACACGCCCGCCAACTGCGCGGTGACCCAGGCGTGGAAGGCCCCGATGTGGTGCTCGCTGGGTACCAGCACGCCGCCGTCGCGGTAGGCGCGGGAGTCCATGGCCGGCTGGGTGCGTTCGCAGGCGTCGAAGTCCTGGGTGTTGACGCGGTGGAACAGCTCGACGGACTTGGCGGTGTCGGCGCCGGACTCCACGACCTCGGGGAGGTACAGCCAGTCGCACTCGACCAGGGTGCGGTCGGCGGCGAGCGGGAACATCCGGTGCAGGATGACGTGGTCGGGGACGAGGTTGAGGAAGACCTGCGGGCGGACGGTCACCGCGTAGTAGCGCCGGTCCTGGCTGTCGTCGATGCCGGGCAGCCGGCCGAAGCCGGCGCTGCCGTCCACGGTGAAGCCGCGGGCCTCCTCGGCGAACTCGGCGCCGTGCCCGACGTAGTACTGGGCGGCCAGGCCGTCCGCGAACTCCGGGAGCACTTCGGTGAGTTCGGGGTGGATGGTGGCGCAGTGGTAGCACTCCATGAAGTTCTCGACGATCAGCTTCCAGTTGGCCCGCACGTCATAGCTGATGCGGCGGCCCAGGGCCAGGCTCTCGGTGCGGTAGCGGTCCAGGGCGGCGATCTCGCCCAGCCGCTCGACGGCCGCGCCGATCACGGTGTCCTCGAACGACGGCGGTTCGTCGGCCAGGCACACCCAGGCGTAGCCGAGCCATTCCCGCACCGGGACGCTGACCAGGCCGCGTTCGGTGCGGTCCAGGTCCGGCATCTTCTGGAGGTTGGGGGCGGCCACCAGACGGCCGTCCAGGTCGTAGGTCCAGGCGTGGTACGGGCATTGGAGGTTGCGGCGGACCTGGCCGGACTCCTCGGTGCACAGCCGGGCGCCGCGGTGCCGGCAGATGTTGAGGAAGGCGCGGAGCGCGCCGGCGCGGTTGCGGGTGACCAGCACGCTCTCCCGGCCGACCTGCACGGTGCGGAAGGCGCCGGGCCGGGCGAGGTCGGCGCCGCGGACGGCGCAGAACCACAACCGCTCGAAGATCAGCTCCTGTTCGCGGCGGAAGTGGTCCGGGTCGGTGTAGGCGCGGCCGGGGAGGGTGGCGATCAGGCTGGGCGCGGCGGGGGTCGGGGCGGGCGTGGGGCGGGTTTCGGCGGGCGAGGTCGTCATGGCTGCTCTCCTCGGGCGACCGGGGCGACGGAGCGGCGGGAAGGGACGAGCGGGGCGGTCCGGGGCGGTGCGCGGTGATGGCGTGACCCATCGGTCAGAGGCGCCCTAGCGGCGGATGCGGGTCATCTGCGGGTCGAAGAGCGGTTCTTGGGCGACGGTCGCGGCGAACCGCTGCCCGAAGTAGTCGAGGTGGAGGGCAGTGCCGGGCACCGCGGCGGTCGCCGGCAGCCAGGCGTAGGCGATGCACCGGCCGAGGGTGTAGCCGTAGGCGGCGGAGGTGACATAGCCGACCGGGACGCCGTCGCGGAGGACGGGTTCCTTGCCGAGGACGTTGGCGGTGGGGTCGTCGAGGGTGAGGCAGGCGAGCTTGCGGGTGGCCGTCTCCTCGCTGCGGCCCTCCAGGGCGGCCCGGCCGAGGAAGTCGCCCTTGGCGGGGCGGACGGCGAAGCCGAGGCCGGCCTCGTAGGGGTCGTGTTCGGTGGTCATGTCGTGGCCCCAGGAGCGGTAACCCTTCTCCAGGCGGAGGCTGTTGAAGGCGCTGCGGCCGGCGGCGATCACGCCGTGCTCCCGGCCGGCGGCCCAGAGCGTGTCCCAGAGCCGGAGCCCGAGGTCGGCGGTGGTGTAGAGCTCCCAGCCGAGCTCGCCGACGTAGCTCAGGCGCAGCGCGGTGACCGGGACGTGGCCGATATGGGTCCGCTTGGCCCTGAAGTAGCCGAAGGCCCCGTGCGAGAAGTCGTCGCGGGTCAGCGGCTGGACGAGGGCGCGGGCGAGCGGGCCCCAGACACCGATGCAGCAGGTGCCGGAGGTGATGTCGCGGACATGGACGTCCCCGGGGGCGTGCCGGAGCAGCCAGTCGAGGTCGGCGGGGCTGTTGGCGCCGAGTTGGAAGTGGTCGGGGGCGAGCCGGGCCACGGTGAGGTCGGAGCGGATGCCGCCGGTCTCGTCGAGGAGCAGGGTGTAGGTCACCGCGCCGGGTTTCTTGGCCAGTTGGTTGGTGGTCATGCGCTGGAGGAAGTCCAGGGCGCCGGGTCCACTGACCTCCAGGCGGCGCAGCGGCGTCATGTCGTAGAGGGCGACCCGCTCGCGGGTGACGGCGGCCTCGGCGGCGGCGATCGGCGACCAGTAGCGGGCGGCCCAGGCGTCCCGTTCGGGGAGGTCGAGCCCCTCGGCGAGCGGGGCGTTGGCCTCGTACCAGTGGGGGCGTTCCCAGCCGCCGGCCTCCAGGAAGGCGGCGCCGAGCTCCTGTTGACGTGGGTAGAAGGGGCTGGTGCGCAGCGGGCGGGGTTGTTCCAGGGGCTGGAGGGGGTGGATGACGTCGTAGACCTCGACGAAGCTCTGGGCGCCGCGCTCCGCTATGTAGGCGGGTGAGCGCTGGGCGTCCTCGAAGCGGGTGAGGTCGCATTCGTGGACGTCGGTGGCGGGGCGGCCGTCGCTCATCCACTCGGCGACGGCCTTGGCGACGCCGGCGGAGTGGGTGACCCAGACCGCCTCGGCGAGCCAGAAGCCGCGCAGGGTGCGGGACTCGCCGAGGACCGGCATCCCGTCGGGTGTGAAGGAGAAGACCCCGTTGAAGCCGTCGGCGACCCGGGAGCCGCCGAGGGCCGGCAGCAGCCCGACGCTGTCGCGCCAACTGGGCGCGAAGTCCTCGGCGGTGAAGGGCAGCGAGGACGGCATCACCGGGGCGTCGTCGTAGGCGGGGACGGTGAACGGGTCGACGGGCAGGGGGCGGTGGGCGTAGGAGCCGATGCCGATCCGGTCGACGTGTTCGCGGAAGTAGAGGTCGCGGTCCTGGTAGCGGAGGATCGGCCGACTGGCCTCCTCGCGGGGGTCGTTGAGGCCGGCGAGTTCCGGCAGTGGGGCGGTGGTGGCGTACTGGTGGGCCAGCGGCAGCAGCGGCACGTCCACGCCGGCGAGCGAGCCGATCACCGGTCCCCAGAAGCCGGCGGCGGAGACCACGTGGTCGGCGGGGAAGACGCCGTGGTCGGTGACGACGCCGGTGACGGCGCCGGCCGCCCGCTCGATGCCGGTGACGGTGTGCCGCCCGAGGAAGCGGGCGCCACGGCCCTCGGCCCGGGCCATCTGGGCGCGGCAGGCGGGCAGCGCGCGGGCCAGGCCGTCGTCCGGGGTGTACAGGCCGCCGAGGACCCTGCCCTCGTCGAGCAGCGGCCAGAGCTTCTTGCACTGCTGGGCGTCGAGGAGTTCGCCGCGGACGCCCCAGGAGGCGGCGAGGCCGGCCTTGCGGTGGAGGTCGGCCCAGCGGGCCTCGGTGGTGGCGATCTCCAGGCCGCCGACGGGGTGGAAGCAGGGCAGGCCGTCGACGTCGAGGGAGCCGAGCTTCCGGACGGTGTAGGCGGCGAACTCGGTCATGGTCTTGGAGGGGCCGGTCTGGAAGACCAGGCCGGGGGCGTGCGAGGTGGAGCCGCCGGGCGCGGGCAGCGGCCCCTGGTCGAGGACGGTGACCTCCCGCCAGCCGCGGGCGGTGAGTTCGTCGGCGAGCGAGCAGCCGACGATGCCGGCGCCGATGATGACGACCCGGGCGCGGCCGCGGTCGCGCAGCGGGGCGGTCACAGGACCACCACCGAACGCAGCACCTGGCCGTCCCGCATCTTGTCGAACGCGGCCTCCACCCCGTCCAGGCCGATGGTCTCGGTGACGAAGCCGCCGAGGTCGAGCCGTCCGCTGAGGTAGCGGTCGATCAGGACCGGGAAGTCCCGGCTGGGCAGGCAGTCGCCGTACCAGGAGGACTTCAGCGCGCCGCCGCGGGAGAACAGGTCGATCAGCGGCAGGTCGATGGTCATGTCCGGTTCGGGGACGCCGACTTGGACGAGGGTGCCGGCCAGGTCGCGCATGTAGAAGCCCTGGCGGTAGGTCTCGGGGCGGCCGACCGCGTCGATGACCACGTCCGCGCCGTGGCCGCCGGTCAGCTCGCGGACCGCCTCGACGGGGTCGGTGCGGCGGGAGTTGACGGTGTGGGTGGCGCCGAAGCGGGTGGCACCGTCGAGTTTGCGCTCGTCGATGTCGACGGCGATGACCCGGCGGGCGCCGGCGATCGAGGCGCCGGCGATGGCGGCGTTGCCGACGCCGCCGCAGCCGATCACGGCGACCGTGTCGCCGCTGCCGACCGCCCCGGTGTGCACGGCGGCGCCGTAACCGGCCATCACCCCGCAGCCGATCAGCCCGGCCGCCTCGGGGCGGGCCGAGGCGTCCACCTTGATCGCCTGTCCGGCGGCGACCAGCGTCTTCTCGGCGAACGCGCCGATGCCGAGGGCGGGGCTGAGCGGGGTGCCGTCCAACAGCGTCATCTGCTGGGTGGCGTTGCGGGAGTCGAAGCAGTACCAGGGGCGGCCGCGCCGGCAGGACCGGCACTGGCCACACGGCGCCCGCCAGGCCAGCACCACGTAGTCGCCGGGCACGAGGTCGGTGACGCCGTCGCCGACGGCCTCGACGATGCCGGCCGCCTCATGGCCGAGCAGAAAGGGGAAACCGTCGTTGATGGCACCCTCGCGGTAGTGCAGATCGGTGTGGCAGACCCCGCTGGCCTGGACGTCGACGAGCACCTCTCCGGGGCCGGGATCCGGCACCAGAATCGTCTGCGGACCGACGGGTGCGCCCTTTTTCGCCGCGACGACGGCATGGACTTCGTGTGGCATGCCCTACCCCTCAGTGTTGCGCACTGCACGACTAGTTGCGCGATGGGAGACATCTTGGGAACGGCGTATCGGTAGCGTCAAGAGGTGCGCGCTAGCGGTTTGTAAAGGGATGGTTACGCAAGCGGACGCACGGCGGAGCGCCGGCGCACGGCCCGGGCACACGGCCGCGGGGCCGGATCAACGACCCGGCCCCGCGGCCCAGTTGCCCCATCAGGCGGTCAACGGGCACCCCGCCCGGACCGCCGCTCCCCCTCAACAGGCGTACCCCATCCGCCGGGAGAGCTCCTCACCGGCGGCGACGGTGCGCTTGACCACCTCCGGCAGCCGCTGCTCGTCCAGCCGGTACGCCGGGACCGACACGCTGATCGCCCCGATGACCGAGCCGTCGTGCGCCCGCACCGGGGCGGCGACCGCGCGCAGTCCCAGCTCCAACTCCTCCACCGCCACCGCGAAGCCCCGCTCCACCACCTCGGCCAACTGATCGCGCAGCTCGACCGGCGAGGTCACGGTCCGCTCGGTCAGCCGGGGCAACTTCCGCGCCAGCACGGCCTCCCGGACCGTCGGCGGCTGATAGGCCAGCAGCGCCTTGCCGCTGGACGTGGCGTGCAGCGGCGTGCGCCGGCCGAGCCAGTTCTGCGCGGTGACCGACGCCGGCCCGCGCGCCTGCATGATGTTCACCGCGGCATCGCTCTCCAGCACGGCGATGTTCACCGTCTCGCCCAACTCGTCGGCGAGCGTGCGGCATACGGCCGCGCCCTCCTGGGAGATGTCCAGCCGCACCGCGGCGGCCCCGGCCAGCCGCAACACCCCGGCGCCGAGGTAGTACTTGCCGCGCTCCTGTTCCTGGGCGACCAGCCCGCGGTGCTCCAGCACGCCCAGCAGTCGGAACGCGGTCGACTTGTGCACGCCCAACTCGTCGGCGATCTCGGTCACTCCGGCCTCGCCGAGTCTGGCCAGGATCTCCAGCACCGTGACCGCCCGGTCCACCGACTGCACCGCGCTCGCCGCTCCTCTGGACGGCTTGCCCGCCCCCGCGTCGTGCGGCTTCGACTCCGACCTGCCTGCCGGCCGCTTCTCCGCCCGCGCCTCCGCCTTGGCCGATTCCGTCATAGATCCGTGTCACCACCCAGCTCGCCGCCACCATCCAGCGGCCCGATCGGGCCGGCTTTCCCGGAGACCGCTTGACGGGCCAGGTCTCCGACTGGATTCTGTTGCGCATAACGCTTTGTCGTGCGGATTGCGAAACTCAAGAGTACCGAACAGTAACAGGGGGGCCCAGTGATTCCCGTCTGCCACCTCGCTGAACTGCCCGCCGGCGAGTCCGTTCGCCTCGACACCGCACCTCCGATCGCCGTGTTCAACGCCGACGGAGAGCTGTACGCCATCGACGACACCTGCACCCACCAAGACGCCTCGCTCGCGGACGGGTGGCTGGAGGGGTGTCTGGTCGAATGCCCGCTGCACGCCGCTTCATTCGATCTCCGCACCGGAGCCGCGACCTGCCTGCCCGCCCGCCGCCCCGTCCGCACCCACCCCGTCTCCGTCGAGAACGGCATGGTCTACGTCCACCTCACCGCCGAGGAAGAAGGCACCGCCGCATGAAGTCGGTCACCGTCATCGGGGCCTCGCTGGCCGGGCTGTACGCCGCGCGTGCGCTGCGCGCGCAGGGGTACGACGGCCGGTTGACCCTCGTCGGGGCGGAGCCCCACCGCCCCTACGACCGCCCGCCGCTCTCCAAGGAGTTCCTCACCGCACCCACCACCGCGGACGACCCCGACCAGGACCCGGCCGCGCTGCCCGCGCTCGCCCTCACCGACGCCGAGGAACTCGCCGAACTCGACGCGGACTGGCTCCTGGGCACCCGCGCCACCGGCCTGGACACCCGCCTGCGCACCATCCGACTCGACACCGGGCGCACCCTCACCACCGACGGCGTGGTGCTGGCCACCGGCGCCACCCCGCGCCGACTCCCCGGCCCCGCACCGGTCGGCTCGCACACCCTGCGCACCGTCGACGACGCCCGGGCGCTGCGGGCCGACCTGACCCGCGGCGGCCCGGCCCAAGTCGTGGTCGTCGGCGGCGGCTTCATCGGCGCCGAGGTCGCCGCCTCGTGCTCCGCCCTCGGCCACCGGGTCACCGTCGTGGAGGCCGCGCCACTCCCCCTCGTCCCCCAACTGGGGCACGCCATGGCCGAGTTGTGCTCCCGTCTCCACGGCGATCACGGCGTCGCGCTGCTCACCGGCACCGGCGTCCGGCAGTTGCACGCCGGGGGCGACGGCGGCCGGGTCACCGCCGTGGAGCTCTCCGACGGCCGGCTGCTGCCCGCCGACGTCGTCGTCACCGGCATCGGCGTCCGCCCGCACACCGACTGGCTCGAAGGCTCCGGGCTGCCGCTCGGCGACGGCGTCCGCTGCGACGCCGGCTGCGTCACGCCGATCCCCACCGTCGTGGCCGCCGGCGACGTCGCCCACGTGGCCGGCGCCCGCGCCGAACACTGGACCAGCGCCACCGAACAGGCCGGCACCGCCGTGCACAACCTCCTCGCCGGCCGCACCGTGCGCACCCCCCGCACCGTCCCCTACTTCTGGTCCGACCAGTACGGCGTCCGCATCCAGTTCGCCGGCAGCCGGGCGCCCGGCGACGTCCCCCGCATCGTCGAGGGCTCCCCGGACGACCGCAGCTTCCTCGCCCGCTACGAACGCGACGGCCGCACCACCGCCGTGCTCGCCCTCAACCGCCCCCGCCCCTTCATGCGCCTGCGCCGCGAACTGGCCCGCGCACAGCAGCCGACCGCCACCACCTGAACACGCCGGCCCGGCACGACTACTGCGGGTCGCCCGCACCCTCCGTCGCCCCCGACGGCATCCGATCGCGCAGGACCGCCTCCACCGCGTCCGGGTCGTCGGGGGTGAGAAACGGCCGGACGTAGCGGCCGAGATCGAGGATCAGCGCGGTGGACTTGGACATCCGCCCCGGGTCCAGGCTCGCCCAGTACCGCGGGTGGCCGGTGCCCCAGATGCGGCCCTGGCCGGTCAGCATCCCCATCTCCACCCGGCGCACCGAGCGGATCGCGGTGTACGGGACGGTCTTGGTCCCCCACGGGAAGTAGTAGCCGCGGATCCGCAGCCCGTCCTGGGCACAGGTGATCCAGCGGTCCTGGTAGTAGGTGGTCGTCATGTCCGCCGTCCTCCCTTCGAAGGCGGTCAGCCTCCGGACCTGGTAACAGGAGCATACGGAGCGGGGTAACGGGAGGGACAGTTGGGACCCGGGCATCAGGGGTCCGGCCGGTCGCGCGCGCTCACGGTGGCGGAAAACCGGAGGCGCAGGAGGACCGCGGCCGCCACCATGGACTCCATGACCGCGAACGTCCCCGACACCCCCGCCGCCCGCCTCGCACCCCAAGGCCCCTGGCTGGCGCCCGGAGTTGTGGTGATCACCGGCATCCAGGCCGCCGGCAAGTCCACCGTCGCCCAGGCCCTCGCCGAGCGGCTGCCCAAGGCGGTGCACCTGCGCGGTGACGGCTTCCGGCGGAACATCGTCCGCGGCCAGGTCGGCATGGCCCCGGACGCGGGCGAGGAGGCCCACGCCCAACTCCGGCTGCGGCACCGGCTGACGGCCCTCTGCGCCGACGAGTACGCCCGGGCCGGCTTCACCGTCATCGTCCAGGACATCCTCCTCGGCGAGCACCTGGCCCGGATGACCTCCGACATCTCGACCCGCCCGCTCGCCGTCGTCGCCCTGCTGCCCACCCCGGAGGCGGTCGCGGCGCGCGAGGCCGGCCGCCCCAAGACCGCCTACGGACCGGACTGGTCCGTCCGCGACCTGGACGCCCTGATCCGGACGGAGACCCCCCGCAACCTGGGCCTGTGGCTGGACACCTCGCGCCAGACCGTACCGGAGACGGTGGACACCGTCCTGGCCCGCGCCTGGACCGAGGGCTCCGTGGCCTGAACACCGGGCCAGGAGCCCGAACTCCCCCGGACGGGACCGGTGTTGCCCTGCCGCTCCTGGGGCTCGTCGGTCCGGAGGCGACTGCTCCGGTCGGCGCCGTGGACGATCCATGCGCGGTCGCGGTGAGCCGACGCCACCGGCCAGGACGCGCGGCCACACTCCGTGCCCGCACCGTCACCCCGATCCGCGCATGCGGGGCGACCGGCCCCGAGATGGCATGATCGGAGGATGTCCGATCGCATCATCGCTGCCTGTGACGGGGCCAGCAAAGGAAACCCGGGACCCGCCGCCTGGGCGTGGGTCACCGCCGACGCCGAGGAGCACCCCACCCGCTGGGAGGCCGGCCCGCTGGGCTCGACGACCAACAACGTCGCCGAGCTGACGGCCCTGGCCGAGCTGCTGGAGGCCACCGACCCGGCACGGCCGCTGGAGGTCCGGATGGACTCCCAGTACGCGATGAACGCGGTGACCAAGTGGATCGCCGGCTGGAAGCGGAACGGCTGGCTGACCGCGGCCAAGAAGCCGGTCGCCAACCGGGAGCTGGTGATGCGGATCGACGCACTGCTGGACGGCCGCCCGGTCGAGTTCCGGTACGTCCCGGCGCACCAGGTGGACGGCGACCCGCTGAACGCCATCGCCGACCAGGCCGCCAGCGACTCCGCCACGTCCCAGCAGGCCGCCGGCACCTCCCACGGCACCCCGACCGTCCCGGCCCCGCGCGCCGAGGCGATGGAGCGCCCGGGCGCCGCCAAGAAGTCGGCCAGGCCCGCGCGCCGCGCGCGGACGGGCGGCGCCACCATCAAGGCCAAGTACGCCGGGCGGTGCGGCGGTTGCCGCGGCGCCTACGAGGCCGGCACCCAGGTCGCCAAGGGACCGAACGGCTGGGGCCACCCGGATTGCCGCTGACCCGCGGCGCGACGCCGCACGGGACGGCGTGCCGCAGGGGCCCCACCGCACGGTTCAGGTGCACGGGACCCCGCGCACGGCGACCGGGGCACCGCTCGCCGCCGGACCCGCCACGCTCCCCGGCCGGGCCCGACCGCGCCCCGCCGCCAGGGCGTAGCGGACCCGGCTGACCTCCTCCCCCATCACCTCGGCCGCCTCCGCCACCGAGTAGCCGAGCACCTCGTGCAGGACGAACGCGTCGTACTCCAGGGCGGGTTGGCGTAACCCGGAGTCGTCCCGGTTACGCAACGCCGCCCCCTCCGGGGCGGGGCCGGGGGACCGGCGCCGCTGCCGGATGCGGGTGCGCACCAGCAGCCAGGCGCAGGTCGCCGGGTTGGGTCGGCGGACGATGTCGGCCCACCGGATGGCGACCTCACCCATCGCCTCGCCCACCATCCGGGAGGCGGCCGGCTCCCCGGCATGGGCCAGGGCGTAGCCGAGGTAGCGCGCGCAGTGCAGGGCGTAGAACGCCTCGAAGGCGGGCGGCAGGGCGACCGCCGGCGGGGCCGCGGGCGCCGCGCGCCGGGCCGCCTTCTGGGCCGGCACGCGGGTGGGGGCCGGCGTCATCCGAACGCCTCGGCGCGCGGGGTGTGCCGTTCCGGCACCAACCCGCAGGTGACCGGGGCGAGTTGGGCGAGCCGCGCGTGGTCCCAGAGCGGACGGATGTCGTCCGGGCGGCCGTGCAGCGCGCCGACGACCGTGCCGACGGTCTCCCAGTCCGACACCAGGGAGCCGGACAGCAGACCGGTGAACTCCCCCTCCGTCAGCACGTTTCCGCTGGAGGTGCAGATCTGCACGGGGTCCGGGCAGGCCGCCGAGAGGTAGAGCCCGCGCAGCGCGGCGTGCAGACTGCCGGCCCGGGCCGGGCGCCGCCCGTTGGCCGCGTCCCAGAGGGGGCGCATGGCCTCCGGGTCACCGCCGCAGGCGAGGGCCATCCGGCGGGTGACCTTCCAGGAGGGACTGCGCTCGCCGGAGAGGATCCGGGAGACGTAGGAGGCGCTCACCCGCGCCTCGTCCGCCAGCGCCCGGAGGGTCTTGTCGCCGACGCGCTGGAGGTGGGACAGCGCCGAGGCCAGCGCGCTGTGCGGGTCCTGACCCGACGCCCCGCCGTCCACTCCGGCCACCCCCTGCCCCCTCCCTCGATCCATCCCGTGCCCCGCTCCGTGATCCACTCCGTGGTCCGCTCTTCCTCCGCCTTCGCCGGCGCTCTCGCCCTCCGGGCAGCCGCGGCGGTGCGGGCCCGGACGCACGGCGGTGGGCCGACGCCGCTCGACATCCGTACGGGAGACGGGCATCGGCGGGTCGGGGCGGGCGGCGGCCAGCGGGTCCGACCGGACCGTCAGCGGCGGGACCGCCGGGGTGGCGGCGAGCAGCGCCGCCCGCCGCTCGCGCCGCTGGGTCAGCTTCCGGCTGATCCGCTCCCGGGTGTACGTCCGCCCGATCTTGTCCACCCCTACGTGCAACGCCTCGGCGATGACCGCGCCCCGGTGGCCTCGGTCCCGGGCCTGCTGCACCACGGCGGCGGTGACGCACTCCAGGTCGCTGTTGAGGTCAACGACCTGCCGGAGACCGGCCAGTGCGTCACCGTCGCGTATCTGGGTCCGGAGGACGGCGATCCGGCAGGCCATGTCGTCGGCGACCTGGAGGGCCTCCTCGTCGTGGGCCCTGATGTCCGGCGTCCGCCGGGAACTGCGGATCTTGCGGAAGGCCCGGCCGCAGGCGTCGCTGCAGTACTTCCGGCGCCGGCCAGGACCGGACCCGCTCTCCACTTCATTGGGGCAACCGGCCCTCGCACAGGGGACCGGTCCGGAATCCTTAGGAGACATGAGCTGTAATCCTTCTGGGGGCAGTTGCCACCGTGAACTCGCCGCGGAAATGGGCGATGTGCGGTCTACCGGGCCGGCATCGGGGCCGGACCCCGCGGCCGTTCGGCATCGCGGCACGACCCCGGCACCGGGCCGGGTGGTCCGCCGCGGCGCCGGAAGGGCTCCGGCACCACGGCGGACCCAGGTCTCGGACCACCGTCCGAGCGCGTCATCCCGAGAACGGGCAGCTCCCCGCCGCGCCCCGTCAGCCGGCGCGTCGGTGCTGGTGGCGGAGCCGGGGCCGACCGACGCCGGCCAGTGCGAGCAGCGCGACGGCGGGCAGCCAGCGGGCGTCGGCACCGTGCACCAGGACGTTTCCCAGGTACGGAATCGCGAGGAACGCGCCCAGCGGAACGGCGAGTTGCACATCGCACCGGATGGCGAACCGGGCCCGGAACGGGGCGTCAACACGGGCGTTGACCGGGAAGTCACGCCGGTTTCCGGTTTCAACCGGGCCCCTGCGAGGGATGTTAGCTTCGTATCGCTTCAACTGGGGCTCCTTCAGGTTCCAGTGGAATGTTCGGTCAGGGGGCATCGATTCCTCCTCGATCGAGACGAGATGCGCATGAGTGGCCCTGGCTCCGGTTCCCGCCTTGCCAGGGCCACCCTCGTGTTCCGGGACCGTACATCGTCACAGAAGTCATCCACCAACGCTACGGTCGGTTAATGGCACGATTGCGATTGCCGATATCTTCCCAGTTGCGAATCCCGTGCGTCCCGCAACGCGCCCCGGCATGCGCCCTCCGATCCGGTGCCCGCCGCGATGCCCCCACTCCCCACCAACTCCCCCTCTCCCGACCTAGGGTGAGCGGATGCCGGAAACCTGGAACGCCACCTCTCCCGGGGTCCTGCGGCTGCCCTCCGGTCGCCTGATCCGCGGCCGCGGCCTGCGCCACCCGCTCCCCGACGGCCCCCAACCGACCTACGGCGTCTACCTCCTGGGCCGACAGCCACCCGAAGTCCCCTGGGAATCCATGTGGTTGCGCTGGCCCGACTTCCGCCTGCCGAGCAACCGCGAGGAGGCCCACCAGGCACTGGCCGCGGCATGGGAACGGGCGGCGGAGGAACGCGTCGAACTCGCCTGCGGCGGCGGCCGCGGCCGCACCGGCACGGCCCTGGCCTGCCTGGCCGTCCTGGACGGCGTCCCGGCCGCGGACGCGGTGGGGTTCGTCCGCCGCCACTACGATCGGCACGCGGTGGAAACCCCCTGGCAGAAACGGTACGTCCGCAACTTCCCGGCCTGACGGCAAGGGGAGGCGGCCCCTTCATCTCCTCTCCCTCCACCTCCCCCGCCAACTCCCCCTCGATCGATCTTCTTCGCGGGTGCGAAGGAGGGGGCGTTGTCAGTGGCCGCTGGTATCCCTGAGGACGTGGAGAACTTACGCAGCACATCCGCGGAGGGCGCCGGAGGAGGGCCCGCCCAGGGCAGCGGACGGGAAAAGTTTCGGCGCCGCCCCGGTCGGAGCGGCGCCGGACGCGGGCGCACGGCCGAGCGGCCGAACTCCCTTAGCGGACAGGGGACTAGGGCGCGGCGCCGGGCACATACGCGGCACCCTCGGTGCGCACGGCGTCGAGCACCGCCCGGTGGAGCGCGGCGATGCCCGTCGGCGGGATGCGTACCGGACCGCCTTCGAGGTCGTAGCGGTCCTCGGCGCCGGTGTAGTGGATGACGACGGCGGCCGTGCCGTCACCCAGGTCGGTGGTGGTGACGGTCAGGTCGCCGGTGATGACGCCGACCTGAACCGTCATCGCACCGCCGGGACCGGCCGTGACCCGGTCGGTGAGCCGGTCGCGATCGGGGGTGGTCACCGCTCGCAGGTGTCCAGCATCTCGCCGAGTTTCGCCTTCTCCGGCTCGGTGACGTTCAGGTGGTAGAGGTGTTTGACGTCGGTCCAGGCGCGGGCGTAGGTGCACCAGTAGGCGTGCCGCGGCGGGGCCCACTGGTCCGGGGACTGGTCCCCCTTCTGCCGGTTGGAGCTGGCCGACACGGCGATCAGTTGGGAGTGCACGAGGTCGTTGGCGAACGCCCGGCGCTCGGGGGTGGTCCAGTCGTCGGCACCGGAACGCCAGGCGTTGGCCAGCGGCACGATGTGGTCGATGTCGAGCTGACCGGAGACGTGGAAGACCTTCGCGTCGTACTCGCTGAACCACGTCCCGGCGATGGCCCGGCACTTCTCGTCCTGCTGGACGTTCTCGCCGTCCCGGGCGAGGACCACCTCGCGGGTGTCGCACTCCCCGTGCTGCTTGATCCAGTGCGGGAACTTCGCGCGGCTGTAGCCGTTCATCGAGTGCGGTGTCGCGACGTGCAGACCGGCGAGTTCGGTCCGCACCACGCCGACGGCCGGCGGCTTTGGAAGCCCGCTGTGCGGCTCGACGAACGTCGTGCCGGCGGGCCGTGCCTCCTGCGCCGGGGCGGGAGGCGGGGCGGGGTCGGCTATGGCGGTGGAGGAGGCGGCCGGGAGAACTGCTGCGGTGATCAGGGCTGTTGTCGTGGCTGCGCGGCGCCACCAGGCTTTGGTCAACACGCAGAGAGCCTCACCCGCCGAAACGATTCCGCAGTCCGGCCTTCACTCCTTTGTGCAGACCTTCGGCATCCGGCGCCCGGTCAGGAGCCGGGCGAGTATAAGAAGCGGGCGCAGGGTGAGGCAGGGGCCAACGAGACCCGTGTGGTGGGTGGTGATGGTCGGCGGATGGCGGCACCAGAGTTCCGGGGCTCCCCCGATGTTCCGGGGGAGCCCGGTACCGTCCGCTGCGGTCCCGGAAGACGGTGGGAGCGCGTCGTCGTTACGGGGACATGCCCCCGCCCGCTGGTTGCACCGGGAGCGCGGGAGACTCCGGCAGCGTCGGGAACGTTGGGGCCCCGCACGGCTGCGGCAGGTCGTCGCCTGCCGCAGCCACGCCGTGCCGTGCCGTGCCGCGTCGCGTCGCGTCGCGTCGCGTCGACGGGCAACGTCCTTGAGATCAGCGGCGGTTGGGGACGCGTTCCCACCAGGTGACGCAGCGCAGGCACCACTCCGCCGGGCCGTAGCGGAAGCGGGCCAGCCACCAACGGCTCGCCAGCGCCTGAACGGTGAGGATGGCCAGTGCCAACGCCATGGCGGTGCCCCAGTGGAGGGAGTGGCGCAGGCCGAGTACCGGTGCGGCCGCGACGACGAGGAGGGTCGCGGTCAGGTAGTTGGTGAGCGCCATGCGGCCGAGCGGTTCGAGGACCGCGGAGAGCGCCGGGCCGAGCGGGGTGCGCAGCAGCAGGAGCAGGGCGACCGCGTAGGCGACGGCGGCCAGGAGGCCGGCGCCCGCGGCGATCCGGGTGGCGTGCGCATCGGCGGGGTCGGTGGCGTGCTGCCACCAGACCGCGGCCGCCGCGACGGGCGCGGCCACCGCGAGTACCGCGGCGAGCCGCCCGGTGCGGTGGTCCAGGGCGCGCGGGACGCCGAGGCGGGCGACCGCGAGGCCGAGCAGGAACAGGCCCGGGATGGTGACGAGCCCGCCCGAGGCGAGCGTCACGGAGGCGACGGTGAGGCCGACGCCGCCCACCAGGACGACCGGGGTGGGCAGCCAGGTGGCGGGCAGCAGCACGAGCAACCCGAAGACCGCGTACGGGGTGAGCGCCTCGCCGGGGTGGAGGAGTTGGTGCGCCGCCCCGAGGAGGCCGAGGGCGACCAGGCGCCGTACGAGGAGCAGTCGCGGCCGGTCCGAGCGGCGGGCGGCGCCGTCGAGGAAGAGCGCGAAGCTGATCCCGAAGAGGAAGGAGAAGATCGGGAAGAAGCGTTCCTGGACGGTGAGGTCCAGGAACGCGCGGACCGGGTGCAGGACGCCGGGCCGCGGCCCGAAGAGCATGTCGGTGATCTGCGGGATGTTGACCAGGAGGATGCCGCACAGCGCGAAGCCGCGGAGGGCGTCGAGGGCGCGGATGCGGTGCGCGCCGGGCGTCGGCGTCCGGGCCGGTGCGGGCGGCGTTGCGGTGGTGGACTGCTGCATGCCCCCACGGTCGGTCGGCGGGGGTGTCCCGGGCCTCTGCCGTTCGGCCAGAGCTGCCCCGCGGCCCTCGGCCGATCGGCCGAGGCGGTCAGCGGGACCGCACCGCGCCCGTTTCCCAGGCCCAGGCGGCGATCTCGACCCGGTTGCGGACGCCCAGCTTGGTCTGGATGCTGCCGAGGTGCGTCTTCACGGTGCCGAGGGAGACATAGAGCTCCTGGCAGATCTCCTGGTTGGTGCGTCCCCGCGCCACCAGCCGGGCGACGTCCATCTCCCGTTCGGTGAGCGGCCCTTGGAACCCTTCGGACCCTTGGGGCCGGTGGAGGCGCCCGGCGTCGTCCGTGGCGCCGGCGGCGGTGCCGGGGTGCGGCCCCAGCCGTTCCAGGAGCCGTACCGTCACCGACGGGGAGACCAGCGCGTCGCCGCGGGCGGCGGCCCGGACGGCCTCCACCAGGAGGCCGGGGCCGGCGTCCTTGAGGAGGAAGCCGCAGGCGCCGCCCTGGAGGGCGCCGTAGACGTAGTCGTCCTGGTCGAAGGTGGTCACCACCACGACCCGCAGGGGGTCGACGGCGTCCGGTCCGGCGAGGGCCCGGGTGACGTCCAGGCCGTCCAGCTTGGGCATCCGGATGTCCACCAGGCAGACGTCGGGCCGCAGCCGCCGGGCGACCTCCACACAGGCCGCGCCGTCGGCGACCTCGGCGATGACCTCGATGTCCGGTTGGGCGTCGAGGATCAGTTGGAAGCCGGTGCGGACCATCTCCTGGTCGTCGGCGATGAGGACGCGGGTCGCGCGGGCCCGGTGCGCAGGCTCCGGCTCGGGCGGGGAGGTGGGGGAAGCGCTCACGGCTCCGATCGTGTCACGCTACCGCCGGCGTCCGGCCCGTCACCGGCGTCGGGGGCGTCACCGGTAGCGGAGGCATCACCGGTGTCCGGGCTGTCGCCGGCGCCCGTCCCCCCGGCGGGCCCCTGGCCCAGTACGGGGAACGACGCGGTGAGCTGCCAGCCGCCCTCCGGCGTCGGCCCGGCGGTCAGCGCACCGCCCACCGCCTCGGCGCGCTCGCGCAGCCCGACCAGCCCGAAGCCGCCGCGGCCGCCGGCGGGCGCGGTGGCGCCCCGCTCGCCCGACGGGCCGTTGCGCACCTCAACGGTCAACTGCGACTGCGGGCTTGGGAGGGCGGCGCGAATGGCGACCGTCGTCGCCCCGGGCGCGTGCCGGCGCACGTTGGTCAGCGCCTCCTGCACCGCGCGCTGGACGGAGGTCTCGACCTCGGGGGCGAGGCGGGCGCGGCGGGCGTCGGCGGCGATCCGGACCGTGACGTCCGGGCCGCCGCGCCGCGAGAAGTCGGCGGCCAGTTCGGCGAGCGTGGCGTACAGCTCGCCGGGGCGCACCCCGCGGCCCTCGTCCTCGCGCAGTACCCGCACCAGGCGGCGCATCGAGTCCAGCGTCTCCAGCCCCGCCCGCTCGATGCCGCACAGCATCGCGTCGACCTGCTCGGGGGCGGTGGCACGGATCGTCCGGGCGGCCTGGGCCTGGACGACGATGCCGGTCACGTGGTGGGCCACGAAGTCGTGCAGATCGCGGGCGAGTTCCAGCCGTTCGCCCTGGCGGACGGCGGCGACGGCGCGGGCCCGGCGGGCGTCCAGGGCGCGCAGGTAGACACCCAGGCCGAGCACGGCGCCGACGGCGAGAGTGAGGACGAAGGCGTAGTTGACGAGGTCCCCGTAGTACCGCATCCGCAGCGGGCCCCCGACGACGGCGGTGCCGAGCGCGACGCACAGGACGACGGCCGCGCGCGGCGGTTCGGCCCGCCGGGCGGTGACCAGGAGGATGCCCAACAGCGCCACGGACTCCGGCAGGCCCCACGTCCCGGCCGCGCTCCGGGTGGGCAGGGCGACGAGCGCGAGGGTCACCGCCCACGAGCCGGCCGCCGCGAGCGCGGCGCGGCGCGGCACCGTCAGCCGCCGGTGGGGCACCAGCAACAGCGCCGCGAAGAACGGCGCGGTGGCGAGCGGGACGAAGTCCGCGACGGTGTGCGGGTATCCGGTCAGCGGCTGGACGCTCGCCCAGTCGGCGAGCCAGAACAGGACGAGCAGCAGGGACAGCGCGCCGGTGGCCGTCCACCGGGCGCGGCGCGGAAGGGGTGCGTGAGGTTCCACTCCGGCAGGTTACGGAAGCGACGGCCCGCAACGGCTCAGCCGAACGGCCGACCCGCGGCCGGCCGGCAGCCATCGCGTCCGCCCCCCCCCGCAGGCGATTTCCGGACATGATCGCCGGATCTGGCTGCGGTAGCCGGACGGCCGGGCGCGATCGTCGGACGTGCTGGCCCGACCTGGCCGCTGTCGGGACAGCCAGCCGAACGAAACGGTCCGCGCCCGCCGCCACGCTCGGCACAGACAGGCCCCGGACCGAACACGGCCGGGGCCCCAGCCCCACCCCGCCCCCAATGAGCCGCGGACGACGCCCCGTTCCGCGGCGGCGAGGCGGCGGTCGCCGACCGAGTTCGGCCGGATCGGTGGAGGTGACCAGCAGTTATGCGCGAAGGTGGGGAAGACGGTTCCCGGCCCGGTCCGGGGTGGGCCGCTTCACGGAGTCGAAAGAGGGACGGGATGGACAGCGGGACGGGCATGGGCACGGGCGCGGTGACCAGCCGGCAGCGCGGTGACCGACCGCCGCAGGCGCAGGCCGCGTTCGGGGTCGGCGTGATCGTGCTGGATGCGGACGGACGGGTGCTGCTCGGCCGGCACCGGGCGGGGACGTGGGAACTGCCCGGCGGCAAGGTCGACCCGGGCGAGGGCGTACGGTCCGCCGCGGCCCGCGAACTGCGCGAGGAGACCGGGCTGCACGCCGAGCCGGACGACGTCCGGGTCTTCACGATGCTGCACGACGACGTCCACGGTCTGCACCGCATCACGATGGCGGCCCTCGTCACCCGCCACGAGGGGACGCCGTACGCGGCGGAGCCGGAGCTGGTGAGCGCGTGGGAGTGGCACTCCCCGACCGCGCTGCCCGGCCCGTTGTTCACGCCGTCGGCGCAGGTACTCGCCGTGTGGCGGCCGGAGTTGGCGATCGTCGCCCCCGCGGCCCACCGCCTCGACGTACTGAGCGTGGGGATGACCTGACGGGTGAGCGGCGAGGGCCTGAGGGGGAGCGTGCCGGCGCGGGCGCATCGTGCGGGCCCGCGCGGTCATCCCTCCGCCCCGGGCGCCGGCGGGAGGGCCAGGCACAGGGTCTCCAGCGCCCCGGCGAAGGCGTGCTCCGGCGGGGTCCCGTAGCCGAGGACCAGGCCGTCCCGGGCGGGCAGCGGGCCGTCGGGGTGACGGTAGGGGGCGAGGCCGTTGACGGCCAGGCCCAGGCGGGCGGCGGCCCGGAGGGTCTCCGGCTCGGTGCCGGGCGGGAGTTCGAGGACGGCGTGCAGTCCGGCCGCGATGCCGGTGACCGTGACGTGCGGGGCGTGTGCGGCGAGAGTGGCGACCAGTTGGTCGCGACGGCGCCGGTATATCTGGCGGGTGCGGCGGAGGTGTCGGTCGTAGCCGCCGCTGGCGAGGAAGTCGGCGAAGGTGAGTTGCTCCAGGGCGCCGCACCACAGTTCGCGCGGGCCCTTGGCGGCGAGGAGGGCGTCGACGAGGTGGTCGGGCACCACCATCCAGCCGAGCCGGAGCGCGGGGGACAGGCTCTTGCTGAGCGAGCCGAGGTAGACCACCCGGTCTGGGTCGAGTCCCTGGAGGGCGCCGACCGGCTCGCGGTCGTAGCGGTACTCGCCGTCGTAGTCGTCCTCCAGCACCAGTCCGCCGGTGGTGCGCGCCCAGTCGACGACGGCGGCGCGGCGCTCGGGGTGGAGCGGGCCACCGATGGGGAACTGGTGGGCCGGGGTGAGGAGTACGGCGGCCGCGCCGGTTGCGGGCAGTGCGGAGACCTCGGCCCCGTGGTCGTCGACCGGGAGGGGAACCAGGTCCCGGCCGGCGGCGGTGAGCAGCGAGCGGTGGAAGTCCAGGCCGTAGGACTCGACGGCCACCGGGCCGCGCAGCACCGACCCGAGCAGGGACAGCGCCTGGGCCACCCCGGTGCAGATGACGATCCGGTGGGGCGCGGTGTGCACGCCCCGGGCGCGGGCGAGGTACTCGGTGAGCTGGGTGCGCAGTTCGAGCCGACCGTGCGGATCGCCCACGCCGAAGGCGTCGTTGGGGGCGGCGGCCAGGGCACGACGGGTGGCGGCCAACCAGGCGGCGCGGGGGAATTCCGCGGCGTCCGGGGAGGTGGGGGCCAGGTCGTGGGTCGGGCGCCGGGGCGGCGGCGCGGTGCGGTGGGTGCGCTGCGGCGGGAGCGGGGTGCCGCGGCGGGCCACCCGGGTGCCGGAGCCCTGCCGTGCGGTCAGCCAGCCCTCGGCGACGAGTTCGCCGTAGGCGGCGCCGACGGTGTTCGGGGCGACGGCGAGGTCCTTGGCGAGGCTGCGGTACGGGGGCAGTCGGGTGCCTGGCGCCAGCCGGCCGGAACCGATCGCCTCGCGCAGCGCGCGCATCAGCCGGTCCCGTTTGGAGCCGGGGCCGCTCAACTCCAAGTAGAGGTCGGCGCCCAGGGGCGTGACGGTCTCCGCGGGCGGCTGCTCCACCATGCCCACAACCGGCCCGTCACCGCCCTCGCTACCGCCCCCCGTTCCCACTCCCGCTCCCCCGCGCATTGCCCCAACGATCCGCCAAGGAAATGCACCATACCGTGGGGCTCATCGCCGCCTAACGTTGGCGACATGACCGCGAACGAGACAGTACAGACAAACCAGACCCGTCAGGCAGGGGGAACGACTGAGGTGGCCGCGACGGCTGACGCAGCCCAGCCGGTGCGGATACCCCAGCGCATGGACTTCCCCCGGGTCGCCCCGAAGGTCTTCAAGGCCGTGCTCGCCCTGGACACCGCGGCCCGCGAGGGCCTGGACCCGGCGCTGCTCGAACTGGTGCAGATCCGCGCCTCACAGGTCAACGGGTGCGCGTACTGCATCGATTACCACGTCGGCGACGCCCGCCGGGCCGGCGAGCGCGAGGAGCGGATCGACCAGCTCACCGCCTGGCACGACGCCAGCCTCTACACCGCGAAGGAGCGCGCCGCGCTGGCCCTCACCGAGGCGGTGACCCGGCTCCCGGAGGGCGTGCCGGACGCGGTGTACGACGAGGCCGCACGGCACTTCGGGGAGGAGGAGCTGGCGCAGTTGATCGCGCTGATCTTCACGGTGAACACCTGGAACCGGATGAACGTCACCACGCGCCGGACGCCAAGCGCACCCTGAGCCCGCCGGTCCGCACCACCGGGGAGGGGACCGGTGGTGCGGGCGCCCGACGGGCCGCGGTCGGAAAACGGCCTGCGGCGCCCGAACGGCCGGTGAATCATGGGGACATGCAGACGACCTCGACGCACCTGGCGATACATCGCCTAGACCTGGGGTACTTCGTCCGGCCGGCGGTGGAGACCGGCGGCCCGGAGCCCCGCGTGGAGCCGGCTTTGGCCTACCTGGTGGAGCACGACCGGGGCCTGCTCCTCTTCGACACCGGCATCGGCGCCGCGGACCCGGAGACCGAGGCCCACTACCGCCCCCAACGCCGCCCGCTCCAGGCCGCGTTGACCGCCGTCGGCGCGTCGCTCGCCGAGGTCTCCCTCGTCGTCAACTGCCATCTGCACTTCGACCACTGCGGCGGCAACCCGCTGCTGGCCGGAAAGCCCATCGTGGTGCAGGAGGTGGAGCTGGCCACCGCGCGCCGCGGCGACTACACCATCGACGAGCTGATCGACTTCCCCGGGGCGCGCTACGAGGAGGTCGCCGGTGAGGCCGAGATCTGGCCGGGCGTCCGGGTCGTGCCGACGCCCGGCCACACCGACGGGCACCAGTCGCTGGTCCTCCGCGGCCCCGACGGCACGGTCGTACTGGCCGGCCAGGCACACGACTTCGCCTCGCACTACGCCAGCGCCGACCTGGCCCGCCGGGCGGCCCGCGACGGCGTGGCGCCGCCGCTCCCCGCCTACTACCCCTGGATCGACCGGCTCGCCGCGTTCGACCCGCGCCGGGTGTACTTCGCCCATGACGCCTCGGTCTGGGAGCCACCGCGCACCCCGTGACCACGGGCGGTCACGGGCGGCCGCGGACCCGGCGCGGGGGCGCGCCCCGCCCCCTCCAGCCCCACCACCCCACTCCCGCGCCGATACCCTGCACCATGCCCACCAACGCCACCCACCCCACTGGCCCCATCGATCCCACTCCCCGCACCCTCATCCACCCCGTCCCCTACTACTCCCAGTGGGCCTCCCCGGAACTCGTCCCCGCGATCATCGCCGGCACCGTCCAGGCCGCCGCGGACCCCCGCTGGCCGGAATACGGGGCCAACAGCCCCGAGGAATACGCCTGGTGGTCCTGGCGGCTGTGCGGGATGGCCTGCCTGCGGATGGCCCTCGCCTTCTGGCGACACCCGGTCCCCACCGCCATGGACCTCGCCACCGCATGCCTGGACGCCGGCGCCTACGTGCGCCACGAGGACGGCCTGCACGGCTTGGTCTACGCGCCGTTCGCCTCCTACGTGGAGCGCCGCTGGGGCCTGTTGGCGCAGTCCCGCCCCGAGCTCCCCCGGGAGGAGCTCCCCGCCCTGATCGGCGCCGGCCGGCTGGTGCTGCTCTCCGTCCACCCCGCCATCCGGGACGCCGACCCCGAACCGCCGCACCGGGGCGGCCACCTGGTTCTGGCCGTCGGCGTCACCCCGGACCACGTGGTGGTCCACAACCCCTCCGGATTCCCCGGCCGTTCACAGGAGTTCGCCCACGTCGACTGGCCCACGCTGGACCGCGTATACGCCGGACGCGGGGTCGTCCTGGGGCTCCAGGACCAGACACGGCGGACCCCTCCGCCCCGGCCGTCCCACCCCAAGCCCACGCCCCCGTAAGGAAACTGGGCGATTCGCAGGGCAACCACCTCACCTCTGGTGATTGCTTGAGCAAGCAGTGACGTTACGTCCGTGATCGAACAGCGACACGAGTGACGACGCGAGGCGATACCCGACGGCCGCGTCGCCGCCGCGCCCGCCGGCGACGCGGAGGACCGGCGCTGGTGCATGGCGGTGCGGTTGCTGGGCCGGGTGGAGAAGCGCCTGGACGAGACGTTGCAGCGCCGCCGCGGCCTGCCGCTCTCGGAGTACCGGGCACTGTGCGCGCTCAGCCGCCCGGACAGCGGCCCCGCGCTGTGGATGGGCGAACTCGCCGACCGGATCGGACTGCAGGACGGCACGGTGACCCGCCTGGTCGGCCGGCTGGAGACCCGGGGGCTCGCCCACCGGGCCGCCGCCCCCGGTGACGGACGCGCGGTCGCCGCCAGCATCACCGAGGCCGGCCGGCAGCGCTACACGGAGGCCACCCCGACCTATCGGGCGGCCCTCGGCGCATCCCCAACGGACGCTCCTTTGGGACCTGGGCGTGCGCGCGGGCACGGACCCGAACGCCACCCTCGCCATCGACCTCGGCTGCGGCCCCGGAACCCAGACCCTGGCGCTGACCGGCCTCGGCTTCGCGCCGGTCGTCGCCGTGGACACCAGCGAGCCCCTCCTCGCCGAGCTGACCGCGGCCCACGCCCGTACCGGCGGCGCCCCGGACGCGATCCGCCCCCTGTGCCGGGACATCCGCGGCGCGCTCCCGGAGGCGATACCCCCGGCGTCGGTGACGGCCGTGCTGTGCAGGGGCGACACCCTGACCCACCTGCCCGCCGAGGACGACGTCAGCGGGCTGCTCCGCGACGTGGCCCGCGCGCTCCGACCGGACGGTCACTTCGTCGCGACCTATCGCGATCTGACGGCGGAACTGCACGGCACCGAGCGGTTCCTGCCAGTCCGCAGCACCGACGACCGCCTGTTGACGTGCTTCCTCGAATACGTCGACGGCGACACGGTGCTGGTCCACGACCTGCTGCACACCCACGCGGCGGCCGGCTGGGAGCTGCGCACCAGCAGCTGTCCGAGGCTGCGGCTGGCCGCGCGCTGGGTGGCCGACCGGTGCCGGGCCGCCGGCCTGGAGGTCCGGCACGACGAGGTCGGGCCGCGAGGGCTGCACGCGCTGCACGCCGTCAAGCCGTGAGGCGACGGTACCCGGTGCCGGCGTCCCCTTACGGGTGATGGTCAACTGCTCACGTTTCAAGGGAAGATGGGGTCAGCGCGTGACACGGGGCGCTGCCGCATGGCGCGGAGCCCCGCACTCGTAAGTGTCGCGCGCCGGGCCGGGCGGTCGGGCGCACCCGCCCCGCGCACCGCGGTCCACGCGAGGGAGGGCGACACCGGCATGCAGGACAGCGACGGCCCGCGGAAGTGGCACCGGCGCATCCCGTTCGGGGCGATCGGCCTGACCCTCGCGTTCACCGTCAGCATCGCCGGCATCGCCTGGGCGGTCGACCTCGACGAGACCGGCGTGGAGGTGGCACCGCCCAGCACCGACACCCACCACCCGGCCGGCTCCCCCGCCCCGCCCGCCCTCCCCCTCACGCCCGGCCCGCACTCCATCACCCCCGCCTCGCACGGCATGTGACGCACCGTCGGGCCCGGCTCCCGACGCGTGCCCCCACCGGCATATGACACACCCGGCGCGCCGCCCGCGGCAGTTGACGCCGTCGTGGTACACGGCCCCGGCGCCCCGGCGCGGCGTGTCGTTCTGCCCGCACCCGTCCTGAACTATTGGGGCAAAAGGTACGTAGGCCCGCACAGGTCACCGGGCCCGCCGTCAGCCGCCGCACCCATCGCAGCAGAACGAGGGCACGCTCCATGGAGATGCACAAGCCGACCGCACCGGCCGCCCCCAAGAACCCGGGACTGAGACGCGACATCGGGCTCATCGGGCTGATCTGGACCTCGGAGGGGTCGATCATCGGGTCCGGATGGCTGTTCGGGGCGCTGTTCGCGGCGCAGGCGGCGGGCACCGCGGCGCTGGTCTCCTGGGGCATCGGGGCCGTCGCCATCGTCATCCTGGCGTTCGTCCACGCCGAGCTGGGCGCCATGTACCCGGTCGCGGGCGGCACCGCGCGCTTCCCGCACTACGCGTTCGGCAGCGCCGCCGGCGCGTCCTTCGGCTGGTTCTCCTGGTTGCAAGCGGTCACCGTGGCGCCGATCGAGGTCATGGCGTCGCTGAACTACCTCAGCGTGCACGCCCCTTGGGTCCAGACCGGCAAGAACCATCTGACCCCGGCCGGCTACGGACTCGCCGTCGCCTTCATGGCGTTCTTCGTCCTCGTCAACTTCTTCGGCATCCGCTGGCTGGCCCACACCAACAGCGTGGCGACCTGGTGGAAGCTGGCCGTTCCGGTACTCACCATCGTGGTGATGGGCTCCGCCGTCTTCCACCAGGACAACTTCGGCTACCAGGGCTTCGCGCCGTTCGGCGTCCGCGGCATGCTCTCCGCGATCAGCACCAGTGGCATCATCTTCGCCCTCCTCGGCTTCGAGCAGGCCGACCAGTTGGCGGGCGAGAGCCGCGATCCGGCCCGGGACATCCCGCGCGCGGTCCTCGGCTCGATCCTCATCGGCGTGCTGGTGTACGTCGCGCTGCAGGTGGTGTTCATCGGGGCGCTGCCGCACACCGCGTTCGCGCACGGCGGCTGGGCCGACCTCTCGTTCAGCGGCAAGGCCGGCCCGTTCGCCGGCCTCGCCACCACCATCGGCCTGGGCTGGCTGGCCACGCTGCTCTACGTCGACGCGGTCATCTCGCCGTCCGGGACCGGCCTGATCTATGTGACGGCCACCTCCCGGATCTCCTACGGGCTGTCCCGCAACGGCTACGTCCCGGTCGTCTTCGAACGCACCACCCGGCGCGGTGTGCCGTGGTTCGGGCTGCTGGTCGCCTTCGTCATCGGGCTCGTGGTCTTCCTGCCGTTCCCCACCTGGCAGAAGCTGGTGGGCTTCGTGACCTCCGCGAGTGTGCTGATGTACGCCGGCGCCCCGCTCGCCTTCGGTTGCCTGCGCAAGCAGGACCCGGACCGGCCGCGCCCCTACCGGCTGCCCGGTGGCCTCTTCTGGGCCCCGGTGGCCTTCATTGTCGCCAACCTGATCATCTATTGGGCGGGTTGGGACACCCTGTGGCGCCTGGGCGTGGCGATCGTCCTGGGCTATCTGCTGCTCGGCGGCTCGGCGCTGCTCCGCCTCAACCCCAAGGTCCCGCACCTGGACTGGAAGCACGCGCAGTGGCTGCCGGTGTACCTGCTGGGCATGGGCGCGATCTCCTGGCAGGGCGGCTTCTGCAGCACCGGCCCGGCGTCCAGGGTCTCCTGCGGCGCGACCGACGCCCTTCCCCTGTGGTGGGACATCGCCCTGATCGCCGCGTTCAGCCTTGTCATCTACTACTGGGCGCAGGCGGTGCGGCTGCCCGACGAGGAGACGCGGGAGTACATCGGCTCGGTGGAGGTGGTGACCGGGATGTGACCACCGGGAGCCGCAACCGGACGGCAGGCTTCCACCGCCTCCCGCCGCGCACCCAGAAAGTGCCCGTGGCGCGGCCCGCATTGGGCCCGTGACGCGGTGGGGCGGGACGTGCGGGCGGCGCGCCCGGTGGCGGCGGACGGGGGTGGCCGGCGCCCACGGCTCCGGCCGGCAGACGGCCGGTGGGCCGTTGCACGCCACGGGGACGACCTGGGCGTACGCGCGGCCCTCCCCTATCGTCACCGGCAACGACCGGGCGGGGCCGGGACGAGGACGGGCTCGGGCATGAGGACGGACACCGCCACGGGCACGGGATCGGGAGGGCGGATGGGCGCGGCGGACGGGTCCGAGGGGTCGGGGCGGAACGGCCGGTCGGAGCGACGGGCAGACCGGGACCGGACGGACCGGGTGGACCGGGTGGAGCGCAACATCCGGACGGTGGAGGACGTACTCAGGCTGCTCGACGGCCTGTTCGCGCCGGAGGCGGATCGCTGGACGGCGGGCGGCGCCTCCTGGTGGGACGGCTTCTACGCGGACCGCGACCGTTCGGTGCCGTTCTTCGTGGCGAAGCCCGACGAGAACCTCGTCTCGTACCTCGACCGCGGATTGCTCACCGGCGGCCGCGCCCTGGACCTGGGCTGCGGACCGGGTCGCAATGCGCTGCATCTGGCCTCGTCGGGCTTCGAGGTGGACGCCGTGGACCTCTCGCCGGCCGCCCTCGCCTGGGCCGGGGAGCGCGCCGGCACGACCGGCGTCGCGGTCCGCTTCCACTGCGGGGACGCCTTCGCCAACCCCACCGCCCCGGACGGCACCCCGGCCGGCGAACTCGTCGGCCCGTACGACCTGATCTACGACTCCGGCTGCTTCCACCACCTGCCGCCGCACCGCCGCATCAGCTATCTCGCCCTCCTGGACCGGGCGCTGGCTCCCGGCGGCCACTTCGGCCTGAGCTGTTTCGCGGCCGGCGCGATGGGCTCCGAGCTCGCGGACGCCGACCTCTACCGCGGGTCCGGCCTGCGCGGCGGCCTCGCGTACACCCCCGAGTCGCTGCGCACGCTCTTCGCCGACCTGACCGAGGTCGAACTCCGCCGGATGCGCGACGAGCCGCCGGAATCCCCCCACTTCGGGGAGCCGTTCCTCTGGACGGCCCTCTTCCGCCGGGACGTCGCACCGTAGCCGGCCCGTGGTCACGCCACGGTCGCGCCGTAGTCGCGAGACGCCCAACACCACGGAATTTACCGGGATTTACCCCCTGTTAAGCCCGGCTTCCCGCCGCCCCGAGGAGCGCACCGCGCGGCCACCCGCCGCCGAATGCACCGACACACCGCATGCTTTCGTAGTTGCGCAAATAAGCGGAGTAGTGTCTGGCTGTCGTGGCTGCGTCCGGACAGGAGGCCAAGGTTGAGCGCCATCAGCTTTCCCGTGCGCGGGACCACCCGCGCCAAGTCGGTCTGGGGCAGAATCCTCGGCCGGGGATCCCTGGTCCGCCGGCTCGACTGGATGCTGTTCGGCGCGGCGTTCGCGCTCTCCGCGATCGGCGCGCTGCTGGTCTTCTCCGCGACCCGCGGCCGGATGGAACTCAACCAGGGCGACCCGTACTTCTTCGTGCTGCGGCACCTCATCAACACCGGCATCGGCCTCGCCCTGGGGGCGCTGACCCTCTGGTACGGCCACCGCCGCCTGCGCGACACCGCGGCCATCCTCTACGTGGTGACGGTGCTGCTGGTGGCGCTGGTGCTGACGCCGGTCGGGGCGACCATCAACGGCTCCCGGCGGTGGATCGTGATCGGCGGCGGAATGTCCATCCAGCCCGCCGAGTTCGTCAAGGTCGCGATCATCATCGCGATGGCGGTGGCGCTCACCTCGCGGGTGGACGCCGGCGATCTCTCCCAGCCGGACCAACGGGGCATCATCCGGGCCCTCGCCCTGGGCGGGGTCCCGGCGGCGCTGATCATGCTCACCCCGGACCTCGGGCAGGTGCTGGGCATCGCGGCGATCGTGCTGTGCATGCTGATGGCCGCGGGCGCGCCCAAGCGGTGGGTGCTGGGCCTGCTGGGGATCGGCGTGGTCGACTGCCTGGCGGTCTGGCAGTTCCACCTGCTGGACCAGTACCAGATCAACCGGTTCGCCGCGTTCGCCGATCCGGCGCTCGACCCCTCGGGCGTCGGCTACAACACCAGCCAGGCGCGGATCGCGATCGGTGCGGGCGGGCTCACCGGCTCCGGGCTCTTCCGCGGGGCCCAGACCAACGGCCAGTTCGTGCCGGAGCAGCAGACCGACTTCGTCTTCTCGGTCGCCGGTGAGGAACTGGGCTTCATCGGCGCGAGCCTGATCATCGCCCTCATCGGGGTGGTGCTGTGGCGGGCCTGCCGCATCGCGCGGCAGTGCCCGGACCTGTACGGCACGGTCGTCGCCACCGGCATCGTGGGCTGGATGGCCTTCCAGGCCTTCGAGAACATCGGGATGAACCTCGGCATCATGCCGGTCACCGGGCTGCCACTGCCCTTCGTCAGTTACGGCGGATCGTCGATGTTCGCGGGCTGGGTCGCGATCGGACTGCTGCAGTCGATAAAGGCACAGCGGGTGATGTCGGCCTGAGCCGCCGCGCCACGGCCCCGGCGGGTGTGGAACCCGCCGGGGCCGACCCGTGCCACCCGCTCCCCCGCCGGCGGGCGGCTACTCGGCCGCGAACAGGGCCCGAAGATGACTGCCGTTGGCGACCACGAGGACGCCGAGCAGCGCGAGCCCGCAGACGCCCTGCTCCAGCTTCAGCCACAGCGGGAACGGACCGGGGACCGCGACGATGACGGCTATCGCCACCACCATCACCGCGGAGACGATCCGCAGCCTGCGGTAGGCGCCCCGGGAACCGCGGGCCGCCCGGACGACGAAGGTGAACGACAGCAGGGCGCTGGCGACGACGATGCCGACCCGGACCCAGACCGCTTCGTTGACGACGGTCGCGTCGCCGCGGAGCACGAAGAGGGCCGCCAGGGTGAGCACGCTGAGCGCGAGGTAGCCGCCGATCAGCAGCTTCATTCCGTGCAGGGCCTTGCGGCTGCGCGGTTCCCGCAGCGCTTCGGCGGGAACCGCGGCGGGGCGCGGGCTCCGGGCGTTCATGATGGTCGTCCCTTCTGCTTCCTCGGAGGGGCGACCGCGCCCCTCCGAACGGTCCCCACCAGCATCTCGGCACCCCGCCGGCCGTTCATCGACCGCTCGGACGACTCCCAACCCCCGTTGTCTCAGGGCCCGGTGAGGACCAACCCCTACGGGCGCCCCCGTCGCGTCTCGGGGTTGTCTCCTAGGGGCCGAGGTGGGCCCCGCCGCCATCCGCCGGTTCTACGACCGCGGTTCGTACCGGATCGGGGCCGACCGCCCCGCCCCGGACCGGGCCGGGCCGGTCGTCCTTCCCCGCCTGGGACCTTCGCCCCTTCACCCGGTACCGTTCGGCGCTGTCGGACCGGGCCGTGAACGGGCACGAACGGCCTGGTGGGAGCGCGTTCCGGGCGGTCCCGAGGCGGTTTCGGGGAGCAGATTTGCCCCGGGCCGGGGGCGGTGTGCGACAGTTGGCCCCTCCGGTCGACCGGGCGTTTCGCCATGGGCGGCGGCGGTCGCCGGATCTCTTGATATCCCCCATCCCAGAACGACGGCTCCGGCACGTGCCCTGCGCGCATCCGGCCCGCCCACCTGCCCATTTCCCCGAGCGATTCCTTCCCAGAGAGCGATGCAGGCGACGACCCTTCTTCCCCGGAACCCGGATCTGTTCACCCAGGGCCTGGAGCGGCAGTCCGGCTCCGCGCTGCTGCGCTTCGGCGCCGCGCGGCCGCGACCGGCCGGTCGGATCAACTGGTCCGGTGACGGTGCGGTGGCGTGGCTCGACGAGCCGCGCGGCCATGTGTGGAGCGTCGGCGAACCGGCCGCCGCGGCCGGCCTCGTCCTCCGCGCGGCCCACCAACTCCCCGACACCGTACGGGAGTTCACAGGCCCACGGGGCGTCGAAGAGCTGCTCGGCCGGCATCTGCCGGTGACCGACCGGATCCCCTGGGTCTTCCGGTGGACGCTCGACGAGCCGCCGGTCCACCCGACGGAGGAGCGGGTGGTCATGCTCGACGAGACGCACCACGACGAGCTGCTCGCCTTCCTCAACGTGCACAGCCCGGACCACTCGACCGGGCCCGGCTCCGCCGACGTCAGCCTCTGGGTCGGGATCCGCGGCGCGGCCGGGCACCTGGTGGCCTGCGGCGCCCTGAGCAGCCTGCGGGACAACGGCGCCCCGCTGATGGCGTCGGTCGCCACCGACGCGGCCGAGCGCGGCCAGGGGCTCGGCGCGGCCCTGACCTCGTGGCTGACCCGGTACGCGGTCCGCCGCTACGGCTTCTGCACCCTGTGGCAGTTGGCCGACAACGCCCCCGCCGAGCGGCTCTACACCCGCCTCGGCTACCGCAACGAGGACCCCTGCGTGGCCGCACGGCTCATCGGCCGCTGACCGCGCGGCTCATGGGACCGTCACCGCCCGCTCAGTGGGCGGTGACCGCTGGGGTGGGACCGTGGTGCGCCCCGTGCCGGAGGCGGTCCCGCAGTCGGCCGGCGCGGCGACCGGTGGTCTCCGGCCGGAGCGGCGGGCAGGCGTCGGTCAGGAAGAACGTGTAGGCCAGGACCTGGAGCACCCAGCGGTCGAACGCGAGCAGGGTGGTGAACTGGCGCCGCGGGTAGTGCCCGGTCCACAGCAGCACGGCGGCGGGCGAGGTGAGGACCAGTACCACCACGGCGGCCAGCGCCAGCAAGGCCGACAGCCCGCCGATCCACCACACCAGTCGGAACGCCAGGCCGAAGAGCACCAGCCCGACGAGTTGCGGGAGCGCCCGCAGCCGTGACACCAGGAGCGCCGGCCCGCGGGGCAGGTGTTCCGGGCGGTCGATGTGGAGGCGTGCCGGGTAGTCGGGCACGGCCCCCAGGCTGAAGGGCGGGTAGCGGTCGGTGGCCAGCGCCCCGTACGAGTAGAAGACCACCCGCCAGGCCCAGCGGAGCGCGCCGGTGGTGAAGGCGAACAGCACGCGCGGGTAGCGCCCGGTGACGAGCAGCGCCGGCAGCGCCAGGGTGGTGGCGAGCAGGAAGCCGAGGGCCAGGGCGGTCAGCAGGACGTGGTGCGGCGCCAGGAGCAGCCATTTCACCGCCCAGAGCCAGCGCGACAGCGGTTCGTCCAGCTCCGCCTCCACGCGGACCGGACGGTACTCCGTCGTCATCGTCGCCATGACCGTGCGTCCCTTCCGTCACGGTGCCCGGCACAGCCGGAGGGCTCCCGAGGGCGCCCCTCTCCTCCAGCGTGACCGACCCCGGCCCGTTTGGACAGGCCCTTCGGGCGGCCCGCGCACGGCGAGCGCACGACCGGTCGCGCCCCCGGCCCACTCCCACGGGCCGGGGGCGCGACCCGGAAGTCAGTCGCGGACCGTCTGCTCCGGGATGGCCGGGCGGGCGGACTGCTTGGGCTCCGCGCCGTGGGCGAAGCCGCTGGCGTCGTCGGCGTCGCGGTGCGGGCGCTGCTGGGCCTGGAGGCGCGGCAGGACCCGGCGGAGGTCTTCGAGGAACAGGTCGCCGAGGTCGTGCCCGAAGCCGTTGCGGACGACGACGCGCAGGGCGGCGAGGTCGGTGCGGTTGGCGGGGAAGGTGTAGGCGGGCACCTGCCAGCCGCGTTCCCGGAGGGCGGCGGAGACGTCGAAGACGGTGAAGTTGGTGACGTCGTCGCTGACCCGGAAGGCGAAGACGGGCAGTTCGCTGCCGTCGGTGAGGAGGGTGAACGGGCCCATCTCGGCGACCTCGGCGGCGACCCGGGTGGCCACGTCCCGGCTGGTCTGCTGGACGGCGCGGTAGCCCTCGAAGCCCAGGCGCAGGAAGTTGTAGTACTGGGCGATGACTTGGGCTCCGGGCCGGGAGAAGTTCAGCGCGAAGGTCGGCATGTCGCCGCCGAGGTAGTTGACGTGGAAGATCAGGTCCTCGGGGAGGGCGTCGGCGTCCCGCCACAGCGCCCAGCCGACACCGGGCATCACCAGGCCGTACTTGTGGCCGGAGGTGTTGATGGAGGCGACCCGCGGGAGCCGGAAGTCCCAGACCAGCTCGGGGTCGAGGAACGGGGCGATCATCGCGCCGGAGGCGCCGTCCACGTGCACCGGCACGTCGATGCCGGTGCTCTCCTGGAAGTCGTCGAGGGCCGCGGCGAGTTCGGCGACCGGCTCGTAGGCGCCGTCGAAGGTGGAGCCGAGGACCGCGACGACGCCGATGGTGTTCTCGTCGCAGAGCTTGACGGCCTCCTCCGGGGAGATGATGAAGCGGTCGCCCTCCATGGGGACGTAGCGCGGCTCGACCTCCCAGTAGTTGGCGAACTTCTCCCAGCAGATCTGGACGTTGATGCCCATGACCATGTTGGGGCGCTCGGTGGACTTGCCCTCGGCGCGCCGGCGCTGCTGCCAGCGGCGCTTGAGCGCCAGCCCGGCGAGCATCGCCGCCTCGCTGGAGCCGGTGGTGGAACAGCCCACCGCGGCATGGGAGTCGGGGGCGTGCCACAGGTCGGCGAGCATGTGCACGCAGCGCGACTCGATCTCGGCGGTCTGCGGGTACTCGTCCTTGTCGATCATGTTCTTCTCGGCGCACTCGGCCATCAGCCGCTGGGCCTGCGGCTCGGCCCAGGTACTGACGAACGTGGCGAGGTTCAGCCGGGCGTTGCCGTCCAACATCAGCTCGTCGTGGACGATCTGGTACGCGGTGTCCGGCTCCATGCCGTCGGCCGGCAGCTCGTACCGGGGGACGTGGAGCGGCTGCCGGCTGAAGACCGGGTTGACGGTGAGATTGCGGCTGGCGTCGCGGTGCTGGTGCGGGCGCTTCAGTGGCATGGAGCATGTCCTTCTCTGGTACGTGCCGGACCGTGCGGCGGACGGTCCGGTCGACCCTCCCGCCCGGCCGGGCCGTTCCGCGCGGCGGCCAGGTTAACGGCTGTCTCTGTGCGGGGGGCGTGGGGTTGCGATATCGGGGCGCGTGAGGGGAGCGCTTCCGGACGGATGCGGCGTTCTGGGTGGATACGAGCCGCACCCACACCCGCCGTAACCGCCGCCCTACGGACCGGAATCGCGCCCCCCGGGTCAACTCCCCCGCTCGGCGCGCGTGATCGGCCCGGAGCTGCTGTGCTGGTGGCAGGAGGCCGTTGCACCGTTGCCCCAGTGCGCAGCAGGGCCGGCAGGTGGCCGGGCCGACGGCACGCGGCAGGCACGCAGGGAAGCCGGGACGGCACCGCCCCGGAGCGAGAACGGCCGGAACGCGGCGCGGCGGCACGCGACGCGGGTCCACGGCACGCGGGATCCGGCGCACCGCGCGCCCGCGCCGGCAGTGGGCAGGCGGGAGAGATCCAGATGAGCAGCTACCGAGTCGCGCAGGTCGGCGCCGTCGGCGCGCCCTTCGAGATCGTCGAGCGTGAGGTGCCGCGGCCGGGACCGGGGCACGTCCGGATCGACGTGGACGCCTGCGGGATCTGTCACAGCGATGCGATGTTCGTCGGCGGCGCGCTGCCGGGCGTCCGGTTCCCGCTGGTCACCGGCCATGAGATCGCCGGGCGGATCGCGGAGGTCGGCGAGCACGCGGACAGCCGGTGGCAGGTCGGCGACCGGGTCGCGGTGGGCTGGTTCGGCGGTAGCTGCCACCACTGCACGCCCTGCCGGGAGGGCGACTTCATCGTGTGCGAGCAACTGAAGGTGCCGGGCTGGGCCTACGACGGCGGGTTCGGCGAGGCGGTGATCGCACCGGCCGACGCGCTGGCCCGGATACCCGAAGGACTGGCGGCGGCCGACGCCGGACCGATGGCCTGCGCGGGCGTGACCACGTACAACGGGCTGCGGCGCAGCCCGGCCCGGCCCGGCGATCTGGTCGCCGTGCTGGGCCTCGGCGGCCTGGGGCACCTCGGTGTGCGGTTCGCGGCCGCGATGGGTTTCGAGACGGTGGCGATCGCCCGCGGCGCCGACAAGGCGGACTTCGCCAAGCAACTCGGCGCGCACCACTACGTCGACAGCACGGCGGGCACCCCCGTGGCGGAAGCGCTCCAATCCCTCGGCGGCGCCCGGGTGGTGCTGGCCACGGCCGCCAACTCCGCCGCCATCTCCGCGACCGTGGACGGCCTGGCGCACCGCGGCGAACTGGTGGTCATCGGCGCGGACGTCGAACCGCTGACCATCTCCCCGGCCCAACTCCTCATGCAGGGCCGGGTGGTCCGCGGCCACCCGTCGGGCACCGCCCAGGACGTCCAGGACACCATGGAGTTCTGCGTCCTCCAGGGCATCCGCCCGATGATCGAGACGATGCCGCTGGACCACGCCAACGAGGCGTACGGCAAGATGCTCGCCGGGACGGCCCGGTTCCGGATGGTGCTCACACACACGGAGGCCGGTCGGGCGCGCTGAGGCGGAGGACGGCCGCGTCGGGGGCCGTTGCGTTCCGGAGCCGCGCGCCCGGCGTCACGCCCCCGCGCGAAATGCCCGCCGGTAGGCGCCCGGTGTCGTGCCGAGCGCCCGCAGGAAGCGCCTGCGGAGGTTGGTCGCCGACGAGAGGCCGACCCGGCGGGCGACGGCCTCCAGGGGGAGGTCGGTGGACTCCAGCAACTCCCGGGAGGCGGCGATCCGTTGGGCGAGCAGCCACTGGCCGGGGCTCGCGCCCAGTTGGTCGGCGAAGCGACGGGCGAGCGTACGGGCCGACACACCCTCGTGCGCGGCCAGTTCGTCGACCGTGAGGGAGGCGTCGAGCCGCGCGGTGGCCCACTCCAGGAGGGGCGCCAACGAACCGTCCAACTGGACGGGGTGCGGCGGCGCCGCGAACTGGAGCTGGCCGCCCTCGCGGTGCGGCGGCATGACCATGCTCCGGGCGACCTGCGCGGCATAGCCGGCGCCGTGGTCGGCGCGGACCAGATGGAGGCACAGATCGACACCGGCCCCGGCACCGGCGCTGGTGGCGATGTCCCCGTGGTCCACGTAGAGCACGTCCGGGTCCACCTGAACGGCCGGGAAAATTCCGGCCAGTTGGCCGGCACGCGCCCAGTGGGTGGTCGCCCTTCGCCCGTCCAGCAGCCCGGCGTGCGCCAGCGCGAACGAACCGGTGCAGATGCTCGCCATCCGCGCCCCGCGCGCGTGCGCCCGGCGGAGCGCTCGGACAACGGCCGATGAGGGCGCGACCTCGGGCGGCAGCCACCCCGGAATGACGACGGTGTCCGCCCGGTCGAGCGCGGCCAGCCCGTGCGTCACGAGCATGTCGTACCCGGCGAGCGTGGGCACCGGCCCCGGTTCCTCCGCGCACACCTCGAAGGCGTACCGCACCGCGACCCCGTGCCGCTCGACCCCGAAGACCTCGGCCACACAGCTCAGTTCGAAGGTCGACTGCGGCGGGTGGACCAGCGCGACGACACGGTGCACGGCAGTCATGACAGGAAAGTACCGCAGGATGTCTTTTCTGACACTCGGCCGATCGACCCCGCCCCGCGAGGCTGTGCCCATGACGACGAACCACTCCACGCAAGGGCTGCCCGGCCGCGGAACGACCGCGAAGAAGACGACGTCGGACGACACGACGGCGAGCGGGAACACCGGTGGCCAAGCGGCCGGTTACGCGTGGGCCGCCGTGGCGGACGCGCCGGTCCGCCAGTTGTTCCCCGGCATCCGGCTGCGCTCGCTGTGGAGCGGGGAGAACGGCGCCACGGCCCACGTCCTGGAGATGGCCCCGGGATCGCACTGGGAGGGCGTGGACGTCCACGAGCCGGGCCCCGAGGAGGTGTTCGTGGTCTCGGGCGTCTTCAACGACGGCGAACGGGACTATCCGGCCGGCTCGTTCCTCCACGCCCCCGCCGGCTCCTCGCACGTCCCGCAGACGTCGACGGGCTGCACGCTGTTCGTCTTCTACCCGGAGGGATAGCGCGCCCGCCGCACGGCACCCCTCACCCACCAGCCGCCGCCCGAGCTCCTGCCGCTCGGGCGGCGGCGTCGTCATGGCCGCCCGTAGCCGCCCCTGTCCGCCGCGAACGCGGCATCCGCGCAGCATGACACCACCACTGACACCATCACTGGCACCACTCTCGGCGCCACCCCTGCTGCCCCAATTTTCCGCTACACAACGGCCACACCGCGTCACCGAAGCCCCTCCAACACCCGCCCCACCTGCCATGGAGCCCAACCCGCACCCCCTACCTGACGCCACCCCGACACACGCACGACGCCACCCATCTCCACGTGGCGCCAAACATGTGCCATCATGGCGTCACGCACCTCGCGGGGATCGGCGGCATCGGCATCCATCACGCCTGCGCCCCGCCAACTGCCGCAGCAGTGACAGCACTTCACGAGCGCCACCCCACGCACCAACACGCACCCACCCGCACACCCACCCCGAGAACGGACCTGCCGTTATGACTCGTAGGAACGGGGCGACCCGGGCGACCACCGCCCCCACCGCGACCCCAGCCACCCCTCCCCGCCCCACGGCGATCTCGGCCACCGGCCTGACCAAGTCCTACGGGGACAAGCTGGTCCTCGACGGCATCGACCTGGACATCCCCGAGGGCACGATCTTCGCCCTGCTCGGCCCCAACGGCGCCGGCAAGACCACCACCGTCCAGATCCTCTCCACCCTCATCCCCGCCTCCGCCGGCCAGGTGCGCGTGGCGGGCCACGACGTGGCCCGCGACCCCGATGCCGTGCGCACCGCGATCGGCGTCACCGGCCAGTTCGCGGCGCTGGACAACCTCCTCAACGCCCGGGAGAACCTCCTCCTGATGGCGGACCTGCACCACCTCGACCGCCGCGAGGGCCGCCGGCGCGCCACCGAACTGCTGCGCCGCTTCGACCTCACCGACGCGGCCACCAAGCCCGTCGCCACCTACTCGGGCGGTATGCGGCGCAAGTTGGACCTCGCCATGACCCTGGTCGGCACCCCGCGCATCATCTTCCTCGACGAGCCGACCACCGGACTCGATCCGCGCAGCCGGCGCACGATGTGGGAGATCATCCGCAGCCTGGTCGCCGACGACGGCGTCACCATCTTCCTGACCACGCAGTATCTGGAGGAGGCCGACCAACTCGCCGACCGGATCGCCGTCCTGGACCAGGGCAGGCTGGTCGCGGAAGGCACCGCGGACGCCCTCAAGCGCCGCATTCCCGGCGGCCACATCCGCCTCCGGTTCGCCGACGCGCGGGCCCTGGAAGCGGCCGCCGCCCTCTTCGACGCCGTCACGCCGGACCATGACGCGCTCACGCTCCAGATCCCCGGCGACGACAGCCTCCCCGCCGTGCGCGCCGTCCTCGACGCCCTGGACGCCGCCTCGGTCCCGGCCGAGGCCCTCACCGTGCACACCCCCGACCTCGACGACGTCTTCCTCGCCCTCACCGGCCGATCCCAGCACGGACAACAGCCGCCGCACCCGTCTCACTCACCCCAGTCGCCCAACGCCCCGATGGAGAACGCCCGATGAGCACCCCCACCTACGCGCTGCGCGACTCGATGACGATGCTGCGGCGCAACCTCAAGCACGCGCGGCGCTACCCCGCCATGACGGTCTCGGTCGTCGCCATGCCGATCCTGATGTTGCTGCTCTTCGTCTACGTCCTCGGCGGGGCGCTCGGCCACGGCATCGGCGTACCGGGGGCGACCAACGGCCGTGCCGGGTACGTCAATTACGTCGCACCGGGCATCATCCTGATGGCCGCGACGTCCGGCGCCATCGCCACCGCGGTGTCCGTGTGCACCGACATGACCGAGGGGATCATCAACCGCTTCCGCACCATGGCGATCTCCCGCGGCTCGATTCTCACCGGGCACGTGGTCGGTAGCGTCATCCAGACCATGGTCAGCCTCACCCTGGTCATCGGGGTCGCGCTGGCCGTCGGCTTCCGACCGCACGCCACCCTCCTCGGCTGGGTCGCCGCGATCGGCCTGCTCGCCCTGCTCGCCTTCGGCCTCACCTGGCTGTCGGCCGCGATGGGCCTGGTCGCCAAGACCGTCGAATCGGCGAGCAACGCGCCGATGCCGCTCACCCTCCTGCCCTTCCTGGGCAGCGCGTTCGTCCCGCCGGAGTCGATGCCGGTCGGCATCCGCTGGTTCGCCGAGTACCAGCCCTTCACCCCGATCAACGAGACCCTGCGGGGCCTGCTGATGGGCACGCCGATCGGCGGCAGCGCGCTGGCAGCCGCCGCCTGGTGCGTCGGCCTCGCCCTGGCCGGCTACCTCTGGGCCCGCGCGGTCTTCCGCCGCAATGCCACCCAGCGCTGACCCCAACGGCCCCACAACCCAGCAACCCAACACAGCAAAGGACTTACGCATCCCATGCAGAACGAATCCTCGACACCCGCCCCGTCCACCTCACCCATACTGCCCTCAACCCCCGTCACATCGAAGGCCGTTGAGCCCACGCACCCCGAACCCGAGCCGCTCGCCGGGCTGCCGGTCACCCGCCCCAAGGGGTGCCCCTTCGACCCGCCCGCCGAACTGGCGGAGCTCCGCGCGGAACAACCGCTGCGCCGGATGCGTTACCCAGACGGCCACGTCGGCTGGCTGGCCACCGGCTACTCCGTCGCCCGCGCGGTCGCCGCCGACCCCCGCTTCAGCTCGCGCTACGAGCTGATGCACACCCCCTTCCCGGGCACCGAGGGCATCACCTTGCCGCCGGCCCCGGTCGGCGACCTCACCGGCATCGACCCGCCCCACCACACCCGCTACCGTCGCATCCTCATGGGCAAGTTCACGGTCCGCCGGATGCGCGAACTGACCGCGCGGACGGAGCAGATCACCACCGAGCACCTCGACGCCATGGAGCGCCGGGGCCCGACGGTGGACCTGGTGACGGCGTTCGCCCACCCGCTGCCGGCGCTGATGATCTGCGAGTTGCTCGGGGTGCCCTACGCCGAGCGCGCCCGCTTCCAACAGCACGTCACCGCCCTGTCCGACACGGGGGTGACGATGGAGGACCGGTTCGCCGCCTGGGACGCGCTCCAGGAGATCATCCGGGAGCTGGTGCTGGCCAAGCGCGCCCGGCCCACCGACGACCTGCTCAGCGATCTGACCGGCAGCGATCTCACCGACGAGGAACTCTCCGGCGTGGGCGCCTTCCTCCTGGCCGCGGGGCTGGACACCACCTCGAACATGATCGCGCTGGGCACGTTCGCCCTGTTGTCCCACCCGGAGCAGGCCGCCGCCCTCCGCGCCGAACCGGACCTCGCCGACCAGGCGGTGGAGGAGCTGATGCGGTACCTCACCATCGCCCACACCGGGGTGCGGGCGGCCCTGGAGGACGTCGAGCTGGACGGCCGGTTGATCAGGACCGGGGAGTCGGTCACCGTCTCGCTCCAGGCCGCCAACCGCGACCCGGCCCGCTTCCCCGACCCCGACCGCCTCGACCTACGCCGCAGGGCCACCGGCCAACTGTCCTTCGGCCACGGCATCCACCAGTGCCTGGGCCAACAACTGGCCCGCGTGGAGATGCGGGCGGCCTTCCCCGCGCTCCTCACCCGCTTCCCGACGCTGCGCCTGGCCGTCCCGCCGGAGGAGGTGCCGCTGCGCACGGACCCGACCATGCACGGGGTGCAGAGCCTCCCCGTCACCTGGGACGCGGCATAGCCCCGGCCCGCCCCCGGATACCGGGTGTGCCCACCGCAGCCCTACGGGCGGGGGCACACCCTGGGCATGTCGGGCGCGCTCCCGCTCCCCAACGGCCCTTCGGATGCCGTCACATGCCCGCAGACGTCCTCAGACACCGAAGGGCGCCGCGTAGCGGATCACTCCGCTCGGCACGGGGCGGGACGCGTCCAGGGCGAGAGCCATCAGCGCCTCGTCGGGGGCCTCGAACGGGGCCCGGATGCCGAAGCGCGAGGCGGGCACGAAGCCGAACCGGGGGTAGTAGTCGGGATGGCCGAGGACCACCACCAGGTGCTCGCCCTTGTCCCGGGCGGCATCGAGCGCGGCGCGGATGGCCGCCGTTCCGGCGCCCCGGCGCTGATGCGCCGGCAGCACCGCGCACGGGGCCAGGGCCAGGGCCGGCCGGTCGTCGATGTGGCAGCGGGTGAGCAGGGCGTGCCCGGCGAGGCTGCCGTCGGGTGCCTGGGACACCAGCGAGAGGCCGTCGATCCAGGCGTCGCGGTCCGCGCGCAGGGCGTCGACCAGATCCGCTTCCTCGGCGGTGGGGAACGCGGCGAGGTTGATCCCGCGGACCGCGGCGACGTCCTCGGGCCTCTCGGGGCGGGTGGTCCAGGTGGTGCTCATGGGGTTTCCGTTCTCGCGTGGATGCGGGAACCGGGCAAAGAATCGATCCCGGTCAGCGCAGCAGCCGCCGACGCTAACACCCTCGCCACCGGCCCCACCAAGGATTTTCCCGCCGGCACTCCGCCAGCCCACCCGTCACGGCGCTCGCTCAGCAGCCGCAGTCACAGTCACAGCAATCGCAGCTGTCACAACAGTTGCAACAGTCACAGCAACCGCTGCAGTCGGCGTTGCCGCAGTCACAGCAGTCGCAGGCGTGGACGCAGCCCTCGCGCTTCTTGCCCGACCACGGCCCCTCGAACTCCGAGGCGCAGCACGCCTTGCAGGTGCAGCACAGCCCGACGGCGAGCGCGCAGCCGGCCCAGAAGCCCCGGGGCTTCTTCGGCCCCCGCGGAACGTGCGGCGGCTGCCAGCCGCCACCGCCACCCGGGCCTCCCGAACCGCCCCCGTAGCCACCGCCATGCCCGCCGGGCGGGACGGGCCCCCCGCCGGCCGGCGCCTGCGGGTGGTTCAGGTTCTGTTGCCCCCCGTTCCCGTAAGGATTCCCGTAAGGGTTCCCCGCACCGCTCCCGTACGGGCCCTGACCATACGGGTTGTCGCCATACGGATCGCTGCCATACGGGCCGTTGCCGTACGGGCCGTTGCCATGCGGAGTCCCGCCCTGGCCGTCGTACGGACCCGGTGCCCCGTGCCCCTGGTGGGAGCAGGTCGAGCTGCCGAAGGCGCGGTCCACCGAGCGGCGCAGCTCGTGCGCCAGCAGCACATGCACCAGGGTCGGGTCGGTGAACTCCACGTCGCGCAGGGCGAGTCGGATGCCGTGCAGCGCGTCGTCACACAGGCGACGGGCCTCGGCCAGTCCGGCGCCGGTGGCGGTGATCGGGTTCCAGGCGCCCTCGGCGGCGTCCGCGGCCCGGTCCTCCACCGCGTCGAGGAGGTGGGCGAGCCGGCCGAAGAGCCGGCCGGCCTCGGCCAGCGGCGCGGCGTTCCCGGACCGCCCGGCCAATACCGCGGTGTGCGCGAAGGCCGCGGCGGTGGCGGTCTCGGTCGGTTCGGTGATCGCGGTCAGCGGCGTGCCGGGCCCGGCCAACCGCTCGATGCCCACTTGGCGGTCGACCGCGTCGACGAGGACGGCGGTGTCGAAACCGAGCGTCGCACCGGTGCGCGCGCCGGCGCGGTCCCACCCCGCGGCGACCCGGCGGGCCGCGGCGGCCATCGGACGGCGGCGCAGCATCCCGTTACCGTCGGCGACGTGGTCGCGGATCTTCGCCGAGGCGAGGACGAGGGAGACCGACGCCGCGAGCCGCGCGCCCTCCCCCTGGGCGACCGAGGCGGTGCGCATGCCGCGCAACGGGCAGGGACCGGCGGTGCGCCGCCGGAGGTCCGCCCGCCCGGACTGGGCGTCGGTGAGCACCGACACGATCAGTCCGTCGTAGTTGGTGACGACCCGGGCGAATTGCCCGTGGTCGGCGCGCAACGCCAGGCAGAGGCCGCAGAGATGGGCCATCCACTCCGTTTTCAGTCCCTGGGACAGTCGATGCGCGCAGGGCCTGACGATTCCGAACATGTAAGAACAACCCCCGCGTGACATGAGCATGGGCAGGCAACCGCGGCTGGGAATGCTACCCACCACCCTCGTGACCTGCGCACACGCCCCACGCGCCGGACACCACCCCGGTCAGCTCCCCCGAGCCTCCCGTTCACTCGATCTGCTGATACCGCCGCCCCATCCCCGATGGGAACATGACCGCGCCGCGGTGCGAGCGGCCGGGTCGCGGCGGGGTCGCCAGTCAACCCGCAGTCTTCTCCCGGACTTTGGAGAGCCATGAAGGCGATGAGGTACCTGGCCGCGTTGGGCGTCGCGGGTGCGGCGCTGGGGGCCGGCGCGGTCTCGGTCGCGGCTCCGGTCGGCCCGGGGGCGGCCTCGGCGACCCACAGCGTCGTGCTCACGGGCCGGGACAACGGCCGGACGCTGACCGTGCGTTCCGGGGACGTGGTCGAGGTCCGGCTCACCGGCGAGCGCGGGCCCGGCACCACGTTCGCCTGGAGCGTGCCGGCGTCGAGCGCCACCGCCGTGCTCAAGCGGACGGCGGCGGGCACGACGCCGACCGGCGGTGCCGCCGCGCGGTTCGTCGCGACCGGGCAGGGCACCGCCGCCCTCACCGCACAGCGGACCTGTCACGCCTCCCCCGGCCACGTCTGCCCGCACGTGGTGCTGCCCTGGAGGGCCACGGCCCGGGTGGGGTGAACGGGCCTCAGACCCTGGCCAGTTGGCGGGTCGCCGCGTCCACGGTCTGGGTGAGGAGAGTGGCGATGGTCATCGGACCGACGCCGCCGGGCACGGGGGTGATCAGGTCGGCGACCGCGGCGGCCGACGCGAAGTCGACGTCGCCGACGTTGCCGGGGTTGTAGCCGGCGTCGATGACGACGGCACCGGGCTTGAGCTGGTCGCCGCGCAGGAACCCGGCCCGGCCCACCGCGGCGATCAGCACATCGGCCTCCCTGGTGAGGCCGGTGAGGTCGACGGTGCGGGAGTGGCAGTAGGTGACGGTGGCGTTGCGACCGAGCAGCAGCATGCCGACCGGCTTGCCGAGGATGGCGCTGCGGCCGACGACCACGGCGTGCCTGCCGGCCAGTTCGACGCCGTAGTGGTCCAGCAGGCGGACGATGCCGCCGGGCGTGCAGGAGGCGAAGCCGTCCATGCCGAGGCTCATCGCGGCGAAGGAGTGGGCGGTGACGCCGTCGACGTCCTTCTCGGGGGCGATGGCCTCGAAGGCCGCGCGCTCGTCGATGTGCGGGCCGACCGGATGCTGGAGCAGGATGCCGTGCACGCCGGGGTCGGCGGAGAGTTCGCCGAGGGTGTCGACGAGCGCGGCGGTGGTGGTGTCGGCCGGCAGCGCGACGTGCCGCGACTCGATGCCGGCCTTGGCGCAGCGGTCGCGCTTCATCCGGACGTAGGTGACCGACGCGGGGTCGTCGCCCACGAGGACGGTGGCCAGACAAGGGGCTTGGCCGGTGCCCGCGGTGAGTTCCGCGGCGCGGGCGGCGGCCTCCTCGACCATGCGGCGGGCGAGCGCGCTGCCGTCCATCAGGCGGGCGGTGGGGGACGTGGTCTGCGACATGGCGCCTCCTGAGCGTCGTACGTCGTACGGGATCGCCCAGGCGCACGGCATTGGCCGGTCAGGCCGAGCCGCTCCCCGGTGGTACTCCACCCAAGCGCCAGTCACGGCTCGCGCCCCACTGTAGGCGATGGCCCGGAGAAGGCCCATGGGTGGTGCCGCCCGCCGCGGTCATGGGGATTGCTGGCCTGGACTGGAGGTGTAGGGCGCGGTGGTGGCCTCCCATTGGCTGAGGATGCCGTCCCAGTCGTGCTGGGCGACGGTCATGGCGCTGGGGTCCCAGGTGGGGGCGGAGGCGAGTCCGGGTTGGGGTGACCAGGTGGCGGCGTCGGGTGGGGACCAGGAGGCGTAGGCGTCCTGTGTGGCGGCCCATGGGGTGGGGTGGGCGGCAGACGCCCAGGTGGTGTGCGGCTCGTAGGGCGGCGCGGGCGCTTGGGGTTCGGCGCGGGGGAAGTGGCCGGGATCGGAGGGGGCGGCGGGTTGGCCGTCGGTCATCCGGCGGTGCCGGCCGATGCGGTCGGTGGGCGCGGAACGGGAGGTGCTGGATTCCGCGGCGAGTTGGTGGGCCCGGGCGTTCAGGATGGTGACGTCCAGGCCCAGTTCGGTGGCGAGCGCGGTCAAGTCGGCACCGGTGTGGTGACTGTGGACCAGGACCGCGTCCAACGCCGGCGACCAGCCGGGCTCGCTGACGGGTGCCCCGACCGGCGCGGACGCGAGGTGGGGTGACGGGGCGGGGCGGGGCGGGACGCGGGTGGCGGCGGGTTCGGGCGGGGGCGCCGGGGCGGGGGCCGGGGGCACGGGAGCGGCGGCGCGGGGCCGGCCCGGTGGGGTCGGGATACCGACCGCGGGTGGCGAGGTGGGGCGGGCCGGTTCGGGGCGGACCGCGGCGCGGCGTTCCCGGGCGGACTCGTCGAGCAGGCTCTTGGCCACCGCCCGGGCGTCCTCCTTCCCGACCGTGCGACGGGCCAGGCGCACCTCGCGGGTGTCGAGCCCGAGCAGGTCGGCGACCACCTCGTCGCTGCCCACGGTCACCGCGAAGGCCGCCAGGGTCCGTGAGCGGCGGGCCTCGGCCTCGTCGAGGAGTCCCTGCGTCCGGCGGACCTCGTCATCGCTGATGCAAAACGCCTGGGCGAGTACCGCGTGGCGCTCCCACAACTCCCTCGGTTCCATGTCTGCGACAACGCTTTTTGGCCGTTCTTGGACCGGTTCTCCACCGGAGATCACTGTAAGAGGTGATATTCCCTGCATCACGCGCAGCGCTTTGGGATGTTATGAGACGAAGCACGGAGGCCGAACGGGGGTGCGCGCAGTGACCGTTCAACGGAACGAATCGTTTCAACGACCATGAGTGCTCCGACTTCCGTCACGGTCGCCGGCCACGGCCGGACCTCGTTCGTCCCCCGCCCCGCGGGGGACCGGCACGCTCCCCTCAGCACAGAGGCGGTGCGCGCATCGCCGCGGATCAACGCCGAAGTCATCCGACAGACGCCGGTCTACGCGGGGTTGTTGAAGACCTATTTGGAGCGGTCGGCGACGGTGCCCGGTGTCGCCGACCCGGAGTGGCAGCGACTGGTGTCCTACCGGGCGCTGATGGAGGAGACCGAGATCGCGCTCAACGCACTGCGGCCGCACCGGGCGCCGGACGTGCTGCCGGCGCGTCACCCCCTGCCCGTCGCGCCCGGCGGTTACGGACGCGAACTGACGTCGGCGTACGGGGCGTTGAGGCCGGTCGCCCACCCCTGAGGCCCACCCCTCCCCGCACATGCGCGTGGGCCCGGGTACCGGACCCGGGCCCACGGAGGTGCGAGGCGACGCGACGGTCAGAGGAGCCCGAGGAAGCCCATACCGAAGAGCCCGCCGCGGCCCAGGCCGGGGCGCTTGAGCTCCTCGTTCCCCCGCTCGTCGCCCTCATCGTGACGGCGGGAGTCGTCCCGGCGACCGACCTCGTCGTCCCCGCGACCGACCTCGTCGTCCCCGCGACCGAAGCCGCCGTCGTCGTCATAGCGGCGGTTCTCGCCGGTGCGGCCGAAACCGTCGTCGTAGCGCCCGCGCCCATGCTGGCCATGCTTCCCACGCCGACCTTCCTGGCCGTGAGACACGTGGCACCGGCTGTGCGCGGTGCATCGCGCGGACTGCGCGTTGCTGGGAGCCGCGGTCGCGACCCCCGCCGTCGGGACCGTCAGGGCCGCCGCGGCGAGGCCCGCCACCGCGAGCCCGCGAGGAATCGAACGAAGCATTGTTCCACCTTTGCTCGACTGGGCAGAAAACAGACATTCTCCTGCAAGCGCGACAATAATTGGCTTATACGACTAGATGTGGCGACCCGCCGGAGAATCACCGGAACGCACCACGAACCGGGGCGCGCCTCGCGCAACGGTGGGCGTCCGGTCTCACTCGGCCGGCGGCAGGTCCTCCATCAGGGTCCCCAGCGCCCGCCCCACGAGTTGGACGACGACATCCGGATCGGCGCCGGCCAGCGGCTGCTTGCCGACCACCACCCGCATCAGGCCGATGCCCAGCAACCAGGACAGCGCCAGATCGCCGCGCAGCGCGCCGTCGTCGGCGCGGGAGAGCGTGGCGAGCACCTCGGCGTACTCGTCGCCGAGCCCGCGGAGCGCCTCGGCGATCTCGTCGCTCCCGCCGATGGAGCGCAGGCAGACCTCCAGCGACCGGTCGTTGCCCGGGCCGCCGCCCTCGGCGAGCATGCCGCGCAGCGCGACCTCGAAGAGCCGCTCCGCCGGGGTGGTGCGCAACTGCTCATGGCCGCCGCGCGCCATCACCTCGCCGAACAGGGCCTTCTTGGAGCCGAAGTAGCGGAACAACAGGGCCTGGTTGACGCCGGCGCGGGAGGCGATGTCGCGCACCGTGGCGCGTTCGTAGCCGCGTTCGGCGAAGAGTTCGGAGGCGGCGTCGAGCAGCAGCAGCCGGGTGCCGCGGGCGCTCCGGCGGGGTTCGGCGGGGCCCGGACCCGGTGGGCTCCCCCCGGCCTCCTGCGTCGCCTCCTCCTGCGTGGCCTCCCTCATGGACACTCCCCTTTCCGTCGGTTTACCGGTTGGCCGCCGCGGTCCGTCGCGACGGCCAAGACGCCGTGCGCAATTCATCGTTGACCACCTCGCGCGCGCGTCCTACGGTATGTAAGCAGGTGCTTACACGAGGGAGGTCACCGTGACCACAGCCGACACAGCACCCCTTGCCTACCCCTTCAACATCGCCGAGAGCCTTGATCTTTCGGCGGAATACGAACACGCGCGCAGCCGCGAGGGCCTGCTGAAGGTCCAGATGACATACGGCGAGCCGGCCTGGCTCGTCACGCGGTACGCCGAGGCCCGATTCGTCCTCGGCGACCAGCGGTTCAGTCGGGCCGAGGGCGAACGGCACGACGAGCCCCGGCAGTCCGAGGGGAGCCGCAGCGGCGGGATCCTCAGCATGGACCCACCGGACCACACCCGACTGCGGACCCTGGTGGCGAAGGCGTTCACCGTCCGCCAGGTGGAGAAGCTCCGGCCGCAGGTCAAGGAGTTAACCCGGGAACTCCTCGACGAGTTGGAGGCCGCCGGGCCGCCGGTGGACCTCGTCGACCGGTACGCGCTGCCGATCCCGGTGGCCGTCATCTGCCGGCTGCTCGGGGTGCCGACCGAGGACCGGCCGCAGTTCCGGGTGTGGAGCGACGCCGCACTGTCGACGAGTTCGCTGACCGCCGCGGAGTTCGACGCCAACCGCGAGGAACTCCGCGCGTACATGCGGAAGTTGATCGAGCAGCACCGGAAGGAACCGCAGGACGACCTGATGACCGCGCTGATCGACGCGCGGGACGTCAACGACCGGCTCTCCGAGCTGGAACTGATCGATCTGTGCGTGGGCATCCTGGTCGCCGGGCACGAGACCACCGCCACCCAGATCCCCAACTTCGTGCTGGCGCTGCTGGACCACCCCGAGCAACTGGCCCTGTTGCGGGAGCAGCCCGAGCTGGTCGGGGGCGCCGTCGAGGAGCTGCTGCGGTTCGTCCCGTTGGGCAGCGGGGCGGGGCAGCCCCGCTACGCCCTGGAGGACATCGAGGTCGGGGGCACGCTGGTGCGGGCCGGCGAGCCGGTCCTGGTGGCGGTGGGCTCGGCCAACCGCGATGCGCTGCGGTTCGACGCACCGGGGAAGTTGGACATCCGGCGCGCCGGGAACCAACACCTCGGTTTCGGCCATGGTGTTCACCACTGCCTGGGCGCGCCGCTGGCCCGGTTGGAGCTCCAGGAGGCGATCTCGGCACTGATCACCCGGTTCCCGGGGCTGCAGGTGGCCGGGGACGTTCAGTGGAAGACCGAGATGCTGGTGCGCGGTCCGCGCGTCCTGCCGGTGGGGTGGTGACGCGATGGCGTGGAAGGTCGAGATCGACCCGGGGCTGTGCATCGCCTCGGGCTCCTGCCCGGCGATCGCCCCGGACCTGTTCGTGCTGGACGGGCCGCATGCCAGAGCCGTGCGGGACGAGGTCGCGGAGGACGAGCGGGCGCTGGACGCGGCCGATGTCTGTCCGGCGATGGCGATCACTGTGCGGGACGGTTCCGGGCAGGTGATCGGGCCCCGACCGTAGGGGTACGAGGGCAGTTGGCGGGGCGCGGCCGGGGGCCGCGCCCCGTTGCGTGCGCCCGGGCGCCATTCGGCGGTGCGGGCGGGCGCACTGAGGGTCGATCAGGGAAGAGCTCGGCCAACTCGGCGCGCGCCTCTTGCCAAGCCGAGATCGTACGTGTTCGGATTATCTCTACGGGGATGCCCGGCGCCACCGCATCACCGCAGATCAACACATGACCGCACGGCCCGCGGCGAGGGACCGCAGCGCCCCGCCGGGTGCCGCACCGACACCGACCACCCAGCCCCCGACTCGCTCCCCGGAGGGTCCTCGTGTTCGCTCTCTCGTCCGTCGATCTGCTCGATGTCTTCACCCGCGAGCTGCGGTTGTGCAAACTGCGCCGCGACGAGCACGTGGTGGTACTGGCCGAACCGGACAGCCGCGGCGACTACGTCGCGGCCGCGTTCGGCGCCGCCAAGGCGTGCGGCGCACACGTCATCGCGGCGACCGTGCCCGGCGGCACCCCCGCGCCGATGCCCAGCACCCACACCGGCGCCGGCCCCGGCCTGACCTCCGTCCTCAACGACACCACCGCCCAGGACCTGCTCAAGTCCGCCGACCTGGTGGTCGATCTGACCCGCGAGGGCTTCATCCACGCCCCGGTCCAGCAGGAGATCCTGCGGGCCGGCACCCGCATCCTCTTCGTCTGCGACGCGCCCGAGGTGCTGATCCGCAACCTCCCCAAGGAGGAGGACAAGGCCGAGGTGCTGCGCGGCGTCGCACTGCTCAAGCGGTCCTCGCAGATGCGGGTGCGCTCCGCGGCCGGCACCGACCTGACCGTCCAACTGAGCGGCTCCGAGCCCGAGTTCCAGTGCGGCTTCGCCGACGACCCGGGGCGCTGGGACCACTGGCCGAGCACCATGGTGCTGTGCTGGCCGGAGCTCTCCGACGGACAGATCGTGCTGGCGCCGGGCGACATCCTGCTGCCGTTCAAGGAGTACGTCCGGGAACCGGCGACCCTGCAGATCGCCGGCGGGCACATCGAGAAGGTCAGCGGCGGCGCCGAGGCCGACCTGCTCAACACGTTCTTCGAGGACTCCGGGGACACCTGGGCGCGCAGCCTCTCGCACATGGGCTGGGGACTGATGCGGACCGCCGACTGGTTCGCCACCGCGATGTACGGCAAGGACCAGCTGATGGGCATGGACGCCCGGGCGTTCGCCGGCAACTTCCTGTGGTCCACCGGCCCGCACCCGGTGTTGGGCCGCGAGTCCTACGCCCACCTCGACATCGCGATGCGCGGCTGCTCGGTGACGGTCGACGGGACCACGGTGGTCGCGGACGGCCGGCTCGTCGAGGACGGGCGGTGCGCCGACGGCTGAGCGGCCGCCCGCCCCCGTCCCGTCGTGCGCGAGCGGAACCTTCTGGAGGAAGAGTGACGCCCAGTCAGTGCTACGAAGTCACCATCGTCGGCGGCGGTCTCGGCGGCCTGACCGCCGCGCTGGCCCTGCGCCAGCGCGGACTGCGGGTGACCGTCCTGGAGCAGGCGCCCCAGCTCGGCGAGATCGGCGCCGGCATCCAGACCGCACCCAACGCCAGCCGGATCCTGCTCGGGCTCGGCCTACGCCGCCAGCTCGAAGCCATCCGCACCGAGCCGCTGGACCAGGTGCGGCGTCGCTGGCAGGACGGCAGCGTCGTCGCGCTCACCCCGCTCGGCCAGTTCTGCAAGGACCGCTTCAACGCCCCCTATTGGCACTACCACCGGGCCGATCTGCACCGCGTGCTCATGGACGCCTGCCGCGACCCGCACGGCCCGGGGCCGGTGGTGGCGATCCACACCGCGAGCCGGGTCGTCGCACTGGACCGCACCCGGCCCGAGCGGCCGGTGGCGCTCCTCGACGACGGGCGGCGCTTCGCCGGCGACGTGCTCCTCGGCGCCGACGGCGTCCGCTCGCGGGTGCGGGAGCTGATGGGCGCGCCCGACACCCTGCTGTTCTCCGGCGAGATGGCCTACCGGGCGCTCATCCCGGGCGAGTTGATCGCGGCCGACCCGGCCACCCGTTGGCTGGTGGACCGCTACCAGAGCACCATCTGGTACGGGCCGGGGCGACACCTCGTGCACTACCTGATCCGCGGCGGCGCGTACCTGAACGTGGTGGCGTGCGTCCCGTGCACCGACGAGGTCGCCGAGAAGTGGACGGTGACCGCCACCCCGCAGGACCTCGCGGACGCGTTCCCCGGCTGGGACGACCGGGTGCCGGCGATGCTCTCCAAGGCGAAGGAGAACGTCAGTTGCTTCGCCCTCTACCACCGGCGCCGCGACCCGGTCTGGACGGACGGCAACGTGGCGCTGCTCGGCGACGCCTGTCACGCCATGCTGCCCTACCAGGCCCAGGGCGCCTCGCAGGCCATGGAGGACGCCGCGGTGCTGGCCGAGGAGTTGGGCGCGGTGACGGTATCGGGGGTGCCGGAGGCGCTGCGCCGGTACGTCGACCGGCGGGCCAAGCACGCGGGGATGGTGCAGGAGGCGTCCTGGCGGAACAAGACCTTCTACCACTTCCCCGACGGGCCCGAGCAGCGGGCCCGCGACGAGCAACTGCGCCGCTTCGACGGGGAGTCGGACCTGTCCTACGAGTGGCTGTGGCGGGGGACGCCGCTCAACGACCCGGATCAGGTCGCGTTCTCCTACCCGTTCGCGCGCTGAGCGCCGAGCGCCCTCGGCCCGCCCCACCATCGGAGAGACGAACAGGAACCGCATGAAACCCGCCCCCTTCCGCTACCACCGGGCCCGCGACATCCAGGGCACCACCGCCTTACTCGCCGAGCTGGGCGACCAGGGCGACGACGCCAAGATCATCGCCGGTGGCCAGAGCCTGGTCGCGATGATGAACTTCCGGCTCGCCCGGCCCGGCCACCTGGTCGACATCGGCCCCCTGCGCGAACTCGACCACCTGGGGGTCGGGCCCGACGGCGCCCTGCACATCGGGGCACTGACCACCCATCACACCGTCGAGACCGCCCCCGCAGGGGCGTTGGGGCCAGGGTTCGCGGTGCTGCGCCGGGCCATGGAGTGGATCGGCCACCTGCCGATCCGGACCCGGGGCACCGTCGGCGGCAGCCTCGCGCACGCCGACGCCTCCGCCGAGTGGTGCCTGCTGGCCCACACCCTCGGCGCCGAACTGCGCGCCACCGGCCCGCAGGGCGACCGCCGACTGCCCGCCGCCGAGTTCTTCCTCGGCCCGTACACCAGCCTGCTGGAACCGGACGAGCTGCTCACCGAGGTGGTCTTCCCACGAACCGCGCCGCACGCCGCGCTCACCGAATTCGCCGAGCGCAGGGGCGACTTCGCGCTCGTCTCGGCGGTGGTGGACCTGGACGTCGAGGACGGGCGGGTGCGCGGCGGCCGGGTCGGGCTCGGCGGGGTCGCGCCGGTGCCGGTGCGGGTGCCGGAGGCGGAGGCGGTGCTGACCGGCGGCGGCTCGTTCGCCGAGTGCGCCGACGCGGCGGCCGCGGCCGTCGATCCACCGGACGACGCGGGCGGCAGCGCGGCCTACCGCCGGCGACTCGTCCGCGCCCTGGTCGAACGGGCGGCGTCCGAGGCCCTGGCCACGACGGAGACGACGGAGGCGAAGTCCCGGTGAAGGGCACGGAGAACAGCGCGGAGCACGGCGCCGGGAACGGTCCGCGGGACGACGGACGGCTCATCGGGCGATCGGTGCCGCGCCGCGAGGACCCCCGGCTGCTGACCGGACGCGGCCGGTTCGTCGACGACATCGCGCTCCCGGGCATGCTGCACGCCCAGTTCGTCCGCAGCACCGTCGCGCACGGCGAGATCACCGCGATCGACCTGGGCGCGGTGCGGGCGGTGCCGGGCGTGCTCGCCGCGTACACCGCCGACGACCTCCACCTGGGCGACATCACCGCCGAACTCGACCGCCCCCGCACCGAGTTCGTGCCGACCGCGATGCCGGTGCTGGCCCGCGACCGGGTGCGCTACGTCGGCGAGCCGATCGCCCTCGTCGTCGCCGAGAACGCCTACGCCGCCGAGGACGGGCTGGAGGCCGCCCGGGTCCGCTACGCCGTCCACCCGCCGATCACCGGCGAGGCGGCGGCCCTGGCCGACGGCGCACCGCTCCTGCACGCCGAGGCGGACCGCAACACCCTGGTGGACGTCGAACTGTTCGCCACCGACGGCATCGACGAGGTGTTCGCCACCGCCGACCACGTCGTCCGGATCGACGCCCACACCGGCCGGCAGAACGCGCTCCCGTTGGAGACCCGGGGCGCGGTGGCCCACTGGGACGACCGGGAGGAACAGCTCGTCCTCCAGACGTGCAGCCAAGTCCCGCACCAGGTCAGGACGGTGGCCTCGCGCTGCCTGGGGCTGGCCGAGCGCTCGGTGCGGGTGGTGGTGCCCGACATGGGCGGCGGGTTCGGGCTCAAGTGCGTGGTGGGGCGGGAGGAGATCGCCGCGGCGGCGGCCGCGCTCCGGCTGCGCCGCCCGGTGAAGTGGATCGAGGACCGCAAGGACGCCCTGACCGCGTCCTTCCTGGCCCGCGAGCAACACTACGACGTGCGGGCCGCGTTCGACGCGACCGGCCGCATCCTGGCACTCGACGCCGACGTGGTCTGCGACATGGGCGCCTACTCCTGCTATCCGTTCACCGCCGGCATCGAACCGCTGATGGCGGCGGCAGAGATGCCCGGCGTCTACAAGGTGCCCGCCTACCGGGTGCGCGGCCGGGCGATCGCCACCAACAAGGCGCCCTCCGCCCCGTACCGCGGGGTCAGCCGCCCGCAGTACGTGATGGTCGTGGAGCGGCTCTTCGAGCGCGCCGCCCGCGAACTGGACCTCGACCCGCTGGAGGTCCGCCGCCGCAACCTGATCACCGACTTCCCGTACACCGGCGTCAACGGCATCACCTACGACCCCGGCTCCTACCGCGAGTCGCTGGACCTGTGCGAGCGGACGCTGCGCGCCGAGGGCTGGTACGAACGGGCCCGCGCGGCCCGCGCCGAGGGCCGGTACCTGGGCATCGGCTACTCCTGCTTCAGCGAACGCACCGGCTACGGGACCACCGCGTTCGCCCAGCGCAAGATGACCGTCGTCCCCGGCTACGACCTCTCCGAGGTCCGGATGGACCCCGGCGGGGCGGTGACCGTCACCACCGGGACGATGAGCCACGGGCAGAGCCACGAGACGACCATGGCCCAGATCGTCGCCGACGAACTCGGCCTGGAACTGGACCAGGTGAAGCTCCGCCAAGGGGACACGGACCGGGTCGCCTACGGCTGGGGCACCTTCGCCAGCCGGTCGATCGCGGTCGGGGGCAGCGCCGTACGACTGGCCGCCGGACGGCTCGGCGAGAAGCTGCGCGCGCTCGCGGCGGCCCGCTGGGACGTCCCCGTGGAGGACACCGTCCTCGGTCCCGGCAAGGTGCTCCGCCGCGACGACCCCGACACCGCCCTCGGCTACCCCCAACTCGCCGAGATCGCCCATCTCCGCGCCGACCTGCTCCCCAAGGGCACCGAGCCGGGCCTCACCGCGACGGCCTCCTTCGACGTCTTCAACGACGGGACCTTCTCCAACGCCACCCACGGCACCGTCGTCGAACTCGACCCCGACACCGGCCGGGTGGAGATCCTGCGCTACGTCTGCGTCGAGGACTGCGGGGTGGCCATCAACCCGCAGGTGGTGGACGGCCAGTGCCGGGGCGGAATCGCCCAGGGCATCGCCGGGGCGCTGTTCGAGCGGGTCACCTACGACGCGCAGGGCGAGCCGTCGGCGACCAGCTTCATGGACTACAAGGTGCCCACCGCGCACGAGATTCCCGACGTGACGATCCACCACCTGGAGACGCCGTGCGCCTTCACCGAGACCGGCGCCAAGGGCGCGGGCGAGGGCGGCACGATCGGCGCGCCCGCCGCGGTGCTCAACGCCGTCAACGACGCCCTGCGCCCCACCGGCGTGGAACTGGACAACACCCCGATCACCCCCGAGACGGTGCACCGCGCCCTGCACCGCGAGCACTACCAGGAGAGCACCCGATGACCAGGCCCCCACAACCACCCGGCACCGCAACACCGGACCCCGTCGCTCCGCCCGACACCTCGCCGCTCGCCGAGCGGGAGCTCCAGCTCATGGCCCTTGACGTGAACGGGGTCCGCCACGAGGTGATCACCGAGCCGCGCCGCACGCTCGTCGACGTGCTCCGCCACGACCTGCGGCTGACCGGCACCCACGTCGGCTGCGAGCACGGCATCTGCGGGGCCTGCACGGTGCTGCTGGACGACCGCCCGGTGCGGGCCTGCCTGATCTTCGCGGCGCAGGCGGAGGGGGCACGGATCAGGACGGTGGAGTCGGTGGGGACGGGGAGTTCCCCCGGGAGCTCGGGGGACGCGGGGGTCGCAGGGTCCGCAGGGGCGTGCGCGGAAGTTGATGTTCCGGGTGGTGCGTCGACTGGCGGGGCGCACGACAGTTCGCCGGATGCCTGCGGCCGACGCGACCAACTCAGCGATCTGCAACGCGCGTTCCGGGATCGGCATGCCCTCCAGTGCGGCTTCTGCACGCCCGGATTCCTGATGCTGGCCGAGGGCTTCCTCGCCGAACGGCCGGACCCGTCGCGCGAGGAGATCCGCGAGGTGGTGGCCGCCAACCTGTGCCGGTGCACCGGATACCAGCCCATCGTCGAGGCGATCGAGGACTGCGCCGCGGCCCGGCGCGCCGCTCGCGCGACCACCCGTCCCGAACCCCGCAAGGAGAAGTGATGCAGCTCAGCAACGCGGTGCCGGTGAACGCGGCGCCCGATGCGGTGTTCGCGCTGATCAACGACGTGGAGCGGGTGGCGTCCTGCATGCCGGGCGCGGTGCTCGACGGCCGGGACGGCGACGCCTGGCAGGGCCGGGTCCGGGTGAAGGTCGGGCCGATCACCGCCGCGTACACGGGCACGGTGCGGTTCCTGGAGACCGACGCCGACCGCCGGCGGCTACGGGTGCAGGCGCGCGGGGCGGATGCCCACGGCAACGGGGACGCGGAGGCGGAGGTGACGCTGACCGTCGCCGAGGCACCGGAGGGCGCGCGGCTGGAGCTGGTCACGGACCTGGTGATCCGCGGCAAGCTGGCCCAGTTCGGGAAGGGCGCGATCGGCACGGTCTCGACGCGGATCCTGGAGCAATTCGCCCGGAATCTGGGCGGGTTGCTGGACGGGGAACGCGTCGGCGCGAGCGGAGGCGGGGCCGGTCTGGCCGGGGGGACCGCTGTGGCGCCCTCGGCTGCTTCCGGTGGGGCGACGGGCGTCTGCGCACCTCCTGTCGCCGCCGGCAGCGGCGAACTCGACGGCCTGTCGGCGCTCCTCGGGCCCGCCGCCGGGCCGTTGCTGGCCAAGTACGGGCCGCTGGCCGCCGCGTTCACCGTCGGGGTGTTCGAGGGCTGGTTGCTGGGGCGGCTGGCGGGGATGCGGCGGGAGCTCAGGACGCTGCGGAGGGCCGGGGCGCCGCGGCGGGGGCGCGCATGAGCCACTACGGGACGGCCACCGACCGCACGTATGCGCGCGCCGGGCTCGGCGCACCGGTGCGCCGCGGTCGGCGGCCCGCGCTCGTCGTCGTCGATCTGACCCGGGGGTTCACCGAGGACCGCTTTCCGACCGGGGCCGATCTGAGCGAGGTGGTGGCGGCCACCGCCCGCCTGATCGAGGTGGGCCGTCCGGCCGACGTGCCGGTGGTCTTCACCGCGATCTCCTACGCACCCGCCGAGGTGTCCGGCGGCCGGATCGCCTGGCTGCGCAAGGCACCCGGACTGGGCGCCCTGTTGGAGGGCAGCGAGGCGGTAGCGCTCGATCCTCGACTGCCGCGGCGGGAGACGGACACCTTGGTGGTGAAGAAGGGCGCATCGGCCTTCTTCGGCACCACGTTGGCCGCCACCCTGACCGCGCTGGGCTGCGACACCGCGGTGGTGTGCGGCGCGACCACCAGCGGCTGCGTGCGCGCCACGGCGGTCGACGCGGTGCAGTCCGGCTTCCCCGTATTGGTCCCCCGGGAATGCGTCGGCGACCGGGCGGCGGGCCCGCACTCCGCTGCCCTCTTCGACATCCAGGCCAAGTACGGCGATGTCGTGGCGGTGGACGACGCGGTCGCCTATCTGGGCGGCCTGACGGGCGACTTGGGCGACGACGCGCATAACCCGCCGCCGTAATCCGGCCCTTGTTCGACCGCATTTCCGTCCTCGTTGCCCGTTGTCCCTCCCTTCCCCTCCCCTCCCCTCCTCGCCTCCGTCTCCCCCTCATGCCCGCCCTCCTCGTCCTCGTCCTCGTCCGGAAGGATTCCGCCATGTTGGAGAGCCCGCGGTCCGGCTCGGCTTCCCGGTCCGTCCTCCAGTCCGCCCTCGCGGATCTGGCCGACCTGCCCGCCACCAGTCGGTGGGTGCGTTCGGGGTCGACTCGGTTGCACGTCCTGGATTACGGGGGTGGCGGGCCCGCGTTGGTGGTGCTGCCGGGAATCACCAGCCCGGCCGTGACCATGGACTTCGTCGCCCGTGAACTCACCGACCTGGTACGTCCGGTGGTGGTCGACGTGCGCGGCCGCGGGCTGTCGGACGGCGGCCCGGATGGTGCGTCGGGCGGCCAACGGGACGGCGGCGGATCGAACGGCCCCGGGGGCCACGACGGGGACGGCGGCGCCTACGGGCTGGCGGCGTACGCCGCGGACACCGAGGCGGTGGTCGAAGGGCTCGGCCTGGAACGGCCGTTGCTTTTCGGGCATTCCATGGGCGCGCGGATCGCGGCGGCGGTCGCGGCCCGCGGCAAGGTGGCGATCGGCGGCAGCGTACTGGCCGATCCGCCGATGAGCGGGCCGGGGCGCGGCCCGTATCCCACCGCGTTGGAGGCGTTCCTCGGGCAGTTGGCGGAGGCCGAACGCGGCACGGACGCCGAGGAGGTGGGGCGGTCGTGGCCCCGGTGGCCGCGCCGGGAACGGGAGTTGCGGGCGCGCTGGCTGTCCAGTTGCGACCGTGACGCCGTCGTCGCCACCCACCGCGGCTTCGAGACCGAGGACTTCTTCGACTGGTGGCCCGCGGTCACCGGCCCCACTGCGCTGCTGTACGGCGCGGAGAGTCCGGTGGTCACGGCGGCGGGGGCCGCACAGGCGCGGGCGTCGCTGCCGTCGGCCGCGGTCTCCGCGGTGCCGGGCGCGGGCCACATGCTCTTCTGGGACAACCCGTCGGTCGCCCTGGACGCCCTGCGCGCGGCGCTGCGCCCCATGCTGGTGTGAGTGGTGTGAGCATCATGACGGTCCGCGACTGCCGCCCCTGCGCACCGTGATTGAGTGGGCCCATGGCTGACGAGACCACGACCTCCACATCTGAATTCCCCGCGGCATCCCCGACTGCCGGCACCGGGGCGGCGATCCCAGCGGCCCTGACGGCCGCGCCCGGCTACCAGGTGCGCCGGCTCTACCAGGCGTACCTGGCCGTGTGGGTGCGGGCGGTCGATCCGACGCTCACCGGGCCGCAGTTCGCGGTACTGACCGCGGTGGAGGCGACGCCGGGGCGGGACCAGCGGTCGATGGCCTCGGCGGTGGCGCTGGACACCTCCACGATGGCGGACGTGGCCCGGCGGTTGGAGGGGCGGGGCCTGATAGTCCGCCGCGCCGACGCCGCCGACGGGCGCCGCAAGCTGCTGTTCCTGACCGAGGAGGGCCAGCGGACGCTGCGGGCCGCCCGCGACCGGGCCCGGCAGTTGGACGACCGGCTGCTGGCCCCGTACGACGCCGCACAGCGCGGCGACGTCATGCAGTTGCTGACGTCCCTGGCCGACCGCTGGGAGGGCCTGGCCGGGGAGTCCTGACCGGGCGCCCGGCCCGCACCGCCACGGCGCCCCCTGGATACACGCGCATACGACCGCCGTACACCCCGTACGCACGGTATGCCCGGTACGCCCCTAGGCGGCCCCGTGACGGACCACCACATCGGCCTGATCGTGCCCAGTTCGCACCTCACCATGGAGACCGAGCTCCCCCGGATGCTGCGGGCCCGGGAGGCCGAACTGCCCGAGGACCGGTTCGTCTTCCACAGCAGCCGGATGCGGATGCGGCACGTCTCGCCCGAGCAACTGCGGGCGATGAACGCCCAGACCGCGCGGGCCGCGCGGGAACTCGCCGACGCCCGCCCCGATGCCGTCGCCTCCGCCTGCCTGGTCGCCATCATGGCGCAGGGTCCCGGCCATCACTGCGCGGCGGAGGCGGAGATCGCGGAGGTGCTGCGCGGGCAGGGCGCGCCGGCGCCGGTGGTCTCCAGCGCGGGTGCGCTCCTGGACGGCGTTGCGGCCCTGGGCGCGCGCCGGATCGCGGTGGTCACGCCGTACCTCGGGGAGTTGACCGCACTCGTCTGCGCGTACATCGAGGACGCCGGCGTGGAGGTGGTGGACGCGCTGAGCCTGGAGGTGCCGGACAACCCGGCGGTCGCCCGGCTCGATCCGGGCGCGCTGCTGGACCACTGGCGACGGCTGGACCTGCGGCGGGCGGACGCCCTGGTGCTCTCGGCGTGCGTGCAGATGCCGTCGTTGGCCGCGATCGGGCCGGTCGAGGAGGCGTCCGGGCTGCCCGTGTTGTCGGCGGCGACCGCGACCGCCTACCGGGTGCTGGGCGAGTTGGGGCTGGCGGCCCGCGTGCCGGGGGGCCGGGCGGCTGCTGAGCGGTGAACTGGTCGGGTAGCGGCCGGTCCTGGTACGAGGTGACGGCGGGACGTGCCGCTGACTCCCCGGTGACTCGCGCGCGGTAGCCGCCCCTCCCGCTTCCTTTCCGGGGGCGGGGTGCGACGATGGGGCCTGTCATGGATGCGGGGCACGTTCTCAGGGGGCTGCGCGCCGCGGTGTTCGCGGCGGTCTGCGTGCTCCTGGCTGCGCTCGGGCACGCGGTGATGTCGAATGCCGCGGTGCCCGGCTGGATGCTGCTCGCGGCCGGTCTGGCGACCGCGGCCGGGGCCTGGTGCTTCGCCGCGCGCGAACGCGGGCCCGTACTGGTCGGGTTGCTGACCGTCGCCGCCCAGGCCGCGCTGCACAGCGCGTTCTCCTTTGGGCAGGCGGTCGCCGGCGCCGGCGCGGACCATGCCGCCCTCACCCGCGAGTGGGCGCGTACCTGGCTCTGTGGCGCTCAAGGGCTGTCGCTCGCGGACCTGGAGGCGGCGCGCGCCCTGTCCCCCATGGGGCAGACGGGCGCGGGCGCGATGAACATGTCCGGCTCGACCATGGCCCACACGGGCGGGTCCGCCATGGACATGTCCGCTACCGGCATGTCCTCCATGGGCATGCACGGCAGCGCCCTCGGGATGCTCGCCGCGCACCTGCTCGTCGCCCTGCTCAGCGCCTGGTGGCTGTGGGGCGGGGAGCGGGCGGCGTTCCGGTTGGTGCGGAGCGTCTCCGCCTGGTTGTTCGCGCCCCTGTTGCTGGTGCTGCGGGCGGTGCTCCCGGAGGCCCGCCCGGTCCCGCGTCCCGCCCGTCAGGAGCCGCGGTGTGCGGCGCGGCAGTTGCTGCTGGCGCACGCCATGTCCCTGCGGGGTCCCCCGCGTGAGCCGGCTGTCGCCTGACAGCACGGTCGAACTCCCGAGCCGGACCGCCACCGGAGCGTACGGGGCCACTGCCCCGTGCCCGGCGTCCCGGCTCCGACTTCACCGGTCGCCCGCGCCGTCGCGCGGCCGACCGGATCACGCGAAGGACTCCAGAGGACTCCACATGATGATTCCTGTCCGAACGCCGATGGTGACACGGCCGCTTGCGCCCGCCCCCGGTCAACGGGAGCAGGAGGGCCGCGGCGGGCGCCCGGCACTCGCCGGTTGCTCGGCTCTGCGCCTGACGCTCCCCGTTTGCTCAACACGACGCCCGGCGCTCCACAGTTGCTCGACCCGACAGCCTGCGCTCCCGGATTCCTCAATCGAGCCGCCGGTGCTCCCCCGTTGCTCAGCCCGCCCGTCGGCCCGAACGGAGGCGGGCGAGCAGCGCCTCGACCGCCGCCGACGTCGGTTCGAAGGGCTCCGGGGCCGCTTCGAGGGACGCTTGGCTCGGTCCGAGGGATCCTTGGGTCGGCTCGAAGGACGCTTGGGTGGGGCCGCCGGCGGCCGGCGGTGTGGCCGCCTCGTCGTCGTGCTCGGCGGCGCGGCCGACGGCCACGGTGAGCGCTCGCGCGCGGGCGCCCCATTGGCGACAGTCCCGACAGCCCGCCAGGTGGTCGTCGAGACGGCGGGTGGTGAGCCCCGGGGGCAGTGCCTCGCCGTCGAGGCGGGCCGACAGTGCCGTACGGATGCGCGAGCAGAGCATGCCCCCATCCTCCCCGAATTGGTCCGGACCGGCGAGGGGCGGTTGCGGCATGCGTGACGACGAGACGGTGACGGGCTGGGCGCTGGCCGCCCGGGACGGTAACGAGCACGCCGTCGAGCAGTTCGTGCGGGCCACCCAGCTCGATGTGCGGCGCTATGTCACGCACCTCAGCGGGGAGCCGCAGGCGGCCGACGACCTGGTGCAGGACACCTATGTGCGGGCGCTGCGCGGCCTGCCCCGGTTCGAGGGTCGGTCGTCGGCACGGACCTGGCTGCTGACGATCGCCCGACGGGTGGTGGCGGACCGGATCCGCACCCATGCGGTACGACCCCGGCTGTCGGCGACCGACGACTGGCAGTCCGCCGCCGAGCGGGCCCAGCCGCGCGGCGTGCCCGGCTTCGAAGAGGGCATCGCGCTGGCCGAGTTGTTGACGGCCCTGACGGCGCAGCGGCGGGAGGCGTTCGTGCTGACGCAGTTGCTCGGACTGCCGTATGCGGCGGCGGCCGGGGTGATGGGCTGCCCGGTGGGGACGGTGCGCTCACGGGTGGCCCGCGCCCGGGAGACACTGATCGCGCTCTTGGCGGAGGCGGAGACGGAGACGGGTACGGGGACGGAGATGGCGGCTGGCGCTGGGGCCGGGGCCGGGGCTGAAGCTGGGCTCAGGTCCGCGGAGAGGGCCGGAACGAGGGCCTCAGAACCCCCTGTTGCTCCCACTACTCCCGCTACTCCTGCTACTCCTTCTGCCCCTGTCGCTCCCACAGCTCCTGTCACCCCATCCGTCGCCTCCGCTCCCTCCCTCACGCCCGTCGCCTCCGTTGTTGCTTCCGCAGCGGCTGGTGCTACGCAGCGGAGACCGCTGCCGGGCGACCGACAACCGCGCCGGCTCGCCGCCGCCCTGGCCTGACAGGTCGGACACGGCGAGCTACGGGGGCTCAGGGGCGGGTCTCATCTCGCCCCTGAGCCCCGACGGCGGCATCAGGGTTCCCTGATCGCGTTTTCCGGGATTTCCCCGATCCCCAACGGCCGCCGCTCTTCGTACGGTTGAGTCATGAACCGAGACACCCGCATCCAGAACGCTCCGGCCGGGGCAGACCGGCGGCGGACCCTTGCTCACCGGCCCGCCTCCGCCGATCCGTCCCTCACGACGGCCGCGCGCTCCATACCCACACCCACGACCGCCTGATTCACCTCACCCAGCCCCGTCTTCTCCCCGCGCCACGCCTTCTCCCGCCACTTCACCACGCATCACCACACCACGCCTCACCCCGCCGCGTCCGCCGTGCGCTCTTGGCCGGGGCGCACCGCTCGGGCGTGGACGGTGAGGGGTGGGCTGTCGCGGAAGTGCAGGGTGAAGGCGAGGCGGTCGCCGGGGGCGAGCCGGGGCGGCGGACTGATCATGATGTCGAGGGTGGTGGGCGTCATGACCAGTGTGCCCCCGGCGGGCACGGTGGCGCCCTGAACCATCGCCATGGACCGGGCGTTGCGCCCGACGGGAACGTCGCGGCTGAGCATGGCGCGGTGACCGGGCGGGCCGGTGACGGCGGTGAGGACATCGTCCGCGGCGCCGGAGTTGCGCAGGGTGAAGAAGGCGGCGGTGGCGTCGTTCCCGGCAGGGATCAGGACGCGGCCCTCGGCAGCGGTCAGACGGGCGGGGGCGCCCGCGTTCCCGGTGGCGGCCCAGGCAGTAAGAGTGCCAAGGGTCGCCAGGCAGGTGACGACCGGCACGGCGACGGCAGCGAGGTGAGAGCGATTCATACGGTCTCCCAAGTTCCCCTGTTGCGGGGTGCGTTGTTGAGGTCGTCGCCCGACGAGGAGGCGGCGAGGTGACGGGCCGAGTCCGAGTGGACGGGGCGACGGCGGGCCGTCCGCGCAGCGGCAGACGGCTGCCAGGCGCGCAGGCGCAGGCTGTTGCCGACGACGAGAAGGGAGCTGGCGGACATGGCGGCCGCCGCGAGCATCGGGTTGAGCAGCCCGACGGCGGCGAGCGGCACCGTGACGAGGTTGTATCCGAACGCCCAGAGGAGGTTGATACGGATGGTGGCGAGTGTGCGACGCGCGAGGCGCACGGCGTCGGCGATGGCCTGGAGGTCCTCGCGGACGAGGGTGACATCGGCGGCCCCGATCGCGGCGTCGGTGCCGCTGCCCATGGCGATGCCGAGGTCGGCGAGGGCGAGCGCCGCCGCGTCATTGACCCCGTCGCCCACGACGGCGACCCGACTCCCCTGTTCCTTCAGGGTGGTGACCAGCGCGGCCTTGTCCTGGGGACGGGCTTCGGCGTGGACCTCGGTGATGGCGAGTTGCGTGGCGATCGCGTGGGCGGTGGCCGCACGGTCCCCGGTGGCCAGCACCGGTCGAAGGCCCAGCCGACGCAGGTGGTCCACGGCGCGGTATCCGTCGGGCCGCAGCGAGTCGCCAAGGGTGAGGACGGCTTCCGGGGTGTCGTCGACGGTGACGAGGACCGCGGTGCGGCCGGCGGACTCGGCGGCGCGGACCGCTTCCGGTAGCGGGTCCGGGAGTCGGGTGAGGTCGTCCGGCGGCCGGGCGACGGTCACCATGCGCCCGTCGATCATGCCGCGGACCCCGTATCCGGGCGTGGCCGCGAAGTCGCGGACGGCGGCGGCCGGTTCGAGGGGGCGCTCGGTCCCGAGTGACTCACGGGCGTGCGCGACGACGGCGCGGGCCACGGGGTGCTCGGAGCCCTGCTCCACAGTCGCGGCGAGCCGCAGCACATCATCCGGGTCGAGACCATCGGCCCGCGGCGTGAAGTGGCTGACGGTCATCCGGCCGGTGGTGAGGGTACCGGTCTTGTCGAGGACGACGGTGTCGATGCGGCGCAGGCGCTCCAGCGCCGCCGGACCACTGACCAGGATGCCGAGTTGGGCGCCCCGGCCGGTGGCGGCCAGCAGCGCGGTCGGGGTCGCCAGACCCAGGGCACACGGGCACGCGACGACGAGCACGGCAACCGCGGCGGTCACCGCGGCCTGGGCGTCGGCGCCCGCGCCGAGCCAGAATCCCAGGACGGTGACCGCAATGGTCAGCACGGCAGGGACGAAGACCGCGGCCACCGCGTCCGCGAGCCGCTGGGCCTGGGTCTTGCCGGTCTGGGCGTCCTCGACGAGCCGGGTGATCCGGGCCAGTTGGGTGTCGCCGCCCACCGCATCGGCCCGCACCTCCAGCAGACCGCCGGAGTTGACCGCGCCACCGACCACCTCATCGCCTGGTCCGACCTCGACGGGATGGCTCTCACCACTGATCAGGGAGAGATCCAGGGCCGAACTGCCGCTGACGACGGTGCCGTCGGTGGCCACCCGCTCGCCCGGCCTCACCAGGAACCGTTCACCGACCCTCAACAACCCGATAGGAACCCGGCGTTCGGAGCCGTCCGCCCCGCGCACCGAGACCTCCTTGGCGGCCAGTTCCGCCAGGGAGCGGAGCGCGGCGCCGGTGCCGCGCCGGGCCCGAGCCTCCATCCGCCGCCCGGCCAGCACGAACAACGGGACGCCGACGGCGGCTTCCAGATAGAGGTGGGCGGTGCCGTCGCCCGCCGTGGGCAGCAGGCTGAACGGCATGGTCATCCCCGGCGCGCCGGCGCCCCCGAGGAACAGCGCGTAGGTGGACCAGCCGAACGACGCGGCGACGCCGAGGGACACCAGGGTGTCCATGGTCGCGGCACCGTGCCGGAGGCCGCGCAGCGCACGGGCGTGGAAGGGAGCCGCGCCCCACACGGCAACGGGGGCGGCCAACACGAAGCAGAGCCACTGCCAGTTCCGGAACTGCCAACCGGGCACCATCGACAGGAACAGGACGGGGAGCGAGAGGAGAGCGGTCACCAACAGCCGACGACGCTCAGCCTGGACAGCGACACGGGCGACGACATCGGCATCGGTGCCGGTGCCGGCATCGGTGTCCACTTCAGCGCCGCGTTTGGTGCGGGTGTCCGCATCGGTGACGGCCCGGGAGCGGGAGCCAAAGCCGAAGCGGGAGCCGAAGCGGGAGCCGAAGCCGGAGCCGAAGCCGGAGCCGAAGCCGGAGCGGGAGTCGGTGCGAGCAGCTGCGCGGGCGCTGGAGTAGCCGGCAGCGCGGGCGTCGTCGTGGGGCTGGTCGCCATGGCGAGCGTCGGTGTGCCGCTGGCCACCGGGGTCGTCGTTGTTACGGCGGCTGGCGCCGGAGCCATCGTCGTTGCGGCGGGCGGCAGCAGAGCTGTCGTTGCTGTGGCGGTCGGCACCGGAACGGCCGTTGCTGTGGCGGTCGACAACGCGGCTGACGTTGCTGTGGCGGGGGGCACCGGGAGAGTCGTTGCGGCGGCTGTCGGCATCAGCACCGTCACTGTTGTGGCGGTCGGCACCAAGGCCGTCGTCGTCGCGGGCAGTGCTGTGGCAGGTAGTGCTGTCCTGGGAGGCGCTACCGCGGGAGGGAGCGTCGTGGTCGTACGCGGCGGGTGGCAGAGGCGGCGGGTCCGGGAGGGGGGTGGGTGGGGAGGGGGCGGGGGCGGGGAGGTGGGCGGTGAAGCCCGCGGCCTCGACGGTGGCGATGAGCTCGTCGACGGTGACCGTTGCGGGGTGGCTGACCCGGGCCCGTTCGGTGGCCAGGTTCACGGTCGCGGTGACGCCGTCCAGTCGGCCCAGTTTCCGCTCGACTCGGCCCACGCAGGCGGCGCAGGTCATCCCGCCGATGGTGAGGGTGGTGGTACGGCTCGGGTCCACCACCGTGGGCTCGGCGGGGTCTTGGGCAGGGGGATGCGCGGGGGTGGCGTCGCCGGACGAGGTCGGGCGGGGCCTCTGTCGGTGCGGCCTCGGGTGGGGTTGTGGGGTCATCGCTGTGCTCCCTGTGCCGTGTGGGTCGGGGCGGGGAGGGGTGCGGCTGCCGTGATTGCCATCGGCGGCTGCACCACCCGTAGGGCGCCTTGTGCGTCAAGCAGGCCCCGTGCGCCCGATACGGCACGTACACCCAACACATCCCGTACGGCCAACACATCCCGTACGGCCAGCCCATCCCGCGCGGCCGCTCCATCCCGCGCGGTCACTCCGTCCCCCGTAGCCAGCGCGCCCCGCGTGGCCAGTGCGTCCCCCAATGCCAGTGCGTCCAGTACGTCCCGTGCGCCCGGCACGCTCCGTGCGCCGTGGGGCTCCTCTGCACTCATCGCCGACATTCCGTGCATTCCAGGCATGTTGGGGTCGCCGCCGGAAGGGTCGGTGGTGCCCGGGCGGGTGCGGTCGGCGGGGTGGAGGCCGGGGGCCACCGGTCCGGCGGCGCTGCCCACCGCGTACGAGAGGGCGCCCAGCAGCGCAAGGAGCGCGACGAAGCCGAGCACCGCGGGGGCCGGCAGCAGCCGTCGGAAGGGCAGGGGGCGGGGCGAAAGCACGGGGCGTCGGGCGCGGCCGGGTGCCGGGGAGTCGGGTGCGGAGGCCCCGGGTACTGGGGTGGTCATCGCGTCATCGTGGCAGCTCGGAGCTGGGGCGGACGGACGATCAGGGGCCGATCGGCGCGTGAGGTTTGTCCCGTTCGCGGGGCGGAACTCGGGGCCGTTCCGAGCCGACTAACTGGGTTTGCCCGCACCCCATTTCGATGGCCTGGTTCCGGAATTGCCCGCGTTGTGGTGGGAACTGGGAGCGTTCCGCACCCGACCACTCAGACGCCGCACCGAACCGGTGCGGCGAACCGAAGGAGAGGACGGGCCGATGCCACGGGACGCGGCGGGGGTGCAGGAGGAGCGGTGGGGGCTGGTCGCCGTCGCCGGGATCTGCTCGTTCCTGGCCATGTTCGACATGGGCGTGATGACGGTGGCGGTGCCGGACATCGCGGGCGGCTTCGACGTTCCGGTCGCCGCCGCCCAATGGGTGGTGCTGGGTTACCAACTCCCGGTGGTTGCCCTGCTGTTGCCGGCCGGGCGGTGGCTCGATCGGGCACCGTTGCGGCCCGTGGCGCTCGGTGCGCTGGCCGGCTTCGGGCTGTGCGGCGCGGCGGCGGCCGCCGCACCGGCCGTCGCGGTGCTGATCGGGGCGCGGCTGCTCCAAGGGGCGTGCGGCGCGGTGCTGTTCGTGTTGATGCCGCTGTTGGCGGTCCGCGCGGTACGACCTGAGCTGCGCGGGCGGGCGATGAGCGTGCCGGCCACGCTCGGGCCGCTCGGGGCCGTCGTCGGGCCGGCGTTGGGCGGGGTGCTGCTGGACCACTGGGGCTGGCGCGCCGTCCTGTTGGTGAAGTTGCCGCTGTGCGCGCTCGCCTGGTGGGTGACCCGCCGCGGGCTCCCGCCGGGCGGACGGCCGGCCGCGCCCGGGCGGGCCGAGTGCCGGGACGCCGCGCTGGCCGGTACCGCCGTCGGGGCGCTGCTGCTCGGGCTGACGTTCACCGACGGGTGGGTCGGACCGGTGCTGTGCGGGTTGGCGCTGGTCCCGGGGGTGCTGTGGGCCCGGGGTGACGGTGGACGACGCGTGCGCGGCGCGCTGCGGGCGGCCCGTACGGGCGGGATCCACGGTGCCGTGCTGGCCCTCGCGGTGGCCTTCGCGGCGGTGCACTTCCTGCTGGCGGTGCACCTCCAACGCGCGCGGGGCGTCTCGGCGTTCGACACCGGGCTGACGCTGCTCGCGTTCCCGGCCGCGATGGCGGTGGCGGGGCCGGTGGGCGGTCGGCTCGCGGACCGTTACGGGGCCCGGCCGGTGGCGGTGACCGGGGCGACGCTGGTCGCCGCCGGGTTCGGCCTGCTCGCCGCGGCCGGGGACTGGTCGCCGCTCCAGGTGGGTTGGCGGCTGGCGGTGGCGGGGGTCGGCATGGGGCTGTACGGCGGGCCGACCCAGTTGATGGTGCTCGATGCGGCGGGGCCGGAGCGGATGGCCACGGCCGGTTCGACCGTCCAACTCGCCCGTAGCGCGGGCTTCGCGCTGGGCCCGGCGGCGGCCACCGCCTTGGGCAGCCTGGCCGGGACGCGCACCGGTCCGGTACTGGCCACGGCGGCGGCGCTGTTGGCTGCGGCACTCCTGGTCAGGCCGGCGGGGCGGGCCGCGACGACCGCGCCGGTGGGCTCGGCCCCCGAGCCGCCGCCGTAGTCGCGGGCCAGGCCCCTCGTTCCGCGACTCATGCCACCAAGCGGCACGCCTCACGTCGTACACCGCCAGCCGCCAGCCGCCAGCCGCCAGCCGCCAGCCCGAACGCCGTTGCCCCGGACACGGATGCCACCACGCACCACGCACCCCGTCCCACCCCCACCCCGCCCCTCCCTCACCCCCCACTTCACTTCCCTCCCCACCCCAAAGAAAGGCACCCCATGTGCGGCATCACCGGTTGGGTTTCGTTCGGCGAAGAGCCCGGGCGGCGGCCCCGCGTCATCGAGCGGATGACCGCCGCGCTCGCTCCCCGCGGGCCCGACGGTTCGGGTACCTGGGTCGGTCCGCATGCCGCGCTCGGGCACCGGAGGCTGGCCGTGCTCGACATCGAGGGCGGCGCACAGCCCATGGCGGCGAGCGCCACTGGCGCCCCACAGATCAGCGGGAGTCCCACCCGCGACACAGTCGTCCTCAGCTACAGCGGCGAGGTCTACAACCACCACGCGCTGCGCGACGAACTCCGCTCCGCCGGCAGGGAGTTCGCGACGCGGAGCGATACCGAGGTGGTGTTGCGCGGCTACCAGGAGTGGGGCGCGGGGCTGGCCGAGCGACTGGTGGGCATGTACGCGTTCGCCGTGTGGGACGCGGGGGCACACCGGCTGTTGCTGGTGCGGGACCGGATGGGCGTCAAGCCGCTGTACTACGCCCGGACGCCCGACGGCGGACTGGTCTTCGGCTCCGAGCCCAAATCGCTGTTCGCACACCCCGATTGCGTACCTCGTGTGGATGCGCAGGGGCTCCGGGAGGCGTACGGCCTGGTGTTCGGGACAGGGGCGACACTGTGGGCGGGGGTGCGGGAGGTGCCGCCCGGCGGCCTGGTGGCGTTCGACCGCGACGGGCTGACCGAGCGGCTCTACTGGCAGTTGACCGCGCGGCCGCATGGTGACCCGGACCTCGCGGCCACCACCGCCGGGGTCCGCGACCGGCTGGAGCACGCGGTGCGTTCCCAGTTGGAGGCCGATGTGCCACGGTGCAGTCTGCTGTCCGGCGGGCTGGACTCGACGGTCGTCACGGCGCTGCTCGCCGACGAACTGCGGCTCCGCGAGGGCCCGGAGGCACGGTTGCGCTCGTACGCCGTCGACTACAGCGACCAGGCGGAGCGCTTCACCGGCGATGTGCTGCGCACCGGGCACGATGCGCCGTACGCCGTCGAGGCGGGCGCGTTCATCGGGACCGCGCACCAGACCGTCGTGCTGGACCCGCAGGCGCTGCTGGACCCCGGGCATCGCACGGCCGTGGTCGCGGCCCGCGATTCGCCCATCGGCGTCGGCGACATGGACACCTCGCTGTACCTGCTCTTCGGCCGGATCAGGGAGCACTCGACGGTGGCGGTGTCGGGCGAGGCCGCGGACGAGGTGTTCGGCGGCTACCCGTGGTTCCACGATCCGGCGGCGCTGGCCGCCCCCACGTTCCCGTGGTTGCGGGTCACCAGTGACGAGGCGGCGATGCCGCTCCACCCGGACCTGGCCCGGGAGTTGCGTATCGGGGAGTTCCAGCGCGACACCTACCGCGCGGCGCTGGCGGCGGTGCCGCACCTCGACGGCGAGAGCCCGGCGCAACACCGGCAACGCGAGCTCCAACACCTGTCGCTGACCCGGTGGCTGCGCCAGCTCCTGCACCGCAAGGACCGGCTCAGCATGGCGCGGGGCCTGGAGGTGCGGGTGCCGTACTGCGACCACCGGCTGGTCGAGTACGCCTTCAACGCGCCCTGGGAGCTGCACCGGCACGACGGCCGGGAGAAGAGCCTGCTGCGCGCCGCGGGCGCCGGGCTCGCCCCGCGGTCCGTGCTGTGGCGGGCCAAGAACCACTATCCGGCCACCCACCACCCCGACTACAACCGCGGGCTTCAGCAGCTCGCCCGCGAGGCGTTGGACGCGGCCGGCGGGCGGGTGCGCGACCTGGTCGACGAGCGGGTCCTCGCCGCCAACCTGACGACCGCGCCGGAACGGCTGGAGTGGGGTCATCGGCTGCGGCTGGAACGCGTGGTGGACCTCGCGCTGTGGCTCGACCTCTACCGGCCGGAGATCGCCGTGTGAGCCGCCCGACGCCCCGAACGAGCCAGCCTCCCGAACGAGCCAGCGTCCCGGACGAACCGACGCCTCGAACGATCCGACGCCCCGTACGGGCCGATGCGCCCGCCTGCCCTCGCCCGCCCTCCCCCCATCTCCCGTCAGAGGAAGACCAGAGGAACACCAGATGAAACCCACCGCCCCCAACTCGCCGGACACCGTCGACCCGATGGACACCGCGGCCCCCACCACCCCCGGAAACTCGACGACGCCCCCAACGACGCCCCCAACGATGAAGCCGACGACGACCCCGACGACGAACGCGAGCGAGGTGCCGACCGCAACCCACCCGGTAGAGCCGGCAGAGCCAGCAGAGTCGGCAGCGTCGAGAGAGCTGGTGGAGCTGTACGGTCCCGCCTACAAACGCGACCCCTATCCCCTCTACGCGGAGTTGCGGGAGCGCGGCCCCGTTCACCGTGTCCGCTTCCCCAGCGGGGTGTGCGCCTGGCTCGTCACCGGCTACGAGGCGGCCCAACGGGCGCTGACCGACCCGCAGTTGGGCAAGCACCACTCGCGCGGCAACGCGGCCTGGCGGGCGCGCGCCTCGATCATGCCGGAGCCGCAGCACTCGCAACTCCAGGTGCATCTGCTCCACCAGGATCCGCCACGACACACCGCGATGCGACGGATGATCACCGATGCGTTCGCGCCACAGCGGGTGGAGGCGCTCCGTCCGCGCTTCCAGGAGTTGGCCGATGAGCTGCTGAACGGGTTCGCAGGCGTCGGCCGGGCCGACCTGGTGGCGGAGTTCGCGGCGCACTTCCCGTTCCGGGTGCTGGCCGAAGTGATCGGCCTCCCCGAGGAGTTCGCGGTCCGCTTCGACCGCGACTGGGGGAAGGTGGTGCAGCCGGTCGGGCCCGCGGACCCGGGCCGTCCGGCGTACGAGGCGCGGCTGCGCGGTCTCCAGCAGTACATCGCCGATCTGGTCGGGCACAAGCGGCGCGCACCCGGGGCGGACCTGCTGTCCCGTCTGGTGGCCGGTCGCGACCCGGGCGAGCTGACCCAGGAGGAACTGGGCTCGATGATCTTCCAGTTGTTGGTCGCGGGCCAGGAACCGGTCACCAACCAGATCACCACCGCACTGGTCGCCCTGCTCCGCCACCCCGAACAGCTCGCCACGTTGGCCGACCGGCCCGAGCTGTTGCCCCGGGCCGTCGAGGAACTGCTCCGCCACGACGCCGCGTTCGAGCTGACGACCTGGCGTTTCTTCGCCGAGGATGGCGAGTTGCACGGGACGCGGATCCCGGCCGGCGACTCGGTGATCGTCTCGCTGTGCGCGGCCAACCGCGACCCGCGTCGCTTCGCCGACCCCGACGCCCTCGACTTCGACCGCTCGCCCAACCCGCACCTCGCCTTCGGCCACGGCATCCACTTCTGCCCGGGGGCCGCGCTCGCCCGCGCCGAGTTGCAGATCGCGCTGGGCACCCTGCTCCGCCGGCTGCCGGGCCTCCGCCTGACCATCCCGGAGGACCAACTCCCGTGGATCCCGGCGGTCCTGGCCCGCGGAGTGAACCACCTCCCGGTGACGTACGGAGACAGTGACGGAGACGGAACCGGAACCGGAAGCGGGAACGAACCGGAGCTGGCCCCTGACCAGGCCCCCGGTCCCCGCACGTACGCCACCGGCTGCCCGATCACCGCGGCCCGCTCCACGAGCGCAACGGACTCACCAAGCGCACCCGCCACACCTGGCACACCAAGCTCACGGAACGCATCGCACACACCGGAACCCCGGGACAACGCATGCTGACACCGAACCCCCTCGGGACCGCCCACACCGACCACCCCATACCCACCACCCGCACCACCGCCTCCACCGCCCCCAGCACCCGCACCGCCTCCACCTGTGAGGCGATCCTCCGCGTCCTCCTCCCCTACCGGCGCACCCTGGACGACGCCCCCGACGGCGACGCCCCGGACGCTTTCCCCGTCCAACTGCGTCAGTTGGCCCCCTGGGTCGCGGCGGGGCGGCCGATCCCCTTCACCCTGCCGGGCTTCCCCTGCAAGTCCCCCAACCCCGCGAAGGTGCTCGGCCCGCTCCCCGACGAGGGCGAGCGGCTCGCACTGCGCTTCCTGGACGGGCTGTGCGCCCGTATCGCGGCCGTGTACCCACCCGGCGCCCGGGTGGTGATCTGCTCGGACGGGCACGTCTTCAGCGACCTCATCCGGGTACCGGACACCGACATCGACGCATACGGGGACGGGCTTCGGACGCTGCTCCAGGAGGAGGGCCTGGCGCCCCGGTTGAGCGTCTTCGATCTGCGTGCCGCATACGGGGACCTGCCCTATGACGCCAAGCGGGCCCGTATCGAGGCGGAGCACGCGCCGTCGCTGGCGGCGCTGCGGGCCGAGACGCGCGCCGATGAGGCCGCCCGGCGGCTGTACTTGGGCATCACCCGGTTCCTCTTCGAGGACACCGACCTCGGCGCCTACCCCGGTACCCGGTCGGCGTTGCAGCGGGAGTGCCGGGCGCGCGCCTACGGGGTGATTCGGCGGAGCCGGGCCTGGGGCGAGCTGATCGCCGGGTACCACCCGGGGGCGGTGCGGCTGTCGATCCACCCGCAGCCGCGGGGATCGGCCAAGTTCGGGATCCGGCTGCTGGACGCGCCGGACGTGTGGACGACGCCGTGGCACGCGTGCGTGCTGGAACACGGCGATGGGCGACGGGAGTTGCTGCGCCGGGCGGACGCCGAGCGGCGGGGCCGTCTGGTCCTGCGACAGGGGCACCCCAGCCACTTCGCGACAGCAACAACGACAACGACAACGACGACACCAGCACCAGCACCAGCACCAGCACCAGCACCAGCACCAGCACCAGCACCAGCACCAGCACCAGCAAAGCCGTACGCCGACCCTCCTGCGGCGTAAACGCCGCCGTGCCCGCAGCCCCCGACTCCCCGAGGACTGCGGGCACCCCTCGGCCCGCTATCCACCCCGGTGATCGAACGCGATCAACGGATCCCCCGTCAGCGGATGTTCCGTCACCGCTGCCCGCACCCCGAAGACCTCCGCCAGCAGTTCCGGCGTCAGTACCGTCCGGGGCGGTCCGGAGGCCACCAGCCGGCCGTCGTGCAGGACGTGCAGGCGGTCGCAGAGCGATGCCGCGGCGTTCAGGTCGTGCAGGGAGATCAGGGTGGTGCGGGCCCGGCCGCGGAGCAGGGTCAGCAGTTCGACCTGGTGGCGGACGTCGAGGTGGTTGGTGGGTTCGTCCAGCACCAGCACGTCCGTGTCCTGGGCGAACGCCCGGGCCAGCAGGACGCGTTGCCGCTCGCCGCCGGAGAGCGCGGTGAACCGCCGGGCCTCCGTGCCCGCCATGCCGACGGCGGCGAGCGCGCCCGCCACCGACGCCCGGTCGGTGGCGTCCTCGCCGGCGAAGGCCCGTTTGTAGGGCGTGCGGCCCATCGCCACCACCTCGCGCACCGTCAGCTCGAAGTCGGCGGCACGCTCTTGCGGGAGGGCCGCGATGTGGCGGGCGGTGCGGCCGGGGGGCAGGGTGGCGAGGTCGGTTCCGGAGAGCAGGACCCGGCCGGCGGTGGGGCGCAGATGCCGGTAGACGGTCCGCAGCACGGTGGACTTGCCGCTGCCGTTGGGGCCGACCAGCCCGACGATCTCGCCGGCGGCCGCCATCAGATGCACCCCGGCGACCACGTCCCGTCCGGAGTAACTGACCCGCAGCTCCTCGATGTCGATCCTCATCGTTCGGCCCCCAGCCGCCGGTCCAGCACGAACAGCAGGGCCGGCGCGCCGATCATCGCCGTGACGACCCCGACCGGAAGCTCCTGACCGTCCAGGGCCGTTCGGCAGACGACGTCGACCACCACCAGCAGCAGCGCCCCGGTGAGGGCGGACAGCGGCAGCAGCCGGCGGTGGTCGCCGCCGACGACCAGCCGGCACAGGTGCGGCACCATCAGGCCGACGAAGGCGATGGCGCCGGAGACCGCGACCAGGACGCCGGTCAACAGGCTGGTCACCACGAACAGTTCGCGGCGCAGCCGGGTCACGTCCACGCCGAGCCCGGCCGCCGTCTCGTCACCCATCAGCAGGGCGTTCATCGCCCGGGCCCGGGCCTGGAGCAGCAGCAGGCCGGCCGCGACCGCGAGCGCCGGCAGCCACAGCGCGCCCCAAGTGGCCCCGCCCAGGCTGCCCATCAGCCAGAACAGCACCCCCCGGGTCTGCTGTTCGTCGCCGGCCTGGAGGACGAGGTAGCTGGTGAAGCCGGACAGGAACTGGCCGATGCCCACGCCCGCCAGCACCAGCCGCAGCGGCGAGAACCCGCCGCCGCGCCGCGCCATGGCCCACACCAGCGCGAACGCGGCGAGCGCCCCGGCGAAGGCGGCCGCCGACATGCCGAGCCCCAGTGCCCCGCCGGCACCGGCGCCCAGCACGATCGCGGCGACCGCGCCGAGCGAGGCGCCGTTGGAGATGCCGAGGAGGTACGGGTCGGCGAGCGGGTTGCGCACCAGGGCCTGGGTCGCGGTGCCGACCAGCCCGAGGCCGGCGCCGACGCAGGCGGCCAACAGGGCCCTGGGAACGCGGAGTTGCCACACGATCAGCTCGTCCGTGCCGGGTTGCGGCGCGGCCCCGTCGAGCCGGCGCAGCACCACCGACCAGACGTGTCCGGGCGGCAGGTCGGTGGCGCCCAGCGACACCGCGGCGGTCAGCGCGCCGACCAGCGCCACGGCGAGGACGAGGGCGAGCGGCCCGGTGCGCGGCAGGCGCGTCCGCTCGCGTACCGGGGCGAGCGGCTGCGCCCCCACTAGCGGCCCCCCTTGAACCGCGCCGGGTACAGGGTGTGCGCGATCTCCTCGACGGTGTCGGCGTTGCGGGTGCCGGCGAGGGTGGTGGGCTCCGAACCGATCCGCAGGAACCGCTCGTTGCGGACCGCGGCCAGGCCCTTGGTGGCGGGGAAGGACTTGAGGAACTGCGCGGCCTGGTCGAACGCCTCGGCGTTGGCGGCCGCGTCGCCCCGGTCGCGGACGGCCAGTTGGATCCAGTCGGGGTTCTTAGCGACGACGTCCTCCCAGGAGACCGGCTTGAAGTCCCCGTCGCAGTCGCCGAAGACGTTGCGGGCGCCGGCCTGGGTGATCACGGCGTTGGCGACCTGCTTGCCGCAGACGGCCATCGGCTGCTTGGTGCCGGCGTCGAAGTCGAAGAAGAAGTAGCGGGGCCGCTCGGCCTCGGGCACGTCGGCGACGGCCTTGTGGACGGCGGCGACCTTGGCGCGCATGCCGGCGACGAGTTCCCGGGCCCGTGGCGCGGTGCCGGTGACGGCGCCGAGCCGGGTCAGGTCGCCCTCGACGCCGGACAGGTCGCGCTGCGGCCCCTTGGCCGTCGGGGCGCAGGCGGTGGAGGCGAGGTAGACGTGGCGGATGCCGGCCGCCTTGAACTCCTCGTCGGTCGGGGCGTCCCCGGCGCCGCCCATGCCCCCCATCCCGCCCATGGCGGCGAAGGTGTCGATGTAGAGGTCGGCGCCGGAGCCCAGCAGCTTCTCCTTCGGGATGACGGCCTTGCCGAGGACCGGCACCTTGGCTGCCCGGGCGCCGAGTTCGCCCGGCAACGTCCCCTTGCCGGGCGGGAATCCGGTGCCGATGACCCGGTCGCCGGCGCCGAGCCGGAGCAGCATCTCCAGGGCGGCGGCGTTGCTGGTGACGATCTTCCGGGGCGGAGCGGTGAACGTGGTCTCCACGCCCTTGCAGTCGGCGACCCGTACGGGGAAGCCGTCGCGGCCCGGTGGACCGCCGTCCGCCCCCGTAGCGCGTGTCCCGCCGCCTGAACCGCACGCCGTGGCGGCCAGCGCGACAACCGCCGCGAGTCCGCACCACTTTCCTGGGCGCATGGGCCTTCTCCCCTACCACTGTGACGCTCCGGCCGGTCCGCCGGCCGCGGGCCACCCACGTGGCCCGGCACAGGTAGTCGGGGAGGCACCGCCTCCGGTTCCCGCCCCCTGGCGTTCATGTCGTGCGCCGCGTCATCCTGAGCGAACGGCACACCGAACAACGGGGGAACGGGGACCCGCCATGAGCGACGACATGTCGAGCCACGACTCGTCATCCAGTTGGGACGCTTCGAGCACTTCGAGTCACGGCAGCTACGGCCACGACAGCCACAGCTCGTCGAGCAACGACTCCTCACACCACGGCCCTGCGCACCACGACTCCTCCCACCACAGCCCTGCGCACCACGACCCGTCCGGCACCCACGCGTCGAGCGACTACGCGTCGAGCGGTTACGCGACCTCGCATGCGCCCCACCATCACACCGCCCCGCATGCGCCCCACCACTCCACCACGCCTCACTCCACCTTCCACACCTCCGACGACCTGCCGGACAGCGGGAGCGACCAACCGGCGGCCGCCGACGAGTAGGCCCGGCGTCGGCGGCGGGCGGAGGAAGAGGAGGAGCACCGCCGGCGGTGGGTCCGGCGGCACAGGTGACGTGCGGCGGGCGGCCGGCCGCCGGCGCTCAGGGCCCCTCTTCGCCGCTCCCCTGGGGGCCGTAGAGCTCCAGGAGCCGGGTGCGGGTGCCGTGGAGGCGTTCGGCGACGGTCTCCGCGACGTAGCGGTAGACGGCGCGGCCCAGGACGGCGTCGTCCGCGCAGAGGCCGCGGACGACGGCCGCGTCGAATTCCAGCGCCTCGACGGGGCCGAGGGTCTGGGCGCCGAAGTGCCAGAGGTAGGGCGGGAACAGCCAGGACCAGCCGAGAAGTTCGTCCCGGCCCAGGGTTTCGACGACGGCCGCGCGGCGACCGGGGACCCGCTGGTCGAGTGCGACCCGGCCGGAGCGGATGATCCAGAACCGCTCGGCGCGGCGGCCCTCCTCGAAGACGCGGGTGTCGCGGGGCAGCGACACGAGCCGGGCGAGCTCGGTCAGCCGTCGGCGCCGGTCGGGCGGCATCGCATCGAACAGGTGCTTCACCTTGGGCATCTCGCCCTCCATCCACCACGTGGGATCACTTCAGAGCGTTCTGCACCATATGCGGAGGATGGGGCGGATGCCGGGAATGGCCGACCCGGAACCCGGCAACCAGAGCGCCGTCAGGCCGTCCGCCCTCAGGCCATCTGACGGCGTACCAGGTCGTGCAGCCGGCCGCCGGTGTCGGCGAGGAGCTCGGCGGGGGTGCCCTGTTCGACGATTCGGCCGTCGGCCATGACCAGGACCCGGTCGGCGTCCAGCACCGTGGAGAGGCGGTGCGCGATGACCACCCGGGAGGCGCTCAGCGCGCGGGTGCTGTCGATGACGATCCGCTGGGTCTCGTTGTCCAGGGCGCTGGTGGCCTCGTCGAAGAAGAGAATGCGGGGGCGGCGGACCAGCGCCTGGGCGATCATCAGCCGCTGTCGCTGGCCGCCGGAGATGGCGCCGCCGCCGGAGATCATGGTGTGCAGCCCCATCGGCATCCGCTTGATGTCCTCGGCCAACCCGGCCATCTCGGCGGCCGCCCAGACCTCTTCCTGGGTGAACGACTCGGCGCCGCTGATGCAGTCCAGGATGGAGCCGGTGAGCGGCTGGGCGTTCTGGAGGACCACCCCGCACTGGCGGCGGACGGCGGCCTGGTCGAGCGCGCCGAGGTCCTGGCCGTCGTAGAGGACGCTGCCGGAGACGGGCCGGTCGAAGCCGATCAGCAGGCGCAGCAGGGTCGATTTGCCGCAGCCGCTCGGGCCGACGATGGCGACGAACTCGCCGGGCCGCACCTGGAGGGAGACGTCGTCGAGAACCAGCGGGCCGTCCTCGCGGTAGCGGAAGGAGAGCCGGCGGGTCTCCAGGGCGCCGGAGAGCGCGCCCGGTTGGGAGCTGCCGCCGCGGACCTCGGGGGCCTCGTCCAGCACGGGCTTGATCTGCTCGAACATCGGCAGCGCCGCGGCGGCCTGGATGAGCGCGCCGGTGATCTGGGTGACCGAGGTGAGCAGCATCGTCACCGAGGTGTTGAAGGTCAGGAAGGCGCCGGCGGACAGGGTGCCGCGGGCCGGGCCGGCCAGCAGCATGAACAGCGCCAGGGAACAGACCGGCAGGTAGACGGCGTTGAGCACGGTGGTGAGGTTCTTGATCCGGCCGGCCCGCTGCTGGAGCTCCCGGGAGCGGGCGAACTCCCGCGCCCAGGCGGCGTAGGCGAAGGACTCCGCGGCCGCGACCCGCAGCTTGGGCAGGCCGCGCAGGGTCTGGAAGGCCCGGTTGTTGAGCTTGTTGCCGAGCACGATCAGGCGGCGCTGCCAGCGCAGTTCCCACAGGCCCAGGACGAGGAAGACCGCGCCGATGACGAGCAGCGCGGCGAGCGCGGCGAGCGCCAGCGGGACGCTGTAGAGGAGCAGCAGCACGAGGTTGATCGCGCCGACCGTGCCGGCCTGGACGGCGACCGGTCCGACGCCGGCCAGGACTCGGCGGATGGCGCTGATCCCCATGGCCGCGCTGGCCAGTTCACCGGTGGAGCGGGCGGCGAAGAACTGGGTGGGCAGGCGCAACAGCCGGTCCCAGACGGCGGGTTGGAGGATGCTCTCGATCCGGCCCTCGACGCGCAGCACGGTGAGGTTCTGGAGCAGGGTGAAGGCGGCCGCGACGACGCTGGAGACGATGACGGCGAGCGCGATCTGGACGATCAGGTCGCGCTGGGCCGCCGGTACGTAGACGCCGAGGACCTTGCCGGTGGCGATCGGGACGAGGGCGCCGAGGGCGACCGTGACCAGTCCGGCCAGGGCGAGGTTGCGCAGGTCGGTGCGGGTGCCGCGGAGGCTGAAGCGCATCAGCCGCCACAGCGTCAACCGGCGTTCGGGCAGCGGCCGGTAGAACATCACCGCCCGCGGCTCGAACTCCTCGGCGTTGTCCTTGCCGATCCGGATCCGCAGCCCGGAGGCCGGGTTGACCGCTTCGTAGCGGCCGCGCCGCCGCAGCAGCGCCACGGGGGCGCCGGACTTGGCGCGGTGGCCGACCAGGGGGCCGGCGTCGGCGCGCCACCAGCGGCCGTCGAGGCGGACGGCGCGGGTGCGTATCCGGGAGGCGAGGGCGATCCGCTCGACGGGGCTGACCCGGTCGTCGGCCGCGGTGCCCTTGGGCGGTTCGGTGAGGGTGATCCCGGCGGCGCCCGCGACCTGTTGGCAGACCGCGAAGGTCAGGTCGTCGCCGGCCCGGTCGCGCCGCGCGGCGGTGCGGGGGCCGCGCTCCTTGCCGATGGAGGCCAACAGCGCCTGGTCGGCGCGCTCGCGGACGGCCTCGCCGGCCTTGATGCCGGCGGCCGCGCGGTCCTCGTGGGCCCGCTCCTCCTGCTCGATCCAGCGGTCGACGGCGGACAGCAGCCGGTACTGCTGGTTGACCATGCGCTGCCACAGCGTGGCGTCGACGAGCAGATCGGCGGCGGCCTCGGCGCTGTAGGAGGCGCCGTACTGGACGCTGCCGGGCGGCACCGGCATCCACGGCACATCGTCGTCGGCCACCGCCTCGTCGCTGGGCCGGCCGTCCAACGGGGCCTCGAACAGCACGCCCAGCCCGCGGGCGGTGCCGAGCGCGAAGGCGTGTTCCACAGGGGTGGCGACCGGCGTCCCGTAGGGGGTGTCGTATCCGTACGCGTGGGGGTCGCCGCCGTGGTCGGGGCGGGGCAGTTCGCGCAGCGCGATGCGGCGCAGGCCGCAGTCGCCCGACGGGCGGCCGACGAGGGTGTGTTGGGGGCCCTGGACGGGCCCGAGCAGCAGGGTGCCGGCTTCGAGGCGGCCGAGGAAGTGCCAGTGGCCTTCTTGTGCGGCGTCGACCGCGAACAGGTCGAGGGTGCCGCCGGTGACCAACCACAGGACGTGCGGGCCTTCGAGCGGGACGTTGCGCAGCCCGGTGCAGTCCACGGGGGTGCCGAGGGCGCCCAGGGCGTGGCGGACGGCGTCGGCGCCGGGGACGGCGGCCGGTTCCGCGGGCGACGGCACACTGGGTCCGGCGTCCGGGGACGGGTATGCGGAGGCCACGTCAGTGCTCCTTGACCAACTGGGCGTAGGCGCCCCCGGCGGCGACCAGTTCCTCGTGCCGGCCGCGTTCGACGATGGTGCCGTGGTCCAGGACCACGATCTCGTCGCTGTCGCGGACGGTGCTCAGCCGGTGGGCGATGATGACGCAGGCGCAGCCGCGGCGCCGCAGGTTGTCCATGATGACCGCCTCGGTCCCGGCGTCCAGGGCGCTGGTGACCTCGTCGAGGACGAGGACGCTGGGGCGCCGGACCAGCGCCCGGGCGATCTCCAGGCGCTGCCGCTGACCGCCGGAGAAGTTGCGGCCGTCCTGTTCGACGCGGCTGTGGATGCCGTCGGGGCGGCGGGCGATGACGTCGTCGTAGAGGGCGGCGTCCTGGAGGGCGGCGATCACCGCGTCGTCCGGTATGGAGGGGTCCCACAGGGCGACGTTGTCCCGCACGGTGCCCTCGAAGAGGAAGACGTCCTGGTCGACGAAGGAGACCGAGGCGGCCAGCGCGCCGCGCGGGATGTCGGCGAGGCGCTGTCCGTCGATCCGGATAGTGCCCTCCCAGGGCGCGTAGAGGCCGGAGATCAGGCGGGAGACGGTGGACTTGCCGCTGCCGGAGCCGCCGACCAGGGCGACCTGCTGCCCCGGGCCGACGGACAGCGAGAAGCCGGTCAACAGCGGGGCGTCGAGCGGGCTGTAGCCGAAGGTGACGCCGTCGAGGGTGACATGGCCCTTGAGGCGGCGGGTGCCGGCGTCCGCGTCCGGGCGGGAGTAGTGGCTGTCGGCGGGGAAGCTCTCGACGTCCTTGAGGCGGGCGACGTCGGCGGCGAAGTCCTGGATGCGTCCGGCGACGCCGTTGAGGCGGGTGACGGGGGCGGTGAAGCGGGTCACCAGGGCCTGGAAGGCGACCAACAGGCCGATGGAGAGGTGGCCTTCGACGGCGCGCAGGCCGCCGATCCAGAGGATCAGCGCGCTGTTGAGGGTGGCGAGGGTGGGGGCGACGATCGCGAGCCAGGCGCTGGGGACGCCGAGCCGCTGCTGCACCTCCAGGGTGGTGGCGTGCTGGCCGGCCCAGCGGCGGAAGTAGCCGTTCTCGCCCCCGGTGGCCTTCATCGTCTCGATGAGGGTGAGGCCGGTGTAGGAGGTGTTGGTGAGGCGGGCGGTGTCGGCGCGCAGCTTCTGGGTGTGGGTGGCGCGCAGCCGGACGACGATGCGCATGGCGACGACGTTGAGCAGGGCCAGCAGCACGCCGATGACGGTGAGTTGGGGATCGTAGGTCCACAGCAGGACGGCGTAGAGGATGACGACCACGCCGTCGACGGCGGCCGCTGCCAGGTCACGGGCGAGGGTCTCGGCGACCGCGTCGTTGGACTGGAGGCGTTGGACGAGGTCGGCGGGCGAGCGCTGGGCGAAGAAGGTGACCGGCAGCCGCAGCAGATGGCGCAGGAAGCGGGCGCTGCTGAGGGTGGAGGAGATGATCCGGCCGCGCAGCAGGTTGGCCTGTTGCAGGCCGGTGAGGACGGCGGTGAGCGCCACCATCGCGGCCATCGCGGCGAACAGCGGGCCCAGCAGCGAGGTCTGGTTGCCGATCAGGAACATGTCGATGTAGGTGCGGCTGAGCGCGGGCACCGCGGCGCCGACGCCGACCAGCAGCAGGCTGGCGAGCAGCGCGGCCAGTAGGGTGCCGGTGGTGCCGCGCAGCCGGGCCGGCAGGGCGTGCAGGACACTGGGACGCCGGCCGCCCTTCGCGAACGCCTCGGACGGTTCGAAGACCAGCACGACGCCGGTGAAGCTGGTGTCGAAGTCCTCCACGGGCACGAAGCGGCGGCCCTTGTCGGGGTCGTTGAGGTGGACGCCGCGGCGGCCGAGACGGCGGCCCGTGCCGTCGTAGACGACGTAGTGGTTGAACTCCCAGAAGAGGATGGCCGGTGCCTGGACCTCGGCGAGTGCGGCCGGCTCCATCTGCATGCCCTTGGCGGTCAGGCCGTAACTGCGGGCGGCCTTGAGGAGGTTGCTGGCGCGGGAGCCGTCGCGGGAGACGCCGCAGGCGATCCGCAGTTCCTCCAGCGGCACGTGCCGGCCGTAGTGGGCGAGCACCATCGCCAGGGAGGCGGCGCCGCACTCCACCGCTTCCATCTGGAGGACGGTGGAGGTGCGGACCGGCTTCTTCGCCTTGGGGGCGCGGTCCGGTGCCCTGCGGCGGCGGGTGGGCGGCGCGCCCTCGGGGCGGTGTCGGCCGCGGCCGGCGGGCGGGAGGTGCTGCGGGGGCGCCGCGGAGGCGTCGGGGGCGGTCACGAGAGCAGCCAATCGATCGGGTGCTGCGCGGCCAGGTGGACGGCGGCGGTGGCCTGGGCCATGGAGTCGAGCCCGAAGGGTGGTCCGGTGGCGGTGGACCAGGCGTAGCCGGAGGCGGTGCGCGCGGTGTCGAGGGTGACCCGTACGGCGACGGGCTGGCCGTCGCGGGAGAACTGCTCGGCGAGTTGGGCGCTGCCGAGGAACGCGGCGATCCGTTGCCGGGGCTGGGCGGCGCGGCCGACGGCGGCGACGTGGCCGCGCAGCACGCCGTAGCGCTGGGTGGGGACGGAGGCGACAGTGAGGTCGACGGGGGCCCCGACCGGGAGCGTGGCGGCGCTCTCGGCCGGGACGTACAGGGTGGCCGTCAGCGGGTCCTGGGCACCGTTGGTCCGCTCCACGGAGGCGAGGTCGGCGCCCGTGGTGACGACCGCGCCGATGCTGGCGTCCAAACTGGTCAGCCGGCCGGCGGCGAGCGCGCGGACGACGGTGGTGGTGCCCTGCGCGGTGCGTATTCGGACCAACGGGGCGCCGGACGCGACCTGTTTGCCCTCCTCGGCGAGGACCGTGGTGACCTGGCCGGCGACCGGACTCTGGAGGACGTAACTGCCGTGGCCGTGGGTGAGGATGCCGGGGGCGCCGAGGGTGGCGGTGACCGTGCCGGTGACCGCCCAGACGGTCGCGGCGATCATGACGAGGACGGTGACGGTGAGCACCAACCAGCCCTGGGGGCGGGCGAAGCGCACCGGCAGGTCGAGTTCCTCGGGCGACTGCAGCTTGGAAAGGGCCTGTTGGCGGAACTGCACGACACTCTTCCCTCAACTGCCTGGGCTGGTACGGACGTACGAGAGTACGCCGCCGACGCGGAGGTCCGGCGGCGGGCCCCGGCGGTGGACAGCCGGGTGCCCCGGAATCCGGCCGGAGCCGGATTGTCCGGGGCACTCGGTGCGGCAGATCGGCAGGGAGGGGGCGCCGACTACCGTCGTGGCCGTTCGATGCCGGCCGTGCCGCGGGGCGGCACGTGATCGGCTGGATCAGATGCCGTTGGTCGCGCCGCCGACGATGCCCTGCACGTCCAGGCCGGTGGTCTGCTGGACCAGGCCGGTGACGTTGGCGACCGCGCCCGAGACGGGGGCGACGGAGTCCACGGTGCCGGTGACGCTGTTCAGGACGCCGCCGACGAGGCCACCGGACACGTTGTCCAGGTCGGCGTCGGAGATTTCCTGGGTCTGAACCTGGGCGTTGTTCATGGTGTTTCCCTTCGGACGGATCAATAGCAAGAAAAACTGCGGACGAGCCATCTGGTGGCCGGCCCGGCCGCGGCCACGGTAGTGCGGGTCCCCATTTCGGGAAACCCCGGCGACTGCCGCGGTGCGATGGATCAAAGCATGCGGGCGGGTTGCCCTGCTAATCGGATGAGCGGCGACCCGGGCGCGACTGCTCGAATGAATTACCGGACGTGCACGTACGTCCATGGCTTGGTCGAGGCATCTTCACATCTCCTCCGGTTTCCTTTCCGCGGAATCGTCGTTGCGAGACGCACGGAATGGGGCATTCCGGAAGCCCTTCATCGAGTGGCCGGACCGCACCCCGGCACGAAACACCGGCGCGTGTGCCGGCTGCGCATTCGGTGTGCAGATTTCCTGAAGGCCGTCGAACTTAACGCCCGACTAGCGCTCCGTGACCCCGCGAAGCCCGCCGCGCGTTTCCGCAGTACGACCCGGGTGTGACGGAGGTTTTAACCGAACATGATTGCCCGTGACTTCCCGTGCGACATTGATCGGAATCGTCACCGCTAATGCCCCGCCATTCCGATGGAAACGGATCGACCACTAGAGAACGGACATATTCGCATAACTGCGGTGGTGGCGTTCGGCGACCGCACCGCGGTGGCAGCCGGCCCCCACCCGGTGCACGGTGGGGAGATGGATCCCGCGGCGGCCCTGGACCGGATCGCGTTCCTGCTGGAGCGGCAGGGCGCGGTGACGTACCGCGTGCAGGCGTTCCGCACCGCGGCCTCCGTGCTCGACCAACTGCCCCCGGACGCGCTGCGCGAGCGCGCCGCGCGCGGAACGCTGGGGCGCCTCAAGGGACTCGGCCCCAAGACGACCCGGGTCATCGAGGAGGCGCTCGCCGGGCAACGCCCCGCCTATCTCGCCACGCTGGAGCAGGAGGCCGGCGGCCCGCTGGTCGAGGGCGAACGGGGCCGGGCGCTGCGCCGGGCGCTGCGCGGCGACTGCCATCTGCACTCGGACTGGTCGGACGGCGGGAGCCCGATCGCCGCCATGGCCCGGACCGCCCGCGACCTCGGCCACGCCTGGTGCGCGCTGACCGACCACTCCCCCCGGCTCACCGTCGCCCGCGGGCTGACCGCCGAACGGCTGCGTCAGCAACTGGACGTGGTCGCCGAACTCAACGAAGAACTGGCGCCGTTCCGACTGCTGACCGGCATCGAGTGCGACATCCTCGACGACGGCTCGCTCGACCAGGAACCGGAACTCCTGGACCGGCTCGACGTGGTGGTCGCCTCGGTCCACTCCAAGCTCCGCATGGACCGGGGCCCGATGACCCGCCGGCTGCTGGCCGCGGTGCGCAATCCGCTGGTGGACGTCCTCGGCCACTGCACCGGCCGGCAGCTCACCGGCAAGGGCCGCCCGGAATCGGCGTTCGACGCCGCGGAGGTCTTCGCGGCGTGCGCCGCACACCGCACCGCGGTGGAGATCAACTGCCGCCCGGACCGCCTGGATCCACCCCGCCGACTGCTGCGCCAGGCCCTCGACGCCGGCGCCCTCCTCGCGATCGACAGCGACGCGCACGCCCCCGGCCAGCTCGACTGGCAGATCTACGGCTGCGCCCGCGCCGAGGAGTGCGGAGTCCCCGCCGGCCGGGTCGTCACCACCTGGACGGCCCGCCAACTGACGACCTGGACCAGGACCGGCCGCACCCCGCGCCGGACCGACGCCTGACCCCACCCCACGCAACGGACACCGGGCCTCAACCCGCCCCGGGCGCGCCCGACTTCACCCCTCCTGCGCGGCGGCCGCCGTCCGCAGCGCCGCCAGCACCGGCCGGAACAACGGGTGCTCCTCCGCCCCGCGCCGCACCGCCGCGAAGACCCGACGGGTGGGCGCCACCCCGTCGACCGGCCGGACCACCACTCCCCCCAGGTCCATCCCGCGCAGCGCCGAGCGCGGCACCAGCGCCACCCCCGCGCCCGCCGACGCCAGCGCCACCACCGCCCGGAAGTCGTCGGAGAAGTGCGTCAGAAGCGGCCGGAACCCGGCGTACTCGCAGGCCAGGACGACCACGTCGTGGCAGGGGTTGCCCGAATAGGGCCCGATCCAGGGGGCCTTGGCCAGCGCGGACAGCGGCACCGCCGCCGCGTCGGCCAGCGCGTGGCCGGGCGGCAGCACCGCGTCGAACGGCTCCGCGTACAGCGGGACGCGCGTCAACCGGGGGTCGTCCGCGTCCGGCGCGCCCCGGTACTCGACGGCCACCGCCACATCGACCTGCCGGTCCAGCACCATCGGCAGGCTGGCGTCCCCCTCCGCGTCCCGCACCCGGACGTGGATGTCGGGCGCGGACGCGGCCAGCTCGGCAAGAGCCGGTGCGAGCACCAACCCGATGACGGTCGCGAACGCCGCGACCGTCACCGTGCCCCCCTCACCCTTGTCGTAGGCGGCCAGCTCCGCCTCGGCGCGCTCCAACTGGGCCAGTACGGCGTTGGCGTGGCCGAGCAGGATGTCCCCCGCCGGCGTCAGCCGGACCCCACGGGCGCCGCGCTCCACCAGCCGGTGGCCGGTCTCCTGCTCCAACGCCGCGAGTTGTTGGGAGACGGCCGACGGCGTGAGGTAGAGCGCGGCGGCCGCGGCGGTCACCGTGCGGTGGTCGGCCAGCGCCCGCAGGATGTGCAGCCGACGTGCTTCGATCATGGGACCAGTTTCGCAGGGCACGGCCGGACCGTGCCCCGCGACCGCCCGGTCAGCTCTCCAGCGCCGCGCGGGCGGCCACGAAGGCGTCCACGACGCGGTGCACGTCCTCGGTGGAGTGGGCGGCGGAGAGCTGGACGCGGATCCGGGCCTGACCCTGCGGAACCACCGGGTACGAGAAGCCGATCACGTACACCCCGCGCTCCAGCAGCAGCTCGGCCATCCGGCCCGCCTCGGCCGCGTCGCCGATCATCACCGGCGCGATGGGGTGCTCGCCGGGCAGGATCGCGAAGCCCTCCTCGGTCATCCGGGAGCGGAACAGCGCGGTGTTGGCGTGCAGCCGCTCGCGCAGGTCGCCCGCGGACTCCAGCAGGTCGAGGACCTTGAGGGAGGCGGCCGCGATCACCGGGGCCAGCGAGTTGGAGAACAGATAGGGGCGGGAGCGCTGACGCAGCAGTTCGACGATCTCGGCACGGGCCGCGACATAGCCGCCGGAGGCGCCGCCCAGCGCCTTGCCGAGGGTGCCGGTGATGATGTCGACCCGGTCCATCACCCCGCACAGCTCCGGGGTGCCGCGACCACCGGGGCCGACGAAGCCGACCGCGTGCGAGTCGTCGACCATGACCATCGCGCCGTAGCGGTCGGCCAGATCGCAGATCTCGGCCAGCGGCGCCAGGTAACCGTCCATGGAGAACACGCCGTCGGTGACGATGAGGGTGCGCCGGGCGCCCTCCGCCTCCTTCAACTGGGCCTCCAGGTCGGCCAGATCGCGGTTGGCGTAGCGGAGGCGGCGGGCCTTGCTCAGCCGGATGCCGTCGATGATGGAGGCGTGGTTGAGGGCGTCGGAGATGACCGCGTCCTCCGGGCCGAGCAGGGTCTCGAAGACGCCGCCGTTGGCGTCGAAGCAGGAGGAGTAGAGGATCGTGTCCTCCTGGCCGAGGAAGTGGGCGATCCGGCGCTCCAGTTCCTTGTGCACCTCCTGCGTGCCGCAGATGAAGCGGACCGAGGCCAGGCCGTAGCCCCAGCGGTCCAGGGCCTCGTGGGCGGCGGCGATGACCTCGGGGTGGTCGGCCAGGCCGAGGTAGTTGTTGGCGCAGAAGTTGAGGACCTCGCCGGGCTGTCCGCCGGCGGTGACGCCCACGGTGGCGGACTGCGGCGTACCGATCACCCGCTCCGGCTTGTGCAGTCCGGCGGCGCGGATCTCGTCGAGGGTGACGCGCAGGTCGTCGCGTACGGCGTCGAACATGAAAGGGGTCTCCTTATGGGGTGCGGGCGGGCGCTCGGGAAATTCCGGGAGCGTCGGGTCAGACGCTCCAGTCGAGGATGACCTTGCCGCCCTGGCCGCTGGCCGCGTCGGCGAAGGCGGCGTCGAACTCCTGGTACGGGTAACGGCCGGTGATCACGGGCGCGAGGTCGAGGCCGCCCTCCAGCAGCACGGACATCGCGTACCAGGTCTCGAACATCTCCCGGCCGTAGATGCCCTTGATCGTGATCATCGAGGTGACGATCTGGGACCAGTCGACGGCGAACTCCTCGGAGGGCAGCCCGAGGACGGCGATCCGGCCGCCGTGCGTCATGTTGCCGATCATGTCGCGCATGGCCTCGGGCCGGCCGGACATCTCCAGGCCGACGTCGAAGCCCTCGCGCAGGCCCAGTTCGCGCTGGCCGTCCGCGATGGAGCTGTGGGCGACGTTGAGGGCGAGGCTCACACCGACCTTGCGCGCCAGCTCCAGCCGCTGCTCGCTGACATCGGTGATCATCACCTTGCGGGCGCCGGCGTGCCGGGCGACCGCCGCCGCCATGATGCCGATCGGCCCGGCCCCGGTGATCAACACGTCCTCGCCGACCAACGGGAAGGAGAGTGCGGTGTGCACGGCGTTGCCGAACGGGTCGAAGACCGCGGCGATGTCGAGGTCGACCGGGACCCGGTGCACCCAGACGTTGGTCGCGGGCAGCGCCACGTACTCGGCGAACGCGCCGTTCCGACCGACGCCCAGGCCGACCGTGGCGCGGCACAGGTGGCGCCGGCCGGCCAGACAGTTGCGACAACTGCCGCAGACCAGGTGGCCCTCGCCGCTGACCAGATCGCCGGCCTTGATATCGGCCACGTCCCGGCCGGTCTCCACGACCTCGCCGACGAACTCGTGACCGACGGTCAGCGGCGCGCTGACGGCCTGCTGCGCCCAGCCGTCCCAGGCGCGGATGTGCAGATCGGTGCCGCAGATACCGGTCCGCAACACCTTGATCAGCACGTCACCGGGGCCGATCTCCGGCTCCGGCACGTCCACCAGCCAGAGTCCCGGCTCCGCCTTCTCCTTGACCAGTGCCTTCACCGCAACGACTCCCGTTAGAAAGAGATGACTGGAGCGACCTCACCGGACCCGATCCGGCCCACCGCTCTCTGGCCAGAAATCTTCCGTACGACGCCCCTTCCGGTCCATCGAGGTTTTCTTAACCGCGCCCTCAGCTCCCCTTCAGGCCCGCCCGCAACCGGGGTTCCGGGCATCGGCATCCGACCACTCAACTCACCCTCCTCCCAAGGGACTTCCCCTCAGTCCGGCGGCGGCGCCCCCGGTGCCGTCACCGTGAACAGTCCGCCGTCCGGGTCCCGCACCATCGCCTGACTGCCCGACCCGTCCCGGGTCGCGGTCACCGGGGTGACGGTTCCGCCGGCCGCCACCGCCGCCTCGGTCGCCCGCCGCACGTCGTCCACCCGGAAGTGCACGTGCCACTGCGGCCTCACCCGCGGGTCCGGGGCGGCCTCGACGCCGCCGCCACGCAGCGCCGCCACCACGTGCGTCCCGTCGTGCACGATGACCTCGTCGTGCTCGTACGTCACCTGACAGCCGCCGGGCCGATCCGTCGCCCAGTCGAAGACCTCGGCGTAGAAGATGGCCGCGGCGAACGCGTCCCTGGTCCGCAGCTCCAGGATCGCCGGCGCGTGGCCCGTGCCCACCGACCACGACAGCGTCTGGCCCTCCCAGAAGCCGAAGGTGGCACCGTCCCGGTCCGCGGCGAGCGCGGCCCGCCCGGGGCCGAGCTTGAGCGGCCCGACGGCGACGGTGGCGCCGCGCTCCCGGATCCGTCCGGCGGTGTCGTCGGCGCGCTCCACCGCGAAGTACGCGGTCCAGGACACCGGCACCTGGAAGCTCTGCACCAGCGCCCCGACCCCGGCGACCGGCTCCCCGTCGAGCATCGCGACCGCGAACTCCTCGCCCAGTGTGGCCGGCCGGAACCGCCAGCCCAGCACGGCACCGTAGAAGCTCTCCGCGGCCCGCAGGTCGTGCGTCAGCAGGCTGACCCAGCAGGGCGCTCCGCGCACCGGCGAGGTCGGGCATGGGGACGGCATCGGCATCTGCCTCCTGTGGCTCGGGCCGGTCCGACGGGTGAGCGTGGATCAGTCCGCGCTGGTCGGCGGGGATCGCGGCGGGTCCTCGGCGCCCTCACCCCACTGTGCCAGCGACCGCCCGCCCCCGCAGGTCGCCCGCTCGGGGCAGGGTCGGTTGTGCTGCCGATGGCCGGGCTCGATCCTGGAGGTACCGAACCGGGCTGGATTGATGCCATGAACGCGTGGACGGCGGCGACGAGCGCCGACTTCCGTGGGCCCCTCGACGTCACCAGGGCGGCCACGGCGGTACTGGATGCCCGCGGGCTGGTGATCGGCTGGAGCGCGGCGGCCCGGCACCTGCTGGGCTACGCGCCGGAGGAGATCATCGGCCGGCCGGCCGCCACCTTCCTCCCGGAGCCGGACCGGCCCCCGGCGGGCGACCGCCCACCCACGGGAATGGCCACCATCGCGACGTGGTCCGCGCGGCACGCGGACGGCCACCGGCTGCCGGTCGCCCTCACGATGTGCCCGCTGGCCGATGCGCTGCCGGGCGTCGCGCCCGGCCCGGCCCGGGTGCTGGTCGCCACGGCCCTGGGCGACCTGCGGGCGTGGGAGTCGCGGCAGGCGATGCTGCACGGGCTGGCCACCCAGTCGCCGGTGGGCCTGGCGATCTACGACGACGACCTCCGGCTGACGTGGTTCAACGCCTCGTACGGGCGGGAGATCGGGCTGCCGCTGCGGGAGTTGATCGGAAAGCGGGCGGACGAGCTGTATCCGGGCACGTTCGTGACGGAGGGGTATCCCAGGACGCTGGACTCGGTGATGCGTCATGTGCTGGCGACCGGGCAGCCGTTCCTCGATCTGCACTTCGTCGGCGAGCAGCCCACCGACCCGGGCACCGAGCACGTCTGGTCCTGCTCGTACTACCGGTTGCAGGATCCGGACGGGCGGGTGTTGGGGGTCTGCGAGGACTCCTTCGACATCACCGACCGCTATCAGGCACAGCGCCGGTTGAAGCTCCTGGTGGAGGCCGGCCGGAAGATCGGCACCACGTTGGACATGGTCGGTACCGCCCGGGAGATCACCGAGGTCGCGGTGCCCGACTTCGCGGCCGCGGTCACCGTCGACCTGCTGGGGTCGGTGCTGGCCGGCGGCGATCCGGAGCCGGGCGCGTCCGGGGTGCCGGAGCTGGTCCGGGTCGCCGCGCGCTCCTGCGACGATCCGCCGGACCGGCCGCCGCGCCCGCCGTACCCGATCTCCTACGCGCCGGGCACCCCGCAGTACCGGAGCCTGTCGTCGGGCGGGATGATCCGCGCGGAGCGGACGATGGTGATGCCGCTGCGGGCCGGTGGCGCCTCGATGGGGCTGGTCACCTTCGACCGCGCGGACTCCCCGGCGGTCTTCGACGGCGGCGAGATCGACCTGGCCGACGAGTTGGTGATCCGGGCCGCCGTGGCGATGGACAACGCCCGCCGGTTCACCCGCGAACACGCCGCGGCCCTGACCCTCCAGCGCGATCTGCTGCCCCAGCACCTGCCGCCGCAGTCCGCGGTGGACATGGCCTACCGGTATCTGCCCAGCGACGACCGGGCCGGGGTGGGCGGCGACTGGTTCGACGTGATCGGGCTGTCCGGCACCCGGGTCGGGCTGGTGGTGGGGGACGTCGTCGGGCACGGCCTCCAGGCCGCGGCCACCATGGGCCGGCTGCGGACGACGGTGCGGGCGCTGGCGCGGCTGGACCTGGCGCCCGACGAGCTGCTGAGCAGGCTCGACGACCTGGTGGGGCAGACCCCCGAGGAGCGCGCCGCCGGGGCCGGCGCGGAGCCCGGCCCGGACGACGTGGCCACCGGGGTGACCTGCCTGTACGCGGTGTACGACCCGGTGTCCCGGCACTGCACGATGGCCCGCGCCGGGCATCCGCCGCCGGCGGTCGTGTACCCGACGGGCGAGGTGTCGTTCCCGGACCTGCCGGCCGGCCCGCCGCTGGGACTGGGCGGCCTGCCGTTCGAGTCGTGGGAGACCGCGCTGCCGGTGGGCAGCCTGCTGGCCCTGTTCACCAACGGGCTGGTCCAGGGCCGCAACGGGGACGTCGACGCCGGGCTGGCGATCCTGGGCGACGTGCTGCGGGAGCACCGCCGGCCGCTGGCGGACCTGTGCGACCGGGCACTGGCCGCGCTGCTGCCGGACGGTGCGGCGCCCGACGACGCGGCACTGCTGCTGGTGCGGACCCGGGAGCTGGACACCCGGCAGGTGGCCGCCTGGGAGTTGCCCGCGGAGCCCGCCGCGGTCGGCACCGCGCGGGAGCTGGCCACCCGACAGCTCGCGGAGTGGGACCTGACGGAACTGTCGTACGCGACCGAGCTGGCGGTCAGCGAACTGGTCACCAATGCGGTGCGGCACGCCGCCGGCCCGGTGCACCTGCGGCTGCTGCGGGACCTGGCGCTGGTCACGGAGGTCTCCGACGCCGCTCACACCTCCCCGCATCTGCGGCACAGCGCGCTCGACGACGAGGGTGGACGGGGGCTGTTCATCGTCGCGCAGTTGGTGCAGCGCTGGGGGACGCGCTACACGCCGTACGGCAAGACGATCTGGGCGGAGCAGGCGTTCCCGCCGCACTACCCGGGGGCGCCGCGGCCGGTGGGCTGAGGCGGCGACCCGGTGTACGCCGTGCGGGTCGCCGGGGCCGGTCCCATGATGGAAACCAGCGAGGTCCCGGCACTCGGCGGGCGCGGACAGAGGAGGACCTGTGACGACCAATGGCAGGAAGACCCCGGCCGAGCAGCGGCCGTCGGAGCTGTACACCGGTAGCGAGCGGCCCTTCGACGCGGAGGACCTGGTCAGGGCGTCCGGACGGGAGCCCACCCCGCAGAGCCTGGAATGGGCCCGGCGTCTGATCGAGGAAAAGGGCCGGGCCGCCATCGAGCGCTACCTGCCCTGACGGCGGCTCCGCCACAACGTCGGTAACGGCCCGGGTGCGGCGGCGCCCGGGCCGTGGCGTACGGCGGGAAGGGTCGACCGCTAGCCTCTGCCCGCATGACCATCGATCGGATAGATCCGCCCCGGTGCGCCGGTGAGCGGGAGACGCTGCGCGCCTCTCTCGACTACCACCGCGCCACGCTCGCGCGCAAGACCGAGGGCCTGACCGACGCCCAGTTGCGGCAGCGGTCCATGCCGCCGTCGACGCTGTCCCTGCTCGGCCTGGTGCGTCATCTGGCCGAGGTGGAACGGACCTGGTTCCGCCGGACGTTGGCCGGTGAGGACGTGCCGATGATCTGGTCCCAAGAGGTGGACTTCCAGGCGGCGTTCGACGATGCGGAGGCCAACGGGGCCGCGGCCTTCGCCGCCTGGCAGGCGGAGGTGACCCACTCCCGGCGCGTCGAGGAGGCCGCCGCGTCGCTCGACGTGACCGTCCACCAACCCCGTTGGGGCGAGGACGTCTCGCTCCGCCTGATCATGCTGCACATGATCCACGAGTACGCGCGCCACAACGGCCACGCCGACTTCCTCCGCGAGGGCATCGACGGGACCGTCGGCCCCTGAGGCGTCCGGCCACTGACCGCCCAACCACCGCCGGGTGTAGGGGTGTTGAGGGAACCCCGCTCGTCGCCGCACCCAACGCAAAGGTCCCCTTCCCGTTGGGGAAGGGGACCTTTTCTTGAGCGCCCGGCCGGCCTTGCACCTGCATCTCCCACCGGTTGGTGGACGTCTTTCCTTGGACCACAGACGCGCGATTCCCGTCCACAGGACCGGAGTTGCACCATGATCATAGCGGACTTCGGAGGGTCTGGACGCCACGGTGGACGCGGCCCCGGACGGCAAACTTCCGGCCGATCATGACGGAAAAGTCCCCCTGTGCGGCATCCCGTGCCGGGTCGCCCCGGACGGGGTGCGATCGTGGCACCTCGATCCGTGGCAGGCCGCCGGGGCCTGTGGTGACGAGGAGGAACAGGCATGGCTGTGCCGAGTGAACGGCCCGACGGGCGCGGACGGGCCCGCGACCCGCTGCCGGACGACACGCTTCCGCTGCGCCTGTCCACCCCGCGCACCCCGTCGGCCGTCCTGCCCGGCGACGGCGAGCGGCACGCCCCGCCACCGCCACCGGAGGCCGAGCCGGAACCGAAGGGCGGCGCCGGCCGGTTGGCCAGGTCCAGCGCGCTGATGGCGGCCGGCACGATCGTCTCCCGGATCACCGGCTTCCTGCGCACCCTGGTCATGGCGGCCGCGATCGGCGTCAGCACGCTCAGCGACTCCTATCAGGTCGCCAACATCATGCCGACGATGATCTACGTGCTGGTCGGCGGCGGGGCGCTGAACGCCGTGTTCGTACCGCAGTTGGTGCGCGCGATGAAGAAGGACGAGGACGGCGGCGAGGCGTACGCCAACCGGCTGTTGACGCTGGTCACCGTGGTCCTGGCCGGCGTCACCGTGGTCTGTGTGCTGGGTGCTCCGCTGCTGGTGCGCGTCCTGTCGCCGGACATCGCCGGCGACCCGTCGCGGATGGCGCTCACCGTCGCCTTCGCCCGGTACTGCCTGCCCACCATGTTCTTCATGGGCGTCCACGTCGTGCTGGGGCAGATCCTCAACGCCCGCGGCCGGTTCGGCGCGATGATGTGGACGCCGGTCCTCAACAACGTCGTCACCATCGCCACGTTCGCCACCTTCATCTGGGCGTTCGGCGGCTTCACCGACTCCGGCGTCAGCCCGTCGACCATCACCCCCGAAGGCGTCCGACTCCTGGGCCTGGGCACCCTGCTCGGCCTGGTCGTCCAGGCGCTGGCCATGCTGCCCTACCTCCGGGACGCCGGCGTCCGGCTCCGCCCGCGCTTCGACTTCCGCGGGCAGGGTCTGGGCAAGGCCATGGGGTTGGCCAAGTGGACGCTGCTGTTCGTGCTCGCCAACCAGATCGGCATGACCGTCGTCACCCAGCTCGCCACCAAGGCGGGCGCCGCCGCCGAGCGGGCCGGCCACACCGGCGCCGGCTTCACCTCGTACAACTACGCGTTCCAGATCTGGCAGATGCCGCAGGCCATCATCACCGTCTCGGTGATGACCGCGGTGCTGCCGCGGATCTCCCGCGCGGCCCAGGACGACGACACCGCCGCCGTCCGCGACGACCTCTCCTACGGCCTGCGGACCTCCGCCGTCGCCGTCGTGCCCTGCGCCTTCGCCTTCCTGGCCCTGGGCGTCCCGATGGCCGGCCTGCTCTACGCCGGTTCCGGCACCGAGGGCGCGCAGGGCATCGGCCACGCGCTGATGGCGTTCGGTCTCGGCCTGATCCCGTACTCCGCGCAGTACGTCGTGCTGCGCGGCTTCTACGCCTACGAGGACACCCGCACGCCCTTCTACAACACCGTCGTCGTCGCCTTCGTCAACGCCGCCGCCTCCTGGCTGTGTGCCGCCCTGCTCCCGGCACAGTGGGCGGTCACCGGCATGGCCGCCTCGTACGGATTGGGGTTCGCCGTGGGCATCGCCGTCGCCTGGCGCCGGTTGCGCAACCGGCTCGGCGGCGACCTGGACGGCCGCCGGGTGCTGCGCGCCTACGGCCGGCTGAGCGCCGCGGCCGCGCCGGCCGCGCTCGCCGCCGGCGTCCTGGCCACCGTGCTGCGCCACGCGGTGGGCGGCGACGCCCTGGGGTCCCTGGTCGCGCTCCTGGCCGGCGCCGTCGTGCTGTTGGGCGGTTTCCTGCTGCTGGCCCGCCTGTTCCGGGTGCCCGAGCTCGACGCGATGCTCGCCGTGGTCCGCGGCCGCCTGGGCCGCTGAACTCCCGGGCCCGGGCCGCCCGTCGGGCCCGGGCCCCGCGGCCCGCTCACACCTCCGTCTTGATCTTCTTCATGGTCAGATGGGACTCCACTCGCAGGACGCCGCGCAGCCCGGTGAGCTTGCGGGTGAGGAACTCTTCGTAGGCGGCGTGATCGGCGACCGAGACGCGCAGGAAGTAGTCGGGGCGGCCGAAGAACCGGCGCAGTTCGACGACTTCTTCGTAGGACGCCACGGTGTTCTCGAAATCCTCGACCGTCTTGCGGTCGGTGGCGTACACCTCGACGTCGACCAGCACCTCCAGGCCACGGCCGACCGCCGCGGGATCGATGACGGCCCGGTAGCCGGCGATGACGCCGGCCTCCTCCAGGCGCTTGACCCGCCGCAGGCACGGCGGCGGCGTCAGCCCGACCCGCTTGGCCAGCTCGACGTTGGTCAGCCGCCCGTCCTGCTGGAGCAGAAACAAAATTTCGCGGTCGACGGCATCCAGGTCGATTCCATTGCCCATACGGCGATCATAGGGCCACAATCAGCAACCAAATAAGATCGAATTCGATCTAAAATTGCGACATGGCAATACCCCCGGCCACCATCGACGGTCCCCCCAGGACCGATCCCCTCGTAGCCCCCGCTCCCCCGCCCGCAACGCCCACCCCGTTCCGGGCCGCCGTCCAGGACTCCGCGTCCGTGGGCCTGGCGCTCGTGCCGCTCGGCCTCGCCTTCGGCGTGCTCGTCACGCACTCCGGGCTGGCCTGGTGGTGGGCGACCCTCTTCACCACCCTGATCTACGCCGGCTCGTTCGAGTTCCTGCTCATCGGCCTGGTCACCGCCGTCGCACCCCTGGCGACGGTCGCGCTGACCGCCTTCCTGGTCAACATCCGGCACGTCTTCTACACCCTGTCGTTCCCCCTGCACCGGGTGCGCGGTCGCCTGGCGAAGACCTACAGCACCTTCGCCCTCACCGACGAGACGTACGCGCTGACCACCACGGAGCGGGCCCGCTCCTGGCCCAGCGGCCGGATCCTCTGGCTCCAGTTCCTGCTGCACGTGTACTGGGCCGGCAGCGCCACCGTCGGCGCCCTGCTCGGCTCGCTGATCCCCGAGGGCGTCCGGGGCCTGGACTTCTCGCTGACCGCGCTGTTCACCGTGCTGGCCCTGGACGCCATCCGCGGCCGCCGCGGCGATCTCCCCACGCCCGCCCTCGCGCTGCTCAGCGCCCTGGCCGCCCGCCTCGCCTTCCCGGACCAGATGCTGCCGGCCGCCTTCGTCCTGTTCACCGTCGGCCTCCTGGCCCGACACCTCCTCGCCCGCAGGAAGCCCGCCCATGCCTGACACCCCGTACCTGATCGCCGCGGTGGTCGTCTCCGCCGCGGTCACCTGGGCCCTGCGCGCCCTGCCGTTCGCCGCCCTGGCACCGCTGCGGGCGAGCAAGACCGTGCAGTACCTCAGCAGCCGGATGCCGGCCGGCGTGATGGTCATCCTGGTCGCCTACGCCCTGCGCGACCTCCCGGTGACCCAGCCGCGCGCGCTCGCCCCGCTCGCGGCCCTGGCGGTCACCATCGGCCTCCATCTCTGGCGCCGCAACGCCCTGTTGAGCATCCTCGGCGGCACCGCCGTCCATGTGGCCCTCGCCAGCACGGTCTTCGCGCCCTGACCCACCGGCCCGGCCGCGCCGGCCGGGCCGGCCGGGCCGGCACCGCTCAGCGGGCCTTCACTCACGGCGATGTAGACAGGCTGAATTTATCAGTCCCACTTGTCGATTCGCGGCGGCGAGCCTACCGTGAAGGCATGCCGACCGTTTTGGGCACGCCCCTGTTCGGCGTGCAGACCATCGCCACCGACGAGACCCTCCAACCCGCCCGGCTCGGGCCGGCGTTGGAGGAACGCGGCTTCCAGGCCCTCTTCCTGGCCGACCACAGTCACATCCCGGCGGGCCGACCGACGACGGATCCGCGCGGCGGCGAACTGCGGCGGCAGTTCTTCCGCACGCTCGACCCCTTCGTCACGCTGGGCACGGTCGCGGGGGTCACCGAGCGCCTGCTGCTCGGCACCGGGGTCGCCCTGCTGGTCCAGCGGGACCCGTTGCAGACCGCCAAGGAGGTCGCCACGTTGGACTTCCTCTCCAACGGGCGGGCGGTCTTCGGCATCGGCGCGGGCTGGCACCGCGGGGAGATGCGCAACCACGGCACCGACCCGCGCACCCGGGGCGCGCTGCTCGACGAGCGGATGGCCGCGATCATCGAGGTCTGGACGAAGGAGCGGGCCGAATTCCACGGCCGGTACGTGGACTTCGACCCGCTCTTCGCCTGGCCCAAGCCGGTGCAGCGACCCCATCCGCCGATCTACGTCGGGGGCGGCAGCGCCAAGGCGATCGCCCGGGCCCGTCGGTTCGGCGGGTGGCTGCCCAACGCGGTCGGCGCGGACGACCTCGGGGCGGCGGCGGAGCAACTGGCGTCGGCGGGGCCGGACGTTCCGGTGATCGTCAACGCCGTGCCGCCCACCGCGGAGGCCGTCGCGGCCTACCGGGAGGCCGGGGCCGCGGGGATCGTCTTCCACCTGCCGGACGTTCCGCCGGCCGAGGCCCTGCGCCGGTTGGACGCGTTCGCCGCACTCATCGGCTGAGGGGCCGGGGCCTCAGATGCCGTCGGCGACCAGGTCGGGGGTGAGGGCGGCGAGGTCCGGGGCGCCCACCAGGGCCATGGCGTGGGCCAGTTCCGCGGTGAGGTCGGTGAGCAGCCGTTGCACGCCGGTCGCCCCGTCGACGGTCAGCGCCCACAGGGCCGGCCGCCCGACGAAGACCGCGGTGGCGCCGAGCGCGAGGGCGAGGAGCGCGTGCCGGCCGGTGCGCAGCCCGCCGTCGACGTAGAGTTCGGCGCCGCTGCCGGCCAGGGCCTCGGCGACCGGGCGCAGGGCCCGGGCGGTGGGGACGGCGCCGTCCAACTGCCGCCCGCCGTGGTTGGAGACCCAGATCGCGGCGGCGCCGGCGGCCAGACAGCTGCGCGCGTCGTCGGGCCGCAGCACCCCCTTGACCACCACCGGGAGTCCCGTGGTGGTGCGCAGCCAGTCGATGGTGGCGGGCGTCAGGTCGGCCGCCTTGTCCCAGCGCCAGTCGTCGAGCTCCCGCCGGTCGACGTTGGCCAGCAGGTGTTCCGGTGGGACGGTGTCCCAGACGCTCGGCCCGGTGCTGGACTTCTGCCCGACGACGGGGGTGTCCGCGGTCAGCACCACGGCCCGCGCCCCGGCCTCCTTGGCGCGCTCCAGCAGCTCCGCCGTCAGCCGCCGGTCCTTGAGGACGTACGCCTGCACCCACCACGGGGCGGGGCCCGCCAGGGCGGCGAACGGCACGCCAGCGTTGCTGGAGACGCAGGTCAGCGAGCCGGCGGCGGCGGTGCCGTGCACCATGGCGACCTCGCCCTCCGGGTGCGCCTGGCGCTGCAGCGTCGTCGGGGCGACCAGGATCGGGGTGTCAACGTCCGTGCCCAGGACGGACGTTCGGGTGGCGACGGAGCTGACGTCCCGCAGCACGCGGGGCAGCAGCCGCGGCTCGTCCCAGCACGCCGCGGCCTCCGCGGCCGACAGGCCGACGCCGGCGCCCTGCCGGAAGTAGGTCAGCACGGGGGCCGGCAGCCGCCACTCCGCCTCGCGCTCCCAGTCCTCAACGCGTCGCATCGCGGTGTCAGTTCCCCTCGTCACCGACGAAGGTGACCGTCTCGTCGAGGGGCGCCCGGTCGATGCGGACGGCCCCCGCGGCCGGGTCCTCGTGGCCGATCGACAGTCCGCAGAACAGCACCAGCCCGTCCGGCGGCGAGACGACCTCGGCGACCGAGCCGCGGTACACCGACCAGGCCACCTGCGCGCAACTGTGCAGCCCTTCGGCGCGGAGCAGCAGCATCACGCTCTGGAGGTACATGCCGAGGTCGGCCCACTGGGTCGCCCCCAGGTCGCGGTCGATGTAGCAGAACAGCGCGGCGGGGGCGCCGAAACAGTCCCAGTTCCTGGCCGCCTCCCGTCGCCGGGCCGCCGCGTCCTCCCGCGGGATGCCGAGCGCGCCGTACCGCTGGTCGGCGGCGGCCGATCGGCGTTCGTGGTAAGGGGACTTGAGCACGGCCGGATACATCTCGTACTCGCGCGGGTCCCCGGGGTCCCCCGCGGCCACCCGCTCGGCGGTGCGCTTCTTGAGCGCGGCCAGCGGGGCACCCGTCACCACATAGCTGTGCCATGGCTGGAGGTTGGCGCCGGACGGCGTGCGGGCCGCGGCGGACAGCACGCGCGCCAGTACCTGCCGGGGCACGGGCCGGTCGGTGAAGCCGCGCACCGACCGCCGGCTGTCCACCGCTTCGTAGACGTCCACGCCCAACGACCTCCCTCGGAAGCTCACTTCACCATGCGACACCCGAAGGCACCGGGGCGTCCACCGTAGACGGTCGGGAATAGCCGGTGCCGGCCGGCCCGTTGACACGGCATGACTGCTACCCCTTTCGACCCGCGCGCACTGCTCGCGGAGAGCCGGCTCGGCGTGCTGGCCACGATCAAGTCGGACGGCCGCCCCCAGCTCTCCCCCGTCCTGCCGTTCTACGACCGGGCGGCCGACGTCCTCTATGTGTCGATGACCGAGGGGCGGGCCAAGACGGCCAATCTGCGCCGGGATCCGCGGGCCGCGCTGGAGGTCACCAGCCCCGACGGCCGGGCCTGGGCCACCGCCGAGGGCACCGCGACGCTCGTCGGACCGGGCGCCGACCCGCAGGCCCCCGAGGTCGAGGCGCTGGTGGAGTACTACCGCCGCGCCACCGGGGAGCACCCGGACTGGGACGAGTACCGCACGGTGATGGTCTCCGACCGACGGGTGCTGATGACGATGTCGGTGGATCACGTGTACGGCGCCTCGCTGCGCTGAGGGAGGCCGCGCGTCCGCTCCGCGGCGGCGGGGCAGTCATCTCCCCGTCGCCACGGGGCCGTTGGGGCACCGCAGCCGTACGAGTCCCGGCCGGCCGGAGGGCGTACGGTGCCTCGGCGTGGGCACGAGAGTGATATCAAGGGCAGAGGTTGCCACTATCATCCAAAAGCGGTAATAGCCCTAGACCATCCCAACGCATATGATCTGCGGCATGGCGACTGCCTGCGTCCCAGACGCCACCGCCGAGGCCAACCGCGCGATACGCGAGTTCATGGCCGCCCGTACCGGTCGGCCGCTATGGCCCGAGGAACAGGAACAGTACGAGCAACTGCTCGCCACCTGGGCGGAGTCCGTGCGCACACGGACCCTCTCGATCTGACGGTCGAGACCTTCGCCCCCTGGATGGCGCGCTAGGGGAGGCGATCCACGACGCCACACCTCATACGTCCGCACCTGCCCGGTGAACCCGTCCATGCCGCCCTGACCACCACGCCCCGGGAGGGGCGGGGGCCAGGGCGGCGCTCCGGTGCCCGGACGACCCCTGCGATCAGCCCAGTTCGAGGCTGGTCACGCCGAAGGTGCGCTCGGCGGCCACCGGCGGGACGGGGCCGGTGTACATCCGGATGGTGTGCGAACGGGGCGTCAGGCCGCGGTCGGTGGTCAACGTGCGGGCGGCGGCGTTGGGTTCGGGGATGTCGAGGGTGACCTCGTCGGCGGGGTCGAGCTGGGCGGTGAGGGCGTCGAAGAGGGCCTCGGCGGTCGCCGGGGTGTCGGCGAAGAGCGGGCCGATGCGGTAGCCGGACTGGGCCGGGCGGAGCACGCCGTACCCGACGACCTCGCCGTCGCGCAGGTGGACCCGGGCGGTGCGGCCGGGGGTGGTCAACCAGCGGGTGACGAACTCCCGCCGGTCCGCGGGGAAGCAGCGGCGGTCGAAGGCGGCGATCGCGTCGTGGTGTGCGGCGGTCACCGGGTGGGTGTCCGGGGCGGGCCGGGCGCCGGGCGTGGGGCGGCCGGTGTAGCGGAGGGTGTCGTGCGCGGCGGTGAAGCCCGCGCGCCGGTAGGTGGCCTCCTGGGCGGGGACCGCGTCCAGGCCGACGGTCCGGGCGCCGACGTGCGGGAAGGCGGCGCGCCAGGTGGCCAGGCCCAGGCCCTGGCCGCGGAGGCCGGGCGCGACGAGGTAGAAGCCCAGGAAGGCGTAGTCGTCCGCGTAGTTGACGAGGGAGAGCGCCGAGACGGTGCGCTCGCCGCGGCGGCCGAGGAAGAAGCCGTCCGGATCGGCGGCGTGGAAGCTGCTGATGTCGTCGTCGCCGGGGTTCCAGCCCTCCTCGGCGGTCCAGCCGACGACCTCGTGCCAGCGCTCCAACGGGGCGGCGGCGACGGTGAGTTCGCCGTCCGGGGCGGCGGTCTCGGTCGGGGCGGTGGTGGTCGGTCGCATCGGGGGTCGAGTCCTTTCTGTCGTGGGCGTGGGTCAGATGAGGTCCATGGCCGCGACCTCGTCGGGGCTGCCGTAGCTCACCGGCCCCTGGAAGCGGCGGCGGGCGGTGGCGAACCACCAGACCGTGGCGATCACCAGGACCACCGCGAGCGCGATCGGCGCGTAGTTGAAGGACTCCGGGGTGACCGGGTACTGCTGCGGCAGCATGAACAGGACGTTGCTGACGACGATCCAGAGCACGGCGATCGCGGCGATCGGCTTGCCGTAGCGGCCGAGGTTCCACGGGCCGGTCTGGAAGTCGTCGAGCCGGAGCCGGAGGAAGATGGGCACGCCGTAGGAGAGGAAGAGGCCGACGACGTTGACGCTGACGACGGCGGTGAAGGCGGTGTGCGACCACCAACCGGGGATGACCAGGATCAGCGAGCAGACGGCGGCGAGCCACACGGCCTTGACGGGGGTGCGGGTGCGGTCGGAGACCGAGTGCCACCAACGGGAGCCGGGCATCGCGCCGTCGCGGGAGAAGGCGAAGATCTGCCGGGTGTTGCTGGTCATGTTGGCGAGCCCGCAGAAGAGCATGGCGCCGATGACGATCAGCAGCAGGAACTTGGCGGTGTGCACACCGAGCGCGTCGATGAGGATCTGTACCGGCGGGGCGTCCGCCTGCGCGGCGTGGTCGTAGTCGCGGATGGCGTACACCAGAGCGAGCATCAGGATCAGACCGGCGAGCGCGGAGTAACCGATCGCCCGCATGATGCCGCGCGGGGCATTGACCGTCGCCTTCACCGTTTCTTCGGACATGTGGAAACTGCCGTCGAAGCCGGTGAACGTCCAACTGGTGACGAGCAGTCCGAGCATTCCGCCGTAAATGGCGTTGGTGAAGCCGGTGTTGTTGGCGAAGTGGGTGGCGAACGACGGCGCCTGGTGGTGCGCGGGAATGAGCGCGAGAGCGGCGACGATGACCACCATGCCGATCAACAGCCACCACACGGAAATGCGGTTGACCAGCGCGACCAGCCGCACGGTGTAGGTGTTCGCGAGGGCTTGCACCAGCAAAATGGCCGCGGTGATGCCGACCGTCTGGGGAGCGGTGGGCTGATAGGCGGGCCATTGCATGGCGACGAACGCCTGGATGAAGGTGGCGGCGGCGAAGTTGGTCGCGGCGGTGCCGCCGACCTGACCAACGAAGTTGAGCCAGCCGGTGTACCAGGACCAGGCGCCCTGGTGGCGCTTGGCCAGCTTGCCCGCCGAGAAGTACAGGGCTCCGCTGGTCGGGTACGCGGAGGCGATCTCGCCCATGGCGGCGCCGACGAACAGCACCATGACGGAGACCCCGATCCAGCCGAAGATCAGGATGCGGGGGCCGCCGGCGTTCAGCCCGAAACCGAAGGACGAGAAGATGCCGGAGATGATGTTGATGATGGTGAAGGAAATGGCGAAGTTGTCAAAGGCGCGGAATCTTCGGGTGAGTTTCCGCGGATAACCCATGGCATGCAGGGTCGCGTCATCGTCGAGGGCGGCGGGGTCCACGCCGGGCTGGTTTTTCGAGCGGTTTGTGACGCGGGGCGGGGAGGACGTACGCTCGGGCACTACCGAAACCTTTCTGTTGGTGTGGGGGGCAACGGTCCGGTGGGGTATGTGGGGAATTCGTTCGACGCATCACGGATCGTGCGGAACGGGGAGTCCGCACGCCCTTCGAGCCCTGGTCAATTGCTCCTCGGGATCACCGAAGGCGCTCCAGGGCATCCGGGACGCATAGGGGCCCATGGCGGTGAGGACCTCGCGGGCCTCGAATTCGTGTTTCGCCATGAAAAGCGCATGGGCGAGATAGGCCAGATCCACGACCGGGGTGAAGCGGTAACCGGCCACGGTCGGGAACCAGTTGCGGTGGATGCCGGTCGCGGCGGTGATCCACTGCGGCTGCTCCCAGGTGCGGTCGGCCAACAGCGCGGCGGGGTTGTAGTCCTCGACGAGCGCCACCAGGGGCAGCAGTCGGAGCGGCGAGGCGGCCGCCGCGCGCTGGCCCAGGAAGGCGGCGACGTCCCAACTCGCGCTGGACGAGCCGCCGTGGCGGGTGAAGAAGAAGGACAGGAAGCGGTGGTGCGCCTCCCGGTGCCACGGGTCGAGCCGGAGGATGTGCGCGAAGAGGTACCAGGGTCCGGCGGGCGAGGTCAACAGCCCCTGCGGAGCGGGGTCCCGGGGGCGGTCGAGTCTGGCCAGGGCGAGCTGGGCGACCCAGGGGGTGGGGTCCTCGGGCGCCAGTTTCGCGGCCCGTTCGCAGGCGGTGCGCGCTATCCGGTCCAGGGCGCCGGCCCGCCGGTCGCCGGCGTCGGCCATCCGTAGCGTCCGCAGCATCGCCACCCGGGCCCACAACAGGGCCGCCTCCGGGCCCGGTTCTTCTGCCAGCCAGCGTTCGGCCAGGTCGGAGCCGGCGGCTTCGGAGGCCAGGACGAGCGAGCGGTGGGCCCGCACCTCGAAATCCCCGCGGGTCTCCCGCAACACCTCGTGGGCGCTGAAGTAGCGCCCGGCCCGGACATCCATACACGCTTGTGCCAGCGCCCGGTCATCTGCTGCTGGACTCCATACGTACTGCCCCTCGAATGAGCCGGCCGGCATGTTCCCCTCCCGGTGTGCGCGGGAGACTTGCGGCGCCCGCGCATTCCGTCCATGCCGAATTCGGCTGGACCGCCGCCGCTGGTCAGTCGGTGGCGGCCCACACCCTACTCATTTCCTCCTCTTTTCGAAAACAGTCGTCTGGAATATCTGGTTCCGCACCTTTTCGCCGGGAGGAGATTGAATCGCATACCAACGGGCCGGAGGTTTTGACCGGCATATTCACTCCTTCTCGCACACCAGCCACGCCACCAGACCCCCGAGCGCCGCGACCGCGCCCGCCACCAGGAACACCGCGCCCAGCCCCGCCGCGTACGCCCCGGGGGAAGCGCCGGCGCCGGTACCGGGTACGGAACGGTTAAAGACGGTGCCCAACAGGGCGATGCCCAGGGCCAGCCCGAGCTGACGGGCACTGTTGGAGGCCGCGCTGGCAACCCCGCTGTGGGCCGGATCCGCCGAGGCCATCGCCAGCGCCGGCAGGACCGGCGAGACCAACCCGGCGCCGATGCCGGTGACGATCAGGCCGGGCAGCAACACCGGCCAGGACGAGCCCGGTTGGACCAGGAGGAGCAGCAGATCACCGGCGGCCACCAGGAGGGTGCCGCCGCCGACGCTCCACCGGGCGGGCATCCGGTGCGGCGCCCCACCGGCCAGCGCGGAGGTCGCGAAGAAGGCCACCGGCTGGGCGGTGATGACCAGCGAGGTGGCGAACGAGCTGAGCCCGAGGCCGTTTTGGAGCCAGAGGGAGAGCACCGGCAGGAAGGCGAACCCGCCCAGGTAGTAGGCGCCGGAGGCGAGCAACAGCCCGTTGAAGGCCGGGGTGCGGAAGAGGTCCAGCGGCACCATCGGGCGCTTCGCGGCGCGTTCCACGAGGGCGAAGGCACACAGCAGCACCGCACCGAGCCCGAAGCCCGCCAGGGTCGAGCCGGCACCCCAACCGGCCTCGCCACCACGGATGAAGCCGAAGGTGATGCCGGTCGCGGCGAGACTGAAGGTGGCGATCCCCGGCCAGTCGATCCGGGCGGCGGTGCGGGCGTGGTCGGCCGGCACCTTGGTGGCCAGCCAGAGCGCCACCGCGCAGACCGGCAGTGCACCGTAGAAGATCCACTGCCAGGAGAGCAGTTGGGTGAGCATGCCGCCGGCGACGTTGCCGATGCCGGCGGCGGCGCCGGCGACCGCGCCCCAGACGGCGAACGCGCGGGCCCGGTCCCGCCCGGTGTAGGCCAGGCCGATCAGCGGGACGAGGGTGGCGAACATCGCGGCGCCCGCGATGCCCTGCACCGCACGCGCGGCGATCAACAGGTGGACGTTTCCGGCCAGTGCGCAGGCCAGGGTGGCGGCGGTGAAGACGGTCAGACCCAGGACGTACAGGCGCTTGCGGCCCAGGGCGTCACCGAGCGAGCCCATGCCCAGCAACAGCCCGGCCAGGGCGAGGGTGTAGACGTCAGTGATCCATTGCAGGGCGCCGAAGCCGGCGTGCAGCGCGCCGGCCATCCGCGGCAGCGCCACCGTCACGATCGTCGCGTAGACCAGCAGCAGGAAGGTCCCCAGACAGGCGGCCAGCAGAGGCAGCCATCTTCCTTGCCCTGGCGGGGAGTTGTCGGGCAAGGGGCGGGTACGGGGCGGCCGGCCGGCCGTGTGCGCGTCCATGGCCTCACCCTGCGGTAAGGGTCTGGTACGGCAGAACCCTTACGGGAGACTCCCGGCACCCATAAGGAAGTTGTAAGGAAATCGGGGCCAGGGAGCCGATTCCCGACCGTCGGCGGCGCGGGACTTCGGGTCGTCGGCCGCCCCGATTCGGCCCGACGGCAGGCCGGAAGTGCAAAACATGAAATCGGCTCAAGAACGCCCGTCATTAGCGGAAGCTACTATCCGGAAGCGCGCGATCACATGTAGCGTTCGTTCGCACCGGTGCAGTGACGGTTCTTCTCGTCACCGCTGAGCACGGGCACGGGCGCGAACGCACTCCCCAACAGGGAGGGGAGGGCGATTGCCCCGCCGAGCGCACCCGCATCACGAGTGCCGGGGCGTCGGCCCCCGCTCCGCACACCGGACCGCGCAGCGACCGCGGTTGCAGCAAGAACCGTGGGTCGCACGTCGAGCACCGCCATGTCTGTCCGAACACGCCTGCTTTGCAAGAGGAATGGGCCCAGATCATGTTTATGAACGCGTCGACGACCCCCCTTGCGTTGCGCCCGGATGCCGATTTCGGCCGGCCGGCAAAGGTCGGCTCCGGCGGAGCACCACCCCTGGCGGTCGACCGGCTCCCCGATGGCAAGTGGCAACTCACCCTGCACGACCTGGAGCCCGTATCGGTGCGCCGACTGGCCTCCGACAAGGTGCACATCATCCTCGCCCCGTCCTGCACCGACCCGTCCGTGATGCCCACCGAACCCCAACAACCGGCCGGCGAGGCCGCGGCGGAACCGATCGAGATCGACACCGCGGCCCGCACGGTCGCCATCGACGGGCGACAGCTCGACGTCCCCCGGCTGGAGTTCGACCTGCTGGCCCACTTGGTACTGCACCCGCGACGGGCCTTCACCCGGCAGCAGTTGATGGTCGCGGTCTGGCCCGACTGCCGCTCCAGCGCGCGCACGGTGGACGTGCACATCGCCCGGCTCCGGCGCCGACTGGGCCCGGGCCGCCGGAAGTTGATCAGCACCGTCTTCGGCGTCGGGTACAAGTACCTGCCCACCGGCTGAGGCCGGGCGCGCGGGCGGGACGGGCCGGGGCCGGCGCACGGGCGGCCGCCGGCCCGCTCAGCCGGAGGTGCCCGCCGTGCCGCCCGCCCGCGCCGTGGGGGCGTTGAGATGCTCCGGGGTGCCGGCCGACGGCTCCTTGCGGACGAAGGCGCGGCGCAGCGCGTGGTACGGGGCGCCCGGATCGAAGAAGGTGCGGTGCATACGGGCGAGTTCGTCGTCCCGGTAGGCGGCGAGCGGTCGCGCGGCCTCGTCGCGCTCCCGGCGGTCCTTCTTCGCGGCGATCCGGGACTGGACGCCGGGCGAGGCGGCCAACCGGCGGGCGAGCCGTCCGACGCGGTCGCCGAACTCCCCCGCGGGGCAGTCGACGACCCGGTCGACCAGGCCGAGCCGTTGGGCGCGGGCCGCGGTGATCGGCAGCGCGCGGTGCATCAGGTAGTCGGCGGTCTCCGGGCCGACCCGGCGGGGCAGGGTGTACGTCCAGTACTCCGAGCCGTAGAGGCCCATCAGCCGGTAGTGCGGGTTGAGGACCGCGGCGGCGCGGCTCCAGACCTCGTCGGCGGCGAGCGCGAGCATCGCCCCGCCGGCCGCCGCGTTGCCGCCGAGGGCGGCGACCACCAGTCGGTCGGTGGTGGTCAGCACGGCGTGGACGAGGTCGTCGATGGCGTTGACGTTGGCCCAGGACTCCGCGGCGGGGTCGGCGGCGGCCTCGATGACGTTGAGGTGGATGCCGTTGGCGAAGAAGTCCCGCTGTCCGCCGAGGACCAGGACGGAGGTGGGCCGGGTGCGGGCGTACTCGTAGGCGGCGAGCAGCCGTCGGCACTGGTCGGTGCTCAACGCGCCGCCGGGGAAGGAGAAGCGGAGGAATCCGGCCGGCCCGTCCTCGTGGTAGCGGATGTCGGCCCAGGTGCGGTGGGCGTCGTCGGCCTCCAACGGGGCCGGGATCTCGGGCAGCGGGGGGAGCCGGTCGCCGAGCGCCAGGGTGGCGGGCAGCTTGACCGGGGCGGGTTCGCCGGGGGCGCGCGCCGCGCGGAGTTCGGGGATCCAGACCGCGCCGTCGACGGTCGCCCGGCAGAGCGCGCCGTGGCGGGTGGCGAGCAGTTCGCCGGGGCGCCCGGTGAGGGTGTCCTCCCGGTGGCCGCCGTGCAGGAACCAGGTGCCGCCGAGGAGTTGGTCCCGGACGCCGGGGCGGGAGTCGGCGGCGCGCAGGGTGCGCAGGACGGAGGCGGTGGGGTCGACGGCCCAGTCGATGCGGCGGTCGTCCTGACGGAGCCGCGGGCGGGGGCGGCCGAGGAGGCGCTCCGCGGGCAGCGCGTGCTGCGGCTGCGGGCGGTGGGTGCCGGCGGCGAAGCGGTCGACGGCGGACAGCAGCGCCGCGAGCGCGGCGTCGGCGATCTCGTTGCGGTACAAGTCGCTCTTGCCGACCTCGGGGACCGGGCACTCGGCGGTCGCCCAGACGTCGCCGCCGTCCATCTCGTCGTTGGCCTGGAGGACGGTGACGCCCCAGCGTTCCGCGCCCAGATGGACGGCCCAGTCCACCGAGGAGGGGCCGCGGTCGCCGAGCGGGCCGGGGTGGACGATCAGGCAGGGCCGGGCGGACCAGACCTCCCGGGGCACGGCGGTGGTCAGCATCGGCGCGACGATCAGGTCCGGGGCGTGCCGGGGCACCAGCGCGGCCAACGGGGTGTCGCGGGTGACCAGTTCGACGCCGAGGTGGTGGCCGCGGTCGGCGAGTTCGGCGTGGACGCGCTGGGTCAGGCTGTTGAAGGCGCCGGCGAGGAGCAGGATGCGCACAGCGGGCTCCCTGAGGTGGCTGGAACCGGTGGACGTGGCGATCGTTCCGCGTGCACCGCGGGTGGGCGGCGGACCCGCTGGGCAGGTCACCCGATCGCATCCGGGCCGGGGCCGCCAGGCGGTGGACGAGGGAGGACGGGCGGCGTTCCGCGGCGCCCGCACCGCGTTAGTTGATTACTCGTCAGAAGTTCCGCGACCGGCCCTGCCATCGGAATCTCGCCAAAGTTGGCGCACCGCCCCTCGTTCCACGCACCTTCACATTGCCTTTCATTGACAGCTACTTGGCAATCCTTTTACCTTCGAAGCGTCGGTATCGGCGCAGGTCATCACGGACCGCGAGGTGCCGCGCTTCCCCTTCCCACACCTTTGGAGGTCCCATGGAGCAGCTCATCAAGAAGATGGCCCAGGACGACGTCTGGCAGAGCTGGGTGGCCGCCAACTCCGCCGGGCAGGACCCGCGGACGGCGAAGCACGGCTGCATCAGCGCCGCTCCCAAGGCCGGCTGCATCAGCGCCACGCCCAAGAGCGGCTGTATCTCCTGACGCCCGGCTGACGGCCCCGGCGGGCCGCCGACGGTCAACTCCCCCGCCGCCGGCCCGCCGCGGGCACCGCACCACCCACGCAACGGGGCGCACCCCCGCCCGTAGACACCCGAGGTATCCCATGGAAGGCCAGCCGACCGCCGAGGTCATCGAGCAGATCCGCGACATCCCGATCTACCGCGAGGCACTGGCGAAGGGCCATTTCCCGGTGCTCGACAAACCGCAGATCGCCCGCGGCTTCCCGGACAACTGGATGACTCCCCGGCTGGCCGCCGCGCTGGAGTCCGGCGAGGCCGAGTTCGTGCTCTCCACGGGCACCAACCACGCCCGCATGCAGCTGATCCGGCCCCCGTACTTCCTGCTGCACTCCTACTACCAGTTGTGGAGCGAGCACCCCGACCTCGCCGCCACCTGGGAAGCGGGGTGCCACCGGGTCTCGTTGACCACCGTCCTGGCGACCGAGCACGTCGCACGGGTCAACGCCGCCCGGCGCGGCGCCGTCCCCGACGCCGTGCCCGGCCCCGAGGACCGCCGGCTGGACGACCGCACCCGCTATCTGAACCTGCGGCTCGACCCGGCGCTGTGGAGCCGCGACGACACCGTCCGCATGCTCGACGAGATCCGCGCGGCCCAAGAGGCCCACCCCCAGGGCTGGTACCACCTCGACTGCTCCGGCTACCACCTCGCCCATCTGGTGCGGAAGGTCGGCGAGTGGGGGCTGTGGGACGACTTCCCGCCGCCCGCCAGCATCATCCACGCCTACGAGTACACCCCGGTGAACGTGCGGCGGTTCCTGCACCAGCACTTCGCCTGCCCGATCATCGACCTCTTCGGCAGCACCGAGCTCGGCTACCTCTACTCCAGCGACCGGCGCGGCAACTACCGCCCGCACCTGGACAAGATGAGCGTCGAACTGCACCCCGTCGCGCCCGGCAGCACCCTGTACCACCTCATCGTCTCCAGCGTCCGCAACCCGTACATGCCGCTGATCCGGTACCGCTCCGGCGACTGCGTACGGACCACGGACGGCACCCCCGACCCGCAGCGGATCGCCCAATTCTGCGGCCGGGAGAAGGAGTTGCTGCCCACCCGGCACGGCCCGGTGGCCCAAGGCGACCTGGACCGCTGCGTCGCCGAGGCGACCGCGCAGATCTTCGTCCACCAACTGCGCCTGGAGGGCGCCGCCGAGGCACGCCTCGCGTACACCACCTTCAACGGCGCGCCCCTGAAGGCGTCGGAGTCCACCGCGTTGGAGCGCGCCGTCGGCGAACTCACCGGCCGGCACTGCCGACTCGACCACCGCCCGCACATCCCCATCGGCCGGTCCGGGAAGTACTCCTGGCTCGCCAGAGGAGAGGCATGACCCACCGGACCACCGCGCCCACCGCACCGGCCCCGTCCCCGCCGGTCTCCGCCGAGGACCTGCGGGGCCTCCTCGGCGGGCCGCTGCACGACGAGGTCCTGGCCCACTTCACGGCCCTGACCGAGGAGCCCGAGGAGTACGTGGCGCGCCAGCTCACCGAGTGCCTGCGCTACCTCTACCTCGTCTCGCGCCACCACGACCGGCTCGGCGGACTGTTCCTCCCCGTCGAGCAGGACATCGACGAGATCTGGCACTACCTCATCCTCCAGACCCGGGAGTACCGCGCGCTGTGCGAGGAGCGGCTGCCCGGCCGGTACTTCATCGAGCACCGCAGCATCGGCTACGAGGAGTACCAACAGCAGCCGGGGCGCGAGCGGGCGATCGACGAGGCGCTGCGCTGGATCCCCCTGTACTGCCGGGAGTTCGGCCCGTTCGACGAGGGCGCCCTGCCGCACTGGACCATCGTCCGCTTCCTGCACCGGCAACTGGGGTGGTCCCTGGCGGAGATCGCGGCGCTGGAGCCGCGGGCCGCATGAGCGTCGCCGCGCCGCGGCGGCCGCTGACCGTCCTGGTGTGCGCGCAGGTGCTCAGCGGGGCCGGCCTGGCGGCCGGGATCACGGTCGGCGCGCTGCTCGCCGAGGACCTGCTCGGCTCGACCGGGCTGGCCGGGGTGCCCAGCGCCCTGTTCACCGGCGGCGCCGCGCTGGGCGCCGCCGCCATCGGCCGGCTCTCCCAACTCCGGGGCCGCCGCCTCGGACTCGCGCTCGGGTACGGGGCCGGCGCGCTCGGCAGTCTGGGGGTGGTGGCCGCCGCGGCGCTGCACAGCGCCCTGCTGCTGTTCCCCTCGCTGCTGGTCTACGGGGCGGGCACCGCGACGAACCTGATGGCCCGTTACGCGGGCGCCGAGCTGGTCCCGCCGGAGCGGCGCGGGCGCGCGGTGAGCACCGTGCTCGTCGCCACCACGCTCGGCGCGGTGGCCGGCCCCAACCTGGTAACGGTGACCGGGGACTTGGCCGTGACCTGGGGCGTGCCCCGGCTCGCCGGCCCCTTCCTGCTGGCCGCCGCGGCCTTCGGGGCGGCCGCCGCCGTCCTGGCCGTCCGATGGCGGCCCGAACCGCCGCCCGCGGCGGGGGAACCGGAGCGGAGCGGGGCCGACGCGCCGGCGCCGGACGACCCCGGGCGGGTGCGGCGCCGCGCCCTGGCGGCCGGCGCCGCCGTCATGGTCCTCACCCAACTGGTGATGATCGCGCTGATGACCATGACGCCGGTGCACCTGCGGGCGCACGGCCACGGCACCCAGGCGGCCGGTCTGGTGATCGCCCTGCACGTCGGGGCGATGTTCCTGCCCTCGCCGCTCACCGGGGCGTTGGTCGACCGGCTCGGGCCGCACCGGGTGGCCGCGGCGTCCGGGGTGACGCTGCTCGGCGCCGGACTGCTCGCCACCCTCGCCCCGCCGCACTCGGTGCCCGCGCTCGCCGTGGCGCTGGTACTGCTGGGCGTCGGCTGGAACTTCGGGTTGGTCAGCGGCACCGCCCTGGTCACCGCCGCGCTGCCGCCGGCCCGCCGCGCGGCGACCCAGGGGCTGGTCGACGTCGGGATCGCGCTGGCCGGCGCGACCGGCGGGGTCGCCTCCGGACCGGTACTGGCCGCCGGCGGCTTCCCCGTACTGGCCCTGGCCTGTGGGGCGTTGGCGCTCGCGGTGGTCCCGGTGGCCGTACTGGCCGCGCGGGACGACGGCGGCGCCCGGTGCCCCTGAGACGGTTGGCCAGTCCTGAAAAAGGCGGCAACATGCCGCAACCTGGCGTCATTTCTCGTTTTCATGCCGGAAACCTGGATGGTGCACTATGAGAGCGCGGTTCCCCGAGGACGCGATCGGCGCTCTGCGCACGCGACCGGAACCGCGTCCCGACGACCAGGACCGTGCGCACCCACGGCCGACCGCGCCACCGCCGCGCGGCGGCCCGCCCCCTGCCGAACGACCGGACGGCCCCGACGACTTGGGGCGAAGCGGAGGACGACGATGCGGAAGGACACCGGGAAGCCGGGCATACGCCCCCGGATACCCGCCCCGTGCCGACTGCCGCTGACCGCGCTCGTCGTCGTCCTGACGTTCCTGCTGGGCGCGGCGGCACCGGCGTACGCGGTCCGCTCCGCGCCGCCGGCCAGCGCGACGCCCGGATCGAACACCGCCTCGGCCGCCAGCTCCAACTCCGAGGAGGAGAAGCACTCCAAGCGCGAGACGGAGCGCAGCCGCCCCCGGCGGATGCCCCCGGCCGCGGAGGGGGTTCCGGCCACGCGCCGGCCACTGCCGCCGTGCCTGAGCGGCGCGGCCGGTGACGAGGCGACCCCGGCGCGGCCCACCACCGCCGCCGATGCCCCCAGAGCCGCGAGACCGGCCCAACTTCCCCTGCTGCACTGCATCTTCCGCTGCTGAGCGGACCCGTGGCGGCCGGCCCCGCGCCGCGCCCCGCCACCCTCCGTGCCACATCCACGCCATCCCCACGGTGGCTTCACCCTCAGCAGGAGACCTCCTCGTGGAGACCTTCATCCAGCACGCCCGGGGCCTGACGGCCCGTATTGCCGCACACCGCGAAGAACAGGAGACCTACGGCCGGCTCGCGGCCGGCCAATCCCCCCTCGCCCTGTTCATCACCTGCTCCGACTCCCGGGTCATCCCGTCCCTGATCACCGGGTCCCGGCCCGGCGAACTCTTCGAACTCCGCACGGCCGGCAACGCCGTGCCCACCTACCGACAGGACATGCCGGCCAGTGCGGAGGCCGCCACCATCGAGTACGCGATGCGGGTGCTGCGGGTCGCCGACATCGTCGTCTGCGGCCACTCGCACTGCGGCGCGGTCGGCGCCCGGGCCCGCGGCGAGGACCTGACCGGCGCCCCCGCGGTCCGCGACTGGCTGACCCAGCAACTCCCCGACGCACTACCGGCCGACGACGGCCCGGCCGCCACCACCGCCGTCCAGCGCCACGTACGCCAGCAGGTCGACCGACTGCGCGGCTACCCGTGCGTGAGGGAGCGGCTGGACACCGGTGACGTGCGACTGCACGGCTGGTTCTACGAGGTGCACACCGGTTCGGTGTCCGTGCACCGGCCGGCCGCCGACGCGTTCCTCCCCTTGTGAAGGCGGGCCGTACGTGATGAAGCGATTCCCCTTCCTCCGGGCGGACTTCACCGCCTCGCTCGTGGTGTTCCTGGTCGCCGTCCCGCTGTGCGTCGGGGTGGCGGTGGCCTCCGGCGTGCCGGCCGAACTGGGGCTGGTCACCGGCATCGTCGGCGGACTGGTCACCGGGCTGCTGCCCGGCTCCAGCCTCCAGGTCAGCGGCCCGGCCGCCGGGCTGACCGTGCTGGTCTTCGAGGCGGTCAAGGAGTACGGCCTGGGCGCGCTGGGCGCCCTGGTGCTGACCGCCGGACTCCTCCAACTGGCCATGGGCGCCCTCAAATGGGGGCGCTGGTTCCGGGCGATCTCGGTGGCCGTGGTGCAGGGCATGCTGGCCGGCATCGGGCTGGTGCTGATCGCCGGGCAGCTCTACGCCCTGACCGACGCCAACGCGCCGGGCAGCGGACTGGCCAACATCGGGTCGCTGCCGCGGCTGGTGTGGGACACCGCCGGCTCCCCCGCCGCCCTCTGCGCGCTGGCCGTCGGGGCCGGCACCATAGCCGTGCTGGTGCTGTGGCCCCGGTGGCGGCGCGCGGCGCGGGTCCTGCCGGCACCGCTGGCGGCGGTCGCGCTGGCCACCACCTCGGTCTGGGCGCTGGACCTGCCGGTCGCCCGGGTCCAGGTCAGCGGGCTGCTGGACGCCATCCAGCCGCCGGGCCTGGCCGACATCGGCCGGCTGACCGAACTCGGCGTGCTGGGCACGGTGTTGGCGTTCACCCTGATCGCCTCCGCGGAGTCGCTGTTCAGCGCCGCGGCGGTGGACCGGCTGCACGACGGGGCCCGGACCGACTACGACAAGGAGCTGATGGCCCAGGGCGCCGGCAACACGCTGTGCGGGGTCCTCGGCGCGCTGCCGATGACCGCGGTGATCGTGCGCAGCGCCGCCAACGTGCAGGCGGGGGCGCGCACCAAGGCGTCGCGGGTGTTGCACGGGGTGTGGCTGCTGCTGTTCGCCGCGGCGTTCCCGGCCGCGCTGGGCGTGGTGCCGGTCGCGGCGCTGGCCGGCGTGCTGGTGCACGCGGGTTGGAAGTTGATCCCGCTGCGGGAGCTGCGGCCGCTGTGGCGGGCGCACCGCGGTGAGGCCGTGGTGCTCTGCGTCACCGCGCTCGCCATCGTGACGGTGAACATGTTCGAGGGCGTGCTGATCGGCCTGCTGCTCGCCGTGGCGAAGACCGCCTGGGAGACCTCGCAGGCACATCTGGAGGTGCAGGTCCCAAGCGCCCCCGGACCGATCCGGGTCCGGGCCGTGGGCAGTGCGACCTTCCTGCGACTGCCCAAACTGCTCGACCAGTTGGAGTCGCTGCCCGCCGACCGGGACGTGGAACTCGACCTGAGCGGACTGCGCCACGTCGACCACGCCTGCCAGTCCGCGCTGGAGAACTGGGCGGAGCAACACCGCCGCAACCGCAGCCGGGCGGTGGAGCTGGTCTCCTGATCCTCCGAGTGCCGGGCCGCGCTCCCCAACGGGGGCGCGGTCCGGCCGACCGCGCTGGTCGGCGGGGTGGAGAGCCGGGACGGAAAATCGGGCCGCGGAGCCGGAATGATCGCGGCGGCCCCGCCGTTGACCCCGACACGAGGAGATCTCGACGGACGACGGAAGGCGGACGCAATGCCCCTGCAAGGAGAGTACGAGCCGAGCCCGACAGCATGGGTCCGCGAACAGGTCGAGCTGTACGAGGGCTCCGGCGGCACCGCGGGCACGACGATGCTCGGCCTGCCGGTGATCCTGCTGACCACCCGCGGCGCCAAGTCCGGCAAGCTTCGCAAGAGCCCGCTGATGCGGGTGGAGCACGAGGGGGCGTACGCCGCGGTGGCCTCCCTCGGCGGCGCGCCCAAGAACCCGGTCTGGTACTTCAACGTCCTCGCCGACCCCCGGGTCGAGCTCCAGGACGGCACGGTCCGGCGGGACATGACGGCCCGCGAGGTCACCGGCGAGGAGAAGGCGCGCTGGTGGGCCCGCGCGGTCGAGGCGTTCCCCACCTACGCGGAGTACCAGGCGAAGACGGACCGCGAGATACCGGTCTTCGTACTGGAGCCGGCGGCGGCACCGCACTGACCGCGGCAGCATGCCGGCGCGGGCACCGCGCCGGCGGTTCCCGTGCTGGCCGGGCCGCGCTGACGAGGTGCCCGCGCCGACGGCGCGCCGCCGGGTGGCCGGCCGGCCCCGCCGCCGCACACGCCCCTGACGTCGCACATCGCGTCAGATCGCCACCAGCGTCACCTCGGTGGCCTTGACGCTGGTCCAGACGGCGGCGCCGTCGGCGAGCCCGAGTTCCAGGGCCGCGGCGGGGGTGATCTCGGCGACGAGGTCGGGCGCCTCGGGCGAGGTGACCAGGACCCGCAGTCGGCTGCCGGCGGCGGTGATCTCCCGTACGGTGCCGGGCCAGACGTTGCGCGGGCTGCCCGCGGGCCGGTCGAGGTGGACCGAGACCGCCTCGGGGGCGATCACCGCGAGCGCCCGGGTCCCGTCGGGCAGCGGATCGGCGACGACGAGCCGGCCCCCGCCGGTGAGCGCCAGCCCGCCGTCGGCCGCGGTGCCGGGCCAGGCGTTGCGGCCGAGCATCCGGGCCACCCAGGGTGAGCGCGGATGGCGGGTGACCTCGGCGGGCGGGGCGTCCTGGAGGGCGCGACCGCCGTCGAGGACGAGCACGCGGTCGGCGAGCGAGACCGCCTCGACGGGGTCGTGCGTGACGATCAGGCAGACCCCGCCGAAGCCCGCGAGATGGCCGCGCAGGGTGTGCCGGACGTGCGCCCGGGTGGTCTGGTCGAGCGCGGCCAGCGGCTCGTCGAGCAGCAGCAGCCGCGGCCGGGCCGCCAACGCCCGGGCCAGCGCGACGCGTTGGGCCTGGCCGCCGGAGAGCTGGGCGGGCCGGCGATGGGCGAGCGCGCCGACGCCGAGCCGGTCGAGCCACTGCTGCGCGGTGCGCCGGGCCTCGGCGCGCGGGACGCCCTGGGCGCGCAGCCCGTAGGCGGTGTTGGCCAGTGCCGTCAGATGCGGGAAGAGGGCTCCGTCCTGGGGGACCCAGGCGACGCCCCGGCGGTGCGGGGGCAGTGCGGTGGCGTCGGTCTCCCCCAGGCGCAGGGCGGCCCGGGCCCGCGGGGTGAGCCCGAGCAGCGCGCGCAACAGGGTGGTCTTGCCGGCACCGTTGGGCCCGACGACGGCGACGGTGGTGCCGGGGTCGGCCCGGAGGGTGAGGGTGGTGAAGCCAGTGACCTCGGCGTCCAGCGGCCAGCGTGCGTGCGCGGACGGTTCCGGCGCGGGGGGCTCCGGGGCGCGGGCGACGGGGGCAGCGCCGGCCGGCCCACCGTCCCCCTCCGTCCGGCCGCCGGCGCCCCCGGTTGCCGCGCCCCCGACAGCACCCCCGACACCCTCAACGCCCCCACCCGCGGAACGTCGCACACGCCCCCCGCCGCCCCGACCGCCGCGCCGGGAGCGCTCGTTGGGCCCGCCCATCCAGCGCCCGCGCAGGCAGACCAGGACGGCCATGGCGATGACGAGCAGCAGCAGGGAGACCGAGGTGGCGGCCTCCGGGGAGTCCTGGAGCAGCAGATAGACCTGGAGCGGCAGGGTCTGGGTGGTGCCGGGGAGGTTGCCGGCGAAGGTGATGGTCGCGCCGAACTCGCCGAGCGCGCGGGCCCAGGTGAGCGCGGCGCCGGCGGCCAGCCCGGGGGCGACCATGGGCAGGGTGACGGTGCAGAAGACCCGTACCGGTGAGGCGCCGAGGGAGGCGGCGGTCTCCTCGTAGCTGGGGCGGAGCCCGGCGAGGGTGCCCTCCAGGCTGATGACCAGGAAGGGCATCGCGACGAAGGTGGCCGCGACCACCGCGCCCGAGGTGTGGAACGGCAGCACGATGCCGAAGGTGTTCTCCAACCAGGGGCCGAGGAGCCCGCGGCGGCCGAAGCCGAGCAGCAGGGCGACACCGCCGACGGTCGGCGGCAGCACCATCGGCAGCAGCACCAGGGAGCGCACCAGTACCTTGCCGGGGAAGTCGACCCGGGCCAACAGCCAGGCCAGCGGCACCCCGAGGAGCAGCGACAGGCCCAGCGCCCAGCACGACACCAGCAGCGAGAGCCGCAGCGCCTGGAGCACCGCGGGGCTGGTCAGATGGGTGCCGAGCTCGCCCCAACTGGTGCGGCTCAGCACGCCGACGAGCGGCAGCAGCAGGAAGGCGACTGCCAGCAGCGCGGGAACGGCCAGTGCCACGGGGGTGCGGGCACCGGGCGCGCGGCGCCGGGCGGCGCGCACCGGGTCGGGGGTGCGAAGGCGGCTCATCGGGAGTCCTGGGATCGGGTCGGGCGGCGGGGCCAGGGGTCCGGCGGGCGGCGGGGCGGGCCGCTCCCCCGAGTCGGACGGCCCCGCCCCCGCGCGGTCACGGCTTCTGGAAGCCCGCCGCCTGCAGCAGCTTCTGCGCCTCGGGGGTGCTCAGCCACTTGACGAACGCGGCGGCCGCCGCGGAGTGCTGGGAGGACTTCAGCGTGGCCGCCGGGTAGGAGGCGACGGCGTTCTGCGCGTCGGGGATGTCGATGGCGTCGACCTTGCCGGGCGCGGTGGCGGCGTCCGTCTTGTAGACGATGCCGGCGTCCGCCTCGCCCAGTTCCACCTTGCTGAGCACGGCCCGGACGTTGGGCTCCTGGGAGACCGGCTTGACGGTCAGCTGCTGGGCGTCCAGGACCTTCTTGCTGTAGCGGCCGACGGGCACCTCGGGGGCGGCCAGCACCACCTTCAGCTTGCTGTTCGCGAGGTCCTTCAGCGCACCGACGTTCTTGGGGTTGCCCTTGCCGGTGGCGATGACCAGGCGGTTCTTGGCGATGACGGTGGGCGTCCCGGTGTCGGCCTTCAGCCCGTCCATGGTCTTGGTGTCGGCGGTGACCAGGGCGTCGGCGGGGGCGCCCTGCTTGACCTGGGCGGCGAGCTCCTGCGAACCGGCGAAGGAGAAGGCGACCTTGGTGTCGGGGTGCTCCTTCTCGTAGGCGGCGCCGGCCTTCTTGAAGACGTCGGTGAGCGAGGCGGCGGCGAGCACGGTGAGCTTGGTGGTGGTGCCGCCGTCCTTCTTGGCGCTGTCGCCGCTGCCGCCGCCGGAGCAGGCGGCGAGCGGGACGAGGAGGGCTGCGGTGACGAGCGCGGAGGCGGCGCGGCGCCCGGTGACGAAGGGGGACATGGTGCGGGACTCCTTGTGACGCGGGCGAGGCGGTCGCCCGGGCGGACGGGGACATCAGCCGCGCCGAGTGGGGCCTCCCCTGCTCGGGACCTTCGAGAGCCCGGGGAAGGGCGACGCCGCTGGGTGGGCGGCCGCCCCGTCGGGGACGCACGGACCGGCCGCCTGATGGTGCGGTCGCGGGGTCAGGTGCGGTCGATGTGCACGCTGGTGGATTTCACCCGTGCCACCGCCTGCATGCCGACTTCCAGGCCGAGTTCCTCCACGGCCTCGCGGGTGAGCAGGGAGACCAGACGGTGCGGGCCGGCCTGGATCTCGACCTGGGCGGCGACGTCGCCGACCTTGACGGCGGTGACGATGCCCGGGAAGGCGTTGCGGACGGAGGTGTAGGCATCGTCCTCCTCGCCTCCTGCGGACTGACCCACCTCGATCGAGAAGGCGGCCAGATCCCGGCCGTCGATGAGGCGGCGGCCGCTGTCGTCGCGGTGGGTCGCGACCCTGCCGGCGTCCGCCCAGCGGCGCGCGGTGTCCGGGCTGACGCCCAGCAGGCGCGCCGCCTGGCCGATTGTGTAGGACTGCATGTGCGACACGATATGAGCTAATGCCTCGCATTTACAATCCTTGAGGCATTCCTCTATAGCAGATGCAAGGGCTATTGGAGGAAGGGACGAGCGCTTTTTCCGGGTGCCGGAATCCCGGGCGAAGACATCCGGAGCAGGGCCGGAACGTCGCACCCGGTGGGCCGAATCCGCCGAGGAATTCCCGCCCGAACGCGATTACAGTGCGAGGGACCGACGGGGCGATTCCCGACATTTCCCCGCCCCGTTCCGCGGCGGTTTCCGGCAGCGGCGAGCCCCGTCGCATTCACCCCCGCGGATATCCCCGCCCTTCTCTCCCCCAGCCCCGAGGAAGTGGTTCCCATGACCCTGAGCATCCGCAATCAGCTCCCCGGCACGGTTCTCGGCATCGCGTCGGGGGAGGTGATGTCGACCGTCGCGGTGCGGCTCGCCGGCGGCCAGGAGATCACCGCCGCGATCACCGTGGAGGCCGTCAACGACCTCGGGATCAAGGAGGGTTCGGCGGTGCGCGTGCTGATGAAGTCCACCGAGGTCGCGCTCGCCACCGGCACCGTCGACGGGCTCAGCATCCGCAACCGGATCCCCGGCACCGTCGTCGCGGTGGCCACCGGCGGCGCGATGGCCGGGGTCAGGGTGGCCGTGGCCGGCGGCGAACTGACCGCGGCGATCACCAAGGACGCGGCCGCCGAACTGGGCCTGGCCGCCGGCTCCGAGGTGACCGCGCTGGTCAAGTCCACCGAGGTCGCGCTGGCCGTCGAGGGCTGACCGGACCGCCGGCCCCGGCTACCGCTCCCCCGGCACCGGGCAGGCGCCCACCCAGATGTCGGTGATGGCGCTGATGTAGCGGGCACCGCAGCGGTCGGAGGGCACCACGAGTTGGCTGCCGTCGCCGTCCAGCGGGCGGCCGTCCATGGCGGTGGCCAGCAGGATCGGGGCGTCGCCGAAGTCGGCGTCGATCTCCGCCCAGGACAGCACCGTGTGGTGGCCGTCGCCGCCGGTGACGGTCAGCAGGAAGCGGGAGCGGTCCTTGCGCCGCCGGGCGTCGAAGGCCGGGCCGGCCGCGGCCAGCACCTCGCGCAGCAGCGGGCCGTCGAAGGTGTGGTGCTGCGGGCCGTTGGTGGCGCAGTCGAAGACCACCGGGGCGTGCCGCTGCGGCCAGCGCTCCCGCAGATCGGCGACGGTCAGCGCGAGCGGGTGCTGGAGCTGACCGCTGATCAGGAAGGGCCGGGCGGCGGGCAGCACGGCGTCCGGCACGCCGCGGGCGGCGGTGGCGCGGGGCGGGCTGAGACGGCTCATGGTGTCCCCCTGGAGAGGATCCGGGCGGCGGCTGCCTCCCTCTGATGCCCCGGCGGCAGTGGCCTCAATCACATATGCCATCCCACTACGCACGTTCTCCTTGCACAAGTGAGGCAAATGGTCGGATGGGGCGGCAGATCCGGGAACGCCCTCGATGCGCGCCGGACCGGCCGGTCCCGTGCCGGCCGCCGCGGGATCGGCGCGGCGGCCGGCGGTCACACCGAGCCCTCCCGCGACGGGTGCGCCCGGGCCGACCAGCCCGCCGGGCCGCCCGCGGCACGGTGCTCCGCCAGGGCCAGCCACACCTTGTCGCGGAGGAACGGCACCTCCGTGAAGCGCACCCCGGTGGCGTCGCGCAGCGCGTTGCCGAAGGCCGGCGCCACCGGGTTGAACGGGCTCTCGCTCATCGACTTGGCCCCCAACGGCCCGATGGCGTCCGAGGTCTGGGTGAAGTGCACCTCGGTGCGCGGGACGTCGGCGTAGGCGGGCAGCCGGTAGCGGCGGAAGGCGGGGGTGAGGACCCGGCCGTCGCCGTCGACCAGGACCTGTTCGAAGAGGGTGGCGCCGAGCGCCTGGGCCACCCCGCCCTCGACCTGGCCGCGGCACTGCATCGGGTTCATGACCCGGCCGGCGTCGGCCGAGTGCACGCTGCGCAGGATCCGGATCTCGCCGCTGTCGGGATCGACCGCGATCTTGAACCACTGGGCGTTGAAGGCCACCGAGCGCGGCGAGCCGCCCCAGTGCCCGGCCGCGGTCAGCTCCTCGCCCTGCGCCCGGGCGGCCGCGTGCAGTTCCTTGAGCGGGACCGGCCGGCCGGCGCACTCCACCGCGTCGGCGAGCAGCCGGCACTGGCTCCGCGGGGTGCGGGCGTGCTCGGCGGCGAAGGTGAGGATCTTCTCGGCCAGCCCGTTGGCCGCCCGCATCACCACCACGGTGCCGGCCGAGCCGAAGGCGCCGGTGTCGTGCCGGACGACGTCGGTGTCGGACTGCCGGATGGTGATCCGGTCGACGGTGGTACCGAGCGCGCCGGCGGTGATCTGTTTGTGCACGGTGGTGGTGCCGTTGCCGAACTCGGCGGTGCCGACGGCGATGTCGTAACCGCCGTCGTCCAGCAGGGTCACCGTGGCGTCGGCGTAGTGGCCGCCGGGCGGGCCGGTGGCGATCATCGCCATGGCGGCACCCTGGCCGACCAGCCAGCCCTCGGGGGCGTCCGCGGCGCCGCGGTCCTCGGCCATCGCGTCTCGGACGACCTTCAGGCACTGGTCCAGTCCGTAGCTGGCGATCTGGAGGTCCTCCTCCTCGCCGCCGGGGGTGATCATGTGCTCCCCCGGGCCGATGATGTTGCGCTCCCGGAAGACCAGCGGATCGATGCCCAGGCGGCGGGCCAGCTCGTCCAGGGCGGACTCCACGGCGAACGTGACCTGACCCAGCCCGTAGCCGCGGAAGGCGCCGGCCGGGACGCAATGGGTGTAGACGGAGAAGGCGTTGACCTTCTTGTGCGGGGCGCGGTAGACGGCCATCGACTCGCCGACGCTGTGGAACATCACCGCCGGGCCGTGGTTGCCGTAGGCGCCGGTGTTGGCGACCACCCGGAGTTGCAGGGCCGTCAGGGTGCCGTCCCGTTTGGCGCCGGCCCTGATCCCGATGGTGAACGGGTGCCGGGTGGTGGCGCCGAAGAACTGCTCGGCGCGGGTGAACTCCAGCTTCACCGGCCGGTGCAGCCGCCTCGCGGCGAGCACCACGATGTCCTCGGTCAGCATCTCCTGCTTGCCGCCGAAGCCGCCGCCCACCCGGCCGGCGACCACCCGGACCTCGTCCTCCGGTAGGTCGTAGAGGGCGCACAGGGCGCGCCGGGTCAGGAAGGGCACCTGGGTGCTGGAGCGGACCACGATGCGCTCGCCGGCGCCGTCCTCGCGCTCCTCGAAGGAGGCGAGGGCGCCGTGCGTCTCCAGGCTCGCGTGCTGCACCCGTTGGGTGCGGAAGGTCTCCTCGTAGACCACGTCGGCCTCGGCGAAACCCCGTTCCACGCTGCCGATCTCGCCGTGCACCTCGCCGACGACGTTCTCCTGCGGGCGGGCGATCCGGGAGGTTTCGGGGTCCTTGGGGTGCACCACCGGGGCGCCGGGCCGCATCGCCTCCTCCGGGTCGAGGACGTGCGGCAGCACCTCGTACTCCACCGCGATCCTGCGGCAGCCCTCCTCGGCGGCGGCCTCGGTGTCGGCGACCACGGCGGCCACCCGTTGGCCGACGAAGCGGACCACGTCGTCCAGGACGCGGGTGTCGTCGGGGTCCTCGGTGGGGTGCTCGTGGCGGGCGGAGGAGAACAGCCGCTCGGGGGCGTCGCGGTGGGTCAGGACGAGGCGGACGCCGGGGACCCGCAGCGCGTCGGCGGTGTCGACGGCGACGATCCGGGCGTGCGGGTGCGGGGAGCGCAGCAGCTTCATGTGCAGCAGTCCCGGGACCTCGATGTCGAAGGTGTAGCGGGCGGTGCCGGTGACCACCTGCGGGCCCGCGGGGGCGCCGAGGTTGGCGCCGACCGACTCCCCGGGCCGGGGCTCCTCGACGTGCGTGACGCCGCGGATCGCGTCCTCGATGGCGCGGTAGCCGGTGCAGCGGCAGAGGTTGCCCTTCAACGCCCGGGGCAGGTCGTCGAGTTGGTCCCCACTCAGCCTGGCGGTGGTCATCAGGAAGCCGGCGGTGCAGAAGCCGCACTGGAAGCCCTGGGCGGCGAGGAACTTCCGTTGCACCGGGTGGAGTTCGCCGTCCGGCTCGGCCAGGCCCTCGACGGTGGTGACCCGGCGCCCGGCGGCGCGGACGGCCGGGTAGAGGCAGCTGTGCACCGGCTCCCCGTCGACGTGGACGGTGCAGGCGCCGCAGTCCCCGGCGTCGCAGCCCTTCTTCACCCCGAACCAGCCGCGGTCCCGCAGATAGGTGCGCAGGCACTGGCCGGGCCGGGGCGCGACGTCGAACTCCCGGCCGTTGACGTGGACGACGTGGCTCATCGGGCGGCCTCCGTGGGGGACGGCGGACGGGGGGCGAGTTCGGCGCGGACCTCCTCGGCGAGCCGCAGCGCCATGTGGCGGCGCCAGGCGGGCAGCCCGTGGAGGTCGTCGAACCACTCGGCGTCGGTGACGGCGTCGTCGAGGGTGGCGCGCAGCGCGGCGGCGGTGGGCGGGAAGGGGAACCAGAGGCGGAAGGGGCGGACGGTGGCGGCGGTGACGGTGACGGCAAGGGAGCCGTCCAGGGGGTCGAGCGCGCCGATGACCAGGGCGGCGGAGCGGCCGAGTCCGTAGAGGGAGACCTGCCGGAAGGCGGTCCGGCAGGTCAGGGAGCGGGCGGGCAGGGTGACCGAGCGGAGGAGTTCGCCCTCGGCGAGGTCCTTGCGGCCGGCGCCGGTGATGAAGTCGGCGACCCTGACGCGGCGCCGGGAGCCGTCCTGGGCCTGGAGCAGACAGCTTCCGTCCAGGGCCGCGGTCAGCGAGATCATCGGTCCGGCCGGCAGGCCGTTGCAGAGGTTGCCGCCGACGGTCGCCATGTTCCAGATCTTGAACGAGGCGAGGAAGGCGCGGCAGCACTGCTCGAAGAGCGGCGCGGCCGGGGCCGGGAGAGTGGCCGCGAAGCGGGAGAGCTGGGCGATGGTGCAGGTGGCGGCGATCTCCAGGGAGCCGTCCGGGAGTTGGCCGACCGGCTCCCAGCCCATCCGGCCGAGGTCCACCAGGCGGCGGAGGTGCGGCTGGGGTTCGGAGAAGAGGTAGGTGCCGCCGCCCAGCCAGGCGTCGCCGGGTCGCCACGGGGCGTGCAGCCGGGCGTCCCGCACCTCCAGCACGGTGTTCAGGTCCATGCCGCCGAGTGAAGCAAGGCGGCGGCCCGGTGCACGACTGGTCCGCAGCACGGAAAACGCACCAACGCCCCGGCCCGGAGCTGGATGATCAACCAAGGGGGATATCGGCGAGACCGCCTGGCATTTACGATGCCAGAATCCGCATTTGCCTCGTGAATGTGAGATGCCGGGTTGGGTGCCCGGCAGCCGTCCAAGGAGCCACCGCATGCACGTCCACGACCTCCTCCAGCTCGATGCGCTCGACCTGACCCTCCTCTGGGGAGAGGAGCCGCTGCTCGTCCAAGAGGTCAGCGGGGTCACCGCGACCGACCTGGAGGCGCCGGCGCGGTTCCTCCAACCGGGAGAGCTGGTGTTGAGCGGGCTGGTGTGGTGGGCGCCCGAGGACGGCCGGGAGAAGGCGGACCGGTTCGTGGCGGCGCTGGCCGCGGCCGGGGCGGCCGCGCTGCTGGCCGGCGAGGAGACCCACGGGGCGGTACCGGACGTGCTGGTCGAATCCTGCCGCGCCCATCGCGTCGCGCTGCTCGCGGTGCCCGCGCACATCACGTTCCGGGACATCACCGAGGCGGTGTACCTGCGCCGCTGGGGCGATCTCAGCCGCCGCCCGGCCGGCCACTACGCGCTGCCGGAGAACGTGCGCACCGAGCTCGCCGGGCTGCTCGCCGGCGGCGCCGCGCCGGACGCCCTGCTGGACCGGGCGTTCGCGCACCTGGGCGGCCCGGCCTGCTGGCTACTGACCGCCACCGGCCGGACGGTCGCCGGTACCCCCGACGCACCCGACTTGACGCCACGCCAGGCCCGGCGGGAGCTCACCGCCGGCGCCGGCACCACCCTGCGCGTCGAGGGGGACACCGGCCCGTACGACGGCTGGTTCCTGCGGCTGCGCGGCGCGGACGACGCCCCGCCGCGGGTGCTGCACGAGATAGCCGAGGTCCTCGCCCAGCACCGGCACCACGCCACCGCCCGGCAGGCGGCCGCGCGCCGGGCCGCGGACGCGCTGCTGGCGCTGACCGCCGAGGGGGCCGGGGCGTTCGACGCGGCGCTGCACGACTGCGGGTTGCCCGCCGACGGCCCGTTCCGGGTCGTGGTGGCCGCGCTGGACGACGCCGAACCGGAGCCGGCGGTCCGGGCGTTGGCCGAGGCGCTGCGACACCACCCCGAAGCGCCTTTCGTCGCCGGCCGCTTGCCGGACGGCCGGGCGGCCGCGGTGGTCGCCGGCGCGCCCGACGAGGCCGTCCGGGCCCTGCGCGAGGCGTGGCCGGCACTGCACGACTGCCGGCCGGAGACCCCGCTGCACGCCGGCGTGAGCGGCCCGGCGGCCACCGCCGGTGACCTCAACGCGGCACTGGGGCAGGCCAGTTACGCCCTGGCCGCGGCCCGCTCGGCGGATCCGACGGGCGCCGGCGTCACCTCCGTCGACGATCTGACGACGCTGGGCGCGCTGCTCTCCGGGGTGCCCACGGAGGTCCGCGCGGCGTTCAGCAGCCGGGTGCTCGGCCCGCTGGCGCGCGCCGGCAGCACCTCGCACCGGATGCTGCTGGAGACGCTGGAGGTCTTCCTCGCCCAACACGGCTCCTGGGCGCGGACCGCGGAGATCCTGCACCTGCACGTCAACACCGTGCACTACCGCATCCAGCGGATCGAGACCCTCACCGGCCGCGACCTGTCCCGGCTCGACCACAAACTCGACCTGCACGCGGCCCTGTTGTGCCGCTGACGCGGCCGGTCGGCCACCCGCGCGGCGGGCCGCTCAGCCGCGCCCGTCCGGCCGGTCCACGTGCACATGGGTGGACTTGACCCGCGCGGTGGCCTCCATGCCGACCTCGATGCCCAACTCCTCGACGGCCTCCCGGCTGACCACCGACACCACCCGGTGCGGCCCCGACTGGATCTCGACCTGCGCGATCACGTCGTCGAGGGTGACCGCGGTGACGATCCCGGCGAAGGCGTTCCGTACCGAGGTGCGGACCTCGCCGGGCACCGGATGCGCCCCAGCGGCCCGCTCCTTGGCGAACGCGGCCAGACTCACCCCGTCGATCGCGCGGTTGCCGGCGCCGTCCCGGTCCATCCGCAACTGCCCGCCGTCGGCCCACCGCCGGACGGTCTCCGAGCTGACACCCAGCAGCCGCGCTGCCTGACCAATGCTGTACGAGGGCACGCCCGCACTCTAGATGACCAACGCGCGCCGGCCGACACCCCCTCCCCCGACGTTCCGTGACCGTTCCGCACCCCCACCCCCTCGGTTGAACGTGTTCAAAAACAGGTCTACAGTCGCCGACGACACAACTTTTGAACACGTTCAAGAAGGAGTCGGGGCGTGGACCTCACCGTCGTCGCGTACGTCATCTACCTGGTCGTCAGCATCGGCCTGACCATCTGGGTCGCCCGCACCCTCAGCCGGAACGGACGGCTCTTCCTCGCCGATGTGCTGCACGGGAACGAGAAGTTGGCGGACGCCGTCAACCACCTCCTCGTGGTCGGCTTCTACCTCGTGAACCTCGGCTTCGTCGCGCTGTACCTCCAGGACGACGCCACCCTCGCCTCGTCCCGGCAGGTCTTCGAGGCGCTGTCGCAGAAGCTGGGCGTGGTGCTGCTGGTGCTCGGGCTGATGCACCTCGGCAACGTCTTCGCGCTCAACAAGTTCCGCCGGCGCGGGATGTTGGACCGGGAGCCGAACCCGCCGGTGCTGCCGAACGCCTACACCTACCCGGCGCCCGCCGGACCGGTGCAGGGATGACGGCGACCGCCGTCGCCGTGGACCGGGGCGCCGCGGTCGCCCCGGTCCGCCGGCTCACCGTGCTCTACGACGCGCAGTGCCCGCTGTGCTCCTTCGTCCGCGGCTGGCTCGGCCGGCAGCGCCAGTTGGTGCCGCTGGACCTGGTGCCGGCCGGCTCACCGGAGGCCCGGCGGCTGCTGCCCGGGCTCGACCACACCGCCTCACTGGAGGAGATCACCGTGGTCGGGGACGGCGGGCAGATGTACCTGGGCGCGGCCGCCTGGGTCGTGTGCCTGTGGGCGCTGGCCGGGTACCGGCCGCTGGCCCACCGGCTCAGCGGGCCCGCCGGGTTGCCGTTCGCCCGCGGCGCGGTGCTCGTGGCGGCGAAGTACCGCGCGGCGCACCGCCCCGGCCCGGCACACCCGTCCGAGGATCCCTGGGGCGCCCCGGAGGGCTGCCGCGGCGGCTGCGCGGTGCGCGATTAGGCTCTGAGCGTGCCAGAGCAGAACCAGCCCCAACCGGCGAAGAGCGAGCAGACCCGCGCCCTGATCCTGGAGACCGCCATGCGGCTCTTCCGGGAACGGGGTTACGACAAGACCACGATGCGGGCCATCGCCAAGGAGGCCGGCGTCTCCGTCGGGAACGCCTACTACTACTTCGCCGGCAAGGAGCACCTGATCCAGGGCTTCTACGACCGGATCGCCGCCGAGCACCAGGCGGCGGTCCGCGACGTGCTGGACCGGGAGACCGACCTGGAGGCGCGGCTGACCGGGGTGCTGCGCGCATGGCTGGACATCGCCGGTCCGTACCACGAGTTCGCCGCGCAGTTCTTCAAGAACGCCGCGGACCCGGACAGCCCCCTCAGTCCCTTCTCGGCCGAGTCCGAGCACGCCCGCGAGGCGGCCATCGACGTGCACCGCGAGGTGCTGTCCGGCTCGAAGGCAAAGGTGCCGGACGAACTCGCCGACGTGCTGCCCGAGTTGATGTGGCTGTCCCAGATGGGGCTCGTCCTGTACTGGGTCTTCGACCGCTCCCCCGGCCGGGAGCGCAGCCGCCAGCTCGCCGCCCGCGGCGCCCGGCTGACCACCCGCGGGGTGTCGCTGGCGCGCTTCCGGGTACTGCGACCACTGGTCCAAGAGGTGCACGAGCTGTTCACCGACTTCCTCCCCGGCATGGCACAGACCGCGGTCGCCCGCAAGAGGACGGCGGAGTAACCACCGGTCGGCCGCCCCCGCCCACCCATACTGTGCCGATGAACATGACGGACACGGAGCTCGACGCGGTACGCGCGCGCTACGACCAGCAGTTGCGGCGGGCGGCCCCCGCCGACCCCGGCACCTCCATGGAGCGCGACGGGCCGGTGGTACGTCAGACCGGCGGGCCCGACGGCTGGAACGGCGTGCTCTGGTCGGACCTGGACGGCACCACCGCCGACGCCGCCATCGCGGCGCAGCGCCAGCACTTCGCGGCCCGGGGCCTGACCTTCGAATGGAAGACCTACGCCCACGACCGCCCCGCGGACCTCGGCGACCGGCTGCGCGCGGCCGGCTTCGTCCCGGGGCAGCCGGAGTCCCTGATGGTGGCGCGGACCTCCGACCTCACCGCGGAGCCCGAGCCCCCGGCGGGCGTGCGGCTGGCGACGGTGACCGGCACGGCCGGGGTGGAGCTGGTGGTGCGGGTCCACGCCGAGGTGTTCGGGAAACCCGCCGAGCGCCTCCGGCACCGGCTGCTCGCCCACCTGACACGGGACCCGGACGCACTGGTACTGGTGGTCGCACTGGCGGGTGAGACACCGGTGTCCGCGGCCCGCCTGGAACTCCCGGCCGGAACGGACTTCGCGGGCCTGTGGGGCGGCGGCACCCTACCCGCGTGGCGGGGCCGGGGCGTGTACCGGGCGCTGGTCGCCCGGCGGGCCGCGCTCGCCTGCGCGCGGGGATTTCGCTACCTCCAGGTAGATGCCTCCGAACAGAGCAGTCCGATCCTGTCCCGGCTGGGCTTCGCGACGTTGAGCACGACCACGCCGTACGTCCGCGAGCCCTGAGCCGGCGGAAGATCAACTCCCCTGACCGCGCGCCGAGTTGTGACGGTGACGACGGCCGATCCGCCCAACAGGCCCCCGACGGCGCCCCCGACGGTTACTCACGCGTCGCTTTAGTTCAGATTGCGGCGGTTTGTGGCGGATGTAAGCCTGATATCCCATTCGTCGAAGGAGTTGATCGCATGGTTACGGATCGCACAGCGCCGGTCGAGACGGCCGCCCTGACCGCCGAGATCGAGGGACTGCTCAGCCCTGCAGAGCCCGACGGTGTCTACCGGGACACCCGCGAGTGCGGAGGTGGTCTGCTGCTGCTCGGCCTGCTGCTGATCTCGCCCCCCGCCCCTCGTCCGAAGACCGGCGTTCGCTGAGGGGATTCGTGTTGGCTGAACAGACGCAGGGAGCAGTCCCGCTCAGCGCTGTGATCGCCGATGCCGCAACCGGGGTCGCCCTCGCCCTCCAGGGTGGGGGCGACCCCTATGCGCTCTCCCGGATCCTGCGCCAGGGCGATCCACTCGCCCCGGCCGCGGTCCGGGTCCTGGGCGCCGACGCGCTCGCGCCCTACGCACTGGAGCACCGGGCGGTGCCGGTGGGCGCGGACGACGAAGCGGTGGTGCGGCAGACGCTGGCGACTTATCCCCCTGGTACGGACGCCTCCGAGGTCTCGGCGTGGAGCTACCGCGGCCTGGTGGAGGCCACCCACGCCTACCTCCCCACGGGCGCGCAACCCTGGCCGCGCCCCCCGGAGACCGGCGCGGAATGGACCGGCTCCGATCCCTGGCCGCAGCTCGCCCACCGGGTCTCCCAACTCGCCGCGCTGGCGCTGCCCGGCCTGGCCAGCGACCTGGAAGAGCAACTGGCCCGTCGCACCGATGACTTGGCGCGCGGGTTCGTCCGGGCGGTGCGCCGCCGGGACTGGTTGCAGGCCGCCGGGGTTGGCCGCTGGCTGGCCCGGCTCCCGGGCGTGCCACCGACCCTGGGGCTGGACGCGGGGCTGACCTTCGTCCGGCAGATGGGCGGCGGCGACCCTCGGGTGTCGCTCCACGTGGTGGCCGCGCAGCGGTTCTTCGGGCGGGGCTGGTGACCGCCGGCCGGGGCGACCCGGAGCTGCTGGACGACCTCGTCGGGCGGAGCCTGGGCTGGCTGACCGAGTGGCGGGACCACTTCCGGCTCCCGCCGGACGCGACGACCGACGCCGACCCCAACCTCACCCTCAAACCCCTCGGCGAACTGGCCGAGCTGACCCAACTGATCGCCTCCTGCCACCCGCGGGCCGACTTCCGGGCCGCGGCGCAGGGGCTGTTCGCGTTCGCCTGGCGGGAGGCCCGCGAGGGGGAGCTGTTCGCCGAGCTGATCCGCGGGGAGCCGCACGCCACCTACCCGGTGGAGATCTACGGCGCCTTCGCACAGGCCGGGCTGCGGCACCCGACCGTGGAGGAGCTGGTGCTCACCACGACCGGGCTGCGCGGCTGGCGGGTGGCCCGCGAGGACCACACCCGCACCCTCGGGGTGCTCAACGCCGAGCGGCGGATCGGGCTCCCCCAACACGCCGCGTTCGACCCCGAGTTCGCCCTGACCGGGCTGGGGCTGCTGCCCGAGCCCTGGGCGCTGGACCGGAAGGCGGCGTACGGCGTGACGCACGACGTCTTCCACCTCACCGACTGGGGCCGCAACCGGCGGCGGCTGACCCCGGAGGCCGTCGGCTACCTGCGGCTCTGGCTGCCCTCCTGGCTGGAGAACTGGCTGGAGGAGCAACTGTGGGACCTGGTCGGCGAGTTGCTGGCGGTCGCCGCGTGCCTGCCGTCCGCCCCGTACGACGCGGCGGCCTGGCGGCGGCTGGCCGGCGCGCAGGCCGCCGACGGCGGCGTGCCCGAGACCGGTGCGGCGCCCCGCCCGGACGACCCGACCGAGGCGTTCCGGGCCTGCTACCACTCCACCCTGGTGACCGCGTTCGCCGGCACCCTCGCCCGTATCGCCTCGGAGGAGGCCGGGGTCGGCCCGGTGCCGGTCGGGGACGCGGCGGCGGTGGCCGGACGGACGCCCTGCGAAAGCGAGGCTGCGCTGTGACCCCGACGGCTGCGTCCCTAGCCACCCCGGCACTGCTGCACCGGGTCGGCGACCGAGCCCTGAGCTGGCTCGACGCGCACCGCGAGTACTTCCGGTTGACGCCCGAGGACCGCGCCACGGGCAGCGCGACGATCGAACGGCTCAAGCCCATCGGCGAGTTGGCGATCAACATGCAGGTGCTGTTCCGGGAGGGCGTGGCCGGGTCCCGGCAGCGCACCCGGGCCGGTGCGCTGTTGGACTTCGCCTGGCGGGAGTTGCTCGACGGTGGCAACGTGCTGGCCGCGCTCCAGCGCGACGAGCCGCACTCCCCGGTGCCGCTGGAGCTCTACGCACCGTTCTACGAGCTCGGCCACCGCCACCCGGGGCTGGAGGCGGGCCTGGGCGCATCCCGCCGGACCGGGACCTGGACGGCGTTGGAGATGGTGCCCAACCGGTGGCTCGGGGTGCTCAACGCCGAGCGCAAGCTGGGTCTCGCCCCCAGCGCCGACTTCGGCGAGGCGCTCGCGCACACCTGGCTGGGCCGGCTGCCCGAGCCGTGGACGGTGCAACTGCACATCGCCTACGACATCACCCACACCGTCTTCCACGTCACCAACTGGGGCGAGGCGCCGGGCCGGATCCCGCCGGACATCGCCGGCTACCTCGACCGGTACCTGCCGGCCTGGTTGGAGGACTGGGCGGAGCTCGAACACTGGGACCTGGTCGGCGAACTCCTGGTCGTGGACGCCTGCTTGCCGCGTCCCGCCCTCGACGCCCGGCTGTGGCAGCGGTACGCGGCCGCCCAGGCGGAGTCCGGGGCCATGCCGATCCAGCGGGCGATGCCCGAAGGCACGCCGGACGTGGTCTTCGACCAGGTCCACCACCCCACCCTGGTCGCCGCGTTCGCCTCGGCGATGGCCACCTCCCGCGCGCTGACCACCGACGCGGACTGATGCGGTCCGCAGCCGGCGGGCCGGCGACCGAGGAACGGCTGGCGGACACGCTGGCCCGCATCGACGCCCCGGACGTCGTGCTGGCCGTCACCCGACGGGGCCACCGGACCGTGCTCAGCGGCGGCAGCGCGCTGGCGCCGCCCACCCCGCGCCCCGCGCTGCGCTACGAACTCGGTTCGCTGTCCAAGACGTTCACCGTGCTGCTGCTGGCCGAGCTCGCGGTGAACGGGGAGCTCGCACTGGACGATCCGCTGACCGCCCGTCTCCCCCGCCTGCCGCTGAACCATCCGCGCTCCGGCCGGATCACCCTGCGGCACCTGGCCACCCACACCTCCGGGCTGCCCCGGATCCCCACCGACCTGCTGCTCGGCGCGCTGGTCCGCCCGTACGACAACGGCTACGCCGGCTACGACACCGAGCGGCTGCTGCGGACCTTCGCGCGGACCCGGCCCCGGCACCGGCCCGGAACCCGCTGGCGCTACTCCAACTTCGGTCTGGCACTGCTCGGTCCGGCACTGAGCCACACCACCGGCACCGGCTACCCGGAGCTGCTCGCCGCCCGGGTACTCAAGCCGCTCGGGCTCACCGACACCACCCTGGCACCCGGTACGACCGGCACCGACGCCGTCGGCCACCGGGCCAACGGCACCACCCCGGTGCGCTGCACCGACATGGGGGCCTTCGCCCCCGCCGGGTCGGTCCGCGCCACCCCCGACGACCTGCTGACCTACGTGGAGGCGCACCTGTACCCCGGGGGCAGCCCGCTGGCCGCCGCGCTGCGCGCCGTGCAGGTGCCGCTGCTGCGGCGCGGCTGGCGGCACCGCAACACCCACACCCTGACGTGGCACCAACACCCGGCGCCGCGCGGCCCGTTGCTCTTCCACGTCGGGGCGACCTTCGGCCAGCAGGCGTTCGCCGGCTACCACCCGGCGTCCGCCACCGGGCTGATCGCGCTCGCCACCCGCCGCGGCCACACCTGCCGGATGGTGACCTCCGCCTACGAGTTGCTGTACGCGCTCGCCGGCGACGACGGTCCCTCCGGGGCCGGCGCGCCGGTCACAACTCCCCGGTGAGGATGCGGGCGAGCAGCACCTCGGGATCCTGCTCGGCGGCCCGCCCGAAGGCCGCGGCGTACGCCGCGTCACCCATCGCCGCCCGGGCCCGCCGCTCGCACTGCTCGCGCACCGCGCGGTGTTCGGGGGTGCCGCGCTGCGGATGGCCCACCGTGCGCCAGATGGCCTGGCCGCCGCCGTAGACCTGGGCGGCGGCCGCGCCCTTGCCCTGGGCGGCGACCGCGGCGGCCAGCAGGTCCAGGCCGAGCGCGATCCCGAAGTTGTCGCCGATCCGCTGCTTGGCGGTGAGCATCGCGCGGGCGTGGTCGGCGGACTCCTCGGGCCGGTCCTGGAAGAGGGCGACCAGGGCGAGTTGGTAGTCGATGTAGGAGCGGGACCAGTACTCGCCGCGCCGGACGCAGCCGCGGCGCAGCGTGGTGGCCAGGCGCCGCGCCTCGTCGAGCCGGCCGAGGGCGGTGAGCGCGAAGAGCCGCACCAGGTGGCAGCGGAGCCGACTGGCGGAGGCGAAGGGGTCGTCCGGCGACGGCCCGAGGACCCGCTCGGCGGTGGCGTGGGCGGTCAGCGGGCGGCCGGCCATCAGGTGGGTCAGGCCGATGAGGTAGCCGGCGGCGAGCATCGCGTCGTGGTCGGCGGCCTCCCGGGCGGCGCGGGCGCACCGCCGGCCCAGGGTCTCGGCGGTGTGCAACTCGCCCTGGAGGAGCACCGCGACGCCGAGCGCCCACAGGGCGCGGGTGTGGGACGCGCCCGGAGTGTCCTGGGCGGCCAGTGCCCGCTCCAGGTAGTCGCGGGCCTCGTGCAGATGGCCGCAGCAGGTCCAGAAGAAGCCGATGGCCGCGCCGAGTTCCTGGGCGCCGGCGGCGTCGCTGGCCAGGAGGTGGTCCAGGGCGGTGCACAGGTCGACGTACGCCTCGGCGACCCTGCCGTACCAGGTGACCTGGTCGGGGCCGAGCCAGCCGCGCTCGGCGCTGCGGCCGAGGCCGACGAAGTGCGCGGCGTGCCGGTCGGCGACGATCACCGTCTCGTCGAGTTCGGCCAGCCACATCCGGCCGTACTCGCGCAGGGTGTCGAGCATCTGGAAGCGGCTGCCGTCGCGGGTGAGCACGGACTTGGCGGCCAGTCCGGCGAGCGCGGGGCGCACGGCGTCTGCGGTGAGCGGGCCGTCGGCGCAGACCGCGGCCGCGGAGCCGGCGTCGAAGGTGCCGCGGAAGACCGAGAGCCGGGCCCACAGCAGCCGTTCCAGCGGGGCGCACAGCTCGTGGCTCCAACCGATGGCGGTGCGCAGGGTCCGGTGGCGCGGGGTCCAGGACAACCCGGTGCCGTCCAGCGCGTCGAGGCGGGAGCCGAGCCGCTCGGCGACCTGGGCGAGCGGGCGGTTGGCCAGTTGGGCACCGGCCAGCTCCAGGGCCAGTGGGATGCCTTCCAGGCGACGGCAGATGAGGTCCGCGGCCTCGGCGTTGTCGGGGTCGGTGAGCCGGAGGTCGGGGGCGGCGGTGCCGGCCCGCTCGGTGAACAGGGCCAGCGCGTCGTTGTCTCCGGTGCACGACAGCGGGCCGATCTCGGTGACGCACTCCCCCGGGACGTCCAGCGGCTGACGGCTGGTGACGAGGACGGTGACGCCGGGGGCGGCGGTCAACAGGTCGCCGACCAGGTCCCGGCAGGCGGCGACGAGGTGTTCGCAGGAGTCCAGGACCAGGAGCAGGTGTTTGTCCGCGAGCCATTCGCAGAGCAGTGCCACCGGCGTCCGGGCCGAGTGGTCGGCCAGGCCGACCGCGTCGCAGACGGTGGCGACCAGCAACTGGTCGCCGTGTAATGGCCATAGTTGGGCCCAGCGGACGCCGTCGGGAAACCGGGGCGCGGCGGCGCCGGCGGCCCGCATCGCGATCCGGGTCTTGCCCACGCCGCCGGGGCCGGTCAGAGTGACCAGTCGACGCTGCGTCAACTTGCTGCTCAGATGCCGAAGTTCGGCTCTCCGACCGACGAAGCTCGTCGACTCCTCGGGAATGTTGCTCGCCACCGGCCCAGTTTGCCCCATGCCAGGGGCCTCGCTATCAGCCGTGCGGTGGGCGCGCATCAAGGGGTGACCAGGGGGAAGTTGGGGTCCGGTGCGCTGAGCAGGGCGAGCAGTGCGTGCAGGGCCGCACCCGGCTCACCCTCCTGAGTGACGGTGGTCGGGCCCCTACCGCCGAGCACCTCCCTGAGCTGGGAGGTGGTGAGGGTGAGGGCCGGTCCCGGGAGGGCGTCGGCGGCGGGGGCGCCGGGGGTGCTGAGGTGGGTGAGCGCGCCGTTGGAGAGGGTCAGGTGCCAGGTGCGGTCCTCGTCGGCGAGGTAGAGGTCGAGGGTGAGGCTCCGGTGCCAGGCGCGGGGGCCGTCGACGCGGATGGCCAGCGAGTCCAGGAGTTGGTCGACGGTACGGGCGCGGACCAGGTCGGGTGCGGGGGCGTCCGGGCCCGCGGTGTCGGGGCGGACGACGGCCGGGGTGCCGCGCAGTTCGCCGGCGGCGGTGAGGTAGTAGTTGCGCCAGGTGCCGTTCTCGCAGCCGTGGCCCAGCCGCTCGTAGACGGCGGCCAGTTCGCGACGGGCGCGCGGGTCGTCGGGGGCGGCGAAGACGGCGTGGTTGAGCAGGGTGGCGGCGAACCGCAGGTCGCCGTCGGCGGCGTAGCGCTTGCCGGCGTCCACGGTGGCCGCGACGCCGCCGAGCGTCTCCACGTAACGCCGGGCCTGTTCGACCGGTGGGTGCTCCCACAGGTGGGCCGGGTTGCCGTCGAACCATCCGAGGTAACGCTGGTAGATCGCCTTGACGTTGTGGCTGAGCGAGCCGTAGTAGCCGTGGTGCGCCCAGAGCCGTTCCAGCGCCGGCGGCAGCCGCAGTTCCTCGGCGATCTCGGGGCCGGTGCGGCCCTCGTTGAGCAGCCGCAGGGTCTGGTCGTGCAGGTACGCGTAGAGGTCGCGCTGGCCGGCGAGCAGCCGGCGGATGCGGGCGTTGCCCCAGGTCGGCCAGTGGTGGGAGGCGAAGGCGACCTCGGTGTCGGTGCCGAAGAGGGCCAGCGCCTCGTTGAGGTAGTGGGCCCAGCGCCGGGGGTCGCGGACCACGGCGCCGCGCAGGGTGAGGACGCTGTGCATGGTGTGGACGGCGTTCTCGGCGGTGCACAGCGCCCGGTGGGTGGGGGCGGCGAAGTTCATCGCGGCGGGGGCGTCGGCGCCCGGGGTGAGTTGGAAGACCAGGCGGACGCCGTCGACGATCTCCTCCTGGCCGGTGCGGGTGACGTCCACGGTGGGCGGCACGAAACTGCGGGTGCCGGCGGAGGGGGCGGTGCCCAGGCCGCAGCCGATCTGGCCGTCGGGGGCGGCGGGGAGTTGGGTGCCGTACATGTAGACGGCGCGGCGGGCCATCGCCGGGCCGGTGTAGAGCTGTTCGGCGACCGCGCTGTCGCGGAACCCGGCGGGCGCCAGGACCGGGACGGGCGGGTCCCCGGTGGGCAGCACGCCGCGGGCGCCGCCGAAGTGGTCGGCGTGCGCGTGGGTGTAGAGCAGGGCGGTGACCGGCCGGTCGCCGCGGTGCTTGCGGTAGAGCTCCAGCGCCGCGGCGGCGGTCTCGGTGGAGAGCAGCGGGTCGACGACGAGGACGCCGTGGTCGCCCTCGATGAGCGTCATGTTGGCGAGGTCCAGGCCGCGGGCCTGGTAGATGCCGTCGGTCACCTCGTACAGGCCGTGCCGCGCGACGAGCCGGCCCTGCCGCCAGAGGCCGGGGTGGGCGGTGTCGGGACGGTTGCCGGCGAGGAAGGCGTGGCGCTCGGCGTCCCAGACCACCCGACCGTCGGCCGCGGTGATCCGGGGCGGGTCGAGGGGGGCGATGAAACCGCGGTCGGCGTCGGCGAAGTCCTCGCGGTCGTCGACGGGCCGGGCGTCCTCCGAGGGCACAGCGGTCACGGCGCGCCACCTCTCCGGGACGGCGGGCCACCACGGATACATGGCCCACACGTTCGATTTAACCGAAGGTGTCCGGTCATCGCACGCGTGGACCGGACCGCAGCCGGATCAGCCCGTGCTCAGACCGGTTCGGCCTCGATGAGGGCGTAGCGGTTGGGGCGTGGGAAGGGGGCGACGGTGCGCAGCGCGAAGCACTGCTCGTCGTTCCAGTCGTGCAGCACGCTCTTGAGGAGGTAGACGTCGGCGCCCTCGGGGGCGGTGGCGAAGAAGTCGCCGGCCACCAGGGAGCAGCGGTCGGTCAGTCCGCCCTCGGCGAGCCGGGGGCGGACTGGGCGAGGCCCTGTCGTCGGACAGAGTGTGGTCCCCCTCCGGTGATGTCCGGTCAACGGCGTTAGGCGCGAGCCCCGGCAGGGCACAACAACGCCTGTGTGCCGTTGCGCACCACCGCGGGGCCCTCAATGGGCAGGTAACCCTAAGTCGGCCCGATCTTCGCGGCAATGCCTTATTCGCCATCTGCCCGTTCGGCATGACCGGCAGTACCACCGGGAGAGGAGGGACGCTCCCTGTCCCCCGACGACGACCGTCAACTCCGCGACCTCGCGGAAGAGTTCCCGCCCGACGCCGCCCCCTGTCCGCCCGTGCGGACGACGACGGCCTCCGAGGCGCCGCTCCGGCGCGCGGCGGTCTGGCTGATACTGGCCACCGCGCTCGCGGTCCTGGTCACCGGCGTGGCGCTGGCGCACGGGCTGATCCTGGCGGGCGGACTGGTGCTGGCCGGGGTCGCCGGCCAACTCGTCGCACCGCCCGCCCGCGACCACCACCGGTAGCCGCGCGGGGCCTCCCGTACGCCGCCGGACATGACCGGCCCGCTTGCCGTCGCTTTGGGCTCTCGAAGGGCAGGCGGGCCGGTGGTTCATGACACGCCCCGAGGGGGCGTACCCCTAGGTGATGCGGCGACTCCTCGATGCCACGGCGACGCACAGCGCGCCCAGCAGGAACGTCAGGGCGCCGATGACGACGTTGTTCCAGATGACTCCGGCGTCGGGCCCGCGCCCGACGACCCAGGGCGAGATGATCATCCAGGCGCCGATCGCGCACATCGCGCCGCTCAGGCCGTACATCCGCTCAGGGGTGACGGTGAACCCGATGGCCAGCAGGGCGATCGCGATGCCGACGATGAGGTTGTGGGACCTCAACGCCGGTTGCGAGGCCGTGAAGTGCACGACCCATGGCGATACCGCGCAGTACAGGCCGACCAGGAACACCGGCCCGTCGACGAGCACCACGTCCCGCCCGCCGAGCGTCCGCTCGAACCGGGCTCTCATCTCGGAAGCATCGGGGTGACCGGCGAGATCTCCCCTGGGGTGTGAGACGTCGGCCATACGACTCGCCTCCTTCGTTCACGCGTCGGGGCCGCTTCGCGTGGCATCAGCCGCGCACCTTTATTTTGCGCTTATGTCGCCTTTATGTGTAGAGGTCCCCGATGAGAATTTGGCCGGATCCGGTGGGTGGCACCACCGCTCAGGGCGGTCCCGGGACGCCGCCCAGGTGCGGCAGGTCATGGTCCAGCCGCTCCCGTTTGGCGCGGAGGTAGCGGAGGTTCTCCGGGCCGGGCGTCACCAGCAGCGGGACCCGCTCGGCGACCGCCACGCCGTACCGCCGCAGCGCCTCGCCCTTGCGCGGGTTGTTCGACAGCAGCCGCACCGAGCGGACGCCCAGGTCGCGGAGGATTCCGGCCGCGGCGCGGTAGTCGCGGGCGTCCACCGGCAGCCCGAGCGCGAGGTTCGCGTCCACCGTGTCCAGGCCGTCGTCCTGTTGGAGCCGCATCGCCCGCAGCTTCGCCAACAGGCCGATGCCGCGCCCCTCATGCCCCCGGAGGTAGACCAGCGCACCGCGCCCCTCCTGGGCGATCGCCCGCAGGGCCGCGGCCAGTTGCTCGCCGCACTCGCACGCCCGGGACCCGAAGACCTCCCCGGTCAGACACTCCGAATGCAGCCGGGCGAGCACCCGCTCGCCCGCCGACTCCCCCTTGACCAGGGCGACTTGCTCCGTCCCCGTTCGACGATCCAGATAGCCCACCGCCCGGAACGCACCGTAGGCGGTGGGCAGTTCGACCTCCACGACCCGTCGCACACCCGGGTCCTCGGCAGCGCCATCGGAGTCCGTCATGGCATGATCGTACCCACGTTCGGACCCGCGCGGCGGCCCCGCACCGGCCGCCGCCGGATCGTCAACTTCCGCCCCGTACCGCCGGATTGCTGCCGATCGGAGCCGCCGATGCCGACGACCGAACCGGGACGCCCAGGTCCCCCCACCGAGGGCCGGGGCCGCCGCCGCACCGCGCGGCCGACCCCCGGACCACCGGCCGACACCACCGAGGACGTCCGCGCCCGACGCCCCGCCCTGGCCCTGCTGCCCATCGGCAGCTTCGAACAGCACGGCGCCCACCTGCCGTTGACCACCGACACCCTGATCGCCTGCGCCGTCGCCGAGGAGATCGCCGCCCGCCACGAGGCGCTGCTGCTGCCCCCGCTGACCCTCTCCTGCTCCCACGAGCACGCCGACTGGCCCGGCACCGTCAGCCTCTCCGCGCGGACCCTGCACGCCGTGGTCACCGATGTCGCCGCATCGCTGTGGCGGTCCGGCCTCACCGCGCTGGTGCTGGTCAACGGGCACGGCGGAAACTACGTGCTGCGCAACGTCGTGCAGGAGTCCTCGGCGGCCGACGGGATCCGGATGGCGCTCTTCCCCGGCCCGGCGGACTGGGCCGCGGCCCGCGACCGCGCCGGCCTGGCCACCCCCGCGCACGCCGACATGCACGCCGGCGAGACCGAGACCTCGATCCTGCTGCACGTCCGGCCCGACGTGGTCCGGGACGGCTACGCCGGCGCCGACCACCGCGCGGACGAGCGGCCGCACCTGCTCACCCTCGGCATGGCCGGCTACACCCCCTCGGGGGTGATCGGCACGCCCTCCCTGGCCTCCGCCGAGAAGGGCGCGGCGCTGCTCGCCGGGCTGGCCGAGGCGTTCGACGGCTACCGGGAGGCGTGCGGTGTCCCCGACGCCTGAGCCGCTCGACGCGGACGCGGCCTGGGAGGCGCTGCTCGCGGTCCGCGGCACCACCGGTGCCGGGGCCGCCGGGCTGCGGCTCGACGGCAACGGAACCGGCCACTGGTCCCGGCCGGCCACACCCGCGGCGCAGGAGCTCGCCGCGCGCTACCTCCCGCTCTGCCTGTCCGGCCCCCGCGTGGCGTTCGCCCAGCTCGGGCAGAGCCTGGACGGCTTCATCGCGACCCGCACCGGCGACGCCGACTACGTCACCGGCGCGGCGGACCGCCGCCATCTGCACCGGCTGCGGGCCCTGGCGGACGCGGTGCTGGTGGGCGCCGGGACCGCGGTGGCCGACGATCCCCGACTGACCGTCCGCGCCTGCCCCGGGCCGGACCCGGTGCGGGTGGTGCTCGACCCGCGCGGCCGGGTGCCGCGGACGCGTGGGGTGTTCACCGACGGGGCCGCGCCGACGCTGTGGGTGGTCGGCCCCGAGGTGGCCGCGGGGCGCGTCGGGGACGGGGTCGAGGTGCTGGCGCTGCCGGACCGGGACGCGTTCGCCCCGGCGCGGCTGCGGACGGCGCTGGCGGCGCGCGGCCTGGGCCGGTTGCTGGTCGAGGGCGGCGGGGTCACCGTCTCGCGGTTCCTGGGCGCGGGCGCGTTGGACCGGCTGTATCTGACCGTGGCACCGGTCCTGCTCGGCGACGGCGTCCCCGGGCTGCGGTTCCCCGGCACGCCGGTAATGCGCCGGGCGCTACGGCCGCCGGTCCGGCGCACCGCGCTCGGCGGTGACACCCTCTTCGCGCTCGACCTCCGGGCGGCGGGCGGCGCGCAGCCGTGCGACCCAACGGACCAGCAGCACCCCGGCGCCGGGTAGGGCGGCGGCGAGCGCGAGCACGCCGTAGCCGACCGCGGTGGCCAGGCCCTGCGCGGCGCCCAGCCCGGCGGCACCGAAGGCCCAGGCCGCGACGCCCTCCCGCGGCCCCCAGCCACCGACGTTCAGAGGCAGCGCCATGGCCAGCAGGGCCAGCACCACCAGCGGCAGCAGCACCACGACCGGCGCCCGCACGCCCGCGGCCCGGGCCGCCAGCAGGAACGTCCCCAGGTAGCCGGCGAGGACGGCCAGCGACGACACCGCGACGCCCGGCCAGACGGCGCGCGCCGGCAGCCTCCGCCGGGCCTCGGCCCACGCGGTCCGCGGGCCGTCAGCCCCTCGGCCGTTCCGCCGCCGGCGCGCCCGCCCGACCAGCCACGCCCCCAGGGCGCCGACCACGACCACCGCGGACCCCACCGCGACCGCCGGCGCGTCCACCGCCCGGCCGAGCGCCGTCCGCACCGGCGACGGCCGGACGGCCAGCACCGCCGCCCCGGCCACCACCAACACGAGCTGTCCCGCGGCCCGTTCCAGCACCACGGCCCGCACGCCCCGCCCCACGTCCCCGGTGTCCCGCCCGTGCCGCACCGCCCGGTGGACGTCGCCCAGCACCCCGCCCGGTAGCGCGGCGTTCAGGAACAGCGCCCGGTAGTAGTCCGCCACCGCCCGCCCCAACGGGAGCCGCAGGCCCAGGCCGCGGGCCACCAGGCACCACCGCCAGGCGCTGCCCAGGGTCGTCAGCGCGCCGAGCCCCGCGCCGGCGGCCACCGTGCCCGCGTCGATCCGACGCAGCCCGTCCAGGAACGCCGCGGAGCCGAACCGCCACACCAGCCCGACCAGGATGGCCACGCCCCCGAACGTCCGCAGCCACGGCCAGAGTCGGCGCACCATCAGGCCACGGCGGCGCTGCCCGGCAGCGCCAGCAGGTCGGTGTGGTGCACGGCGACCGTCAACTCGCCGGCCGCGCAGGACTCCAGCCGGCGCCGCAGATACCCGTCGGCCTCGGCGGCCAGCTCCGGCCGCTGCTCCCGGGCGGCCCCCACCCACCCGCGCAGCCAGCGCTCGGTCAGCGCGCTCTCCGGCCCGCCCAGTTGCCAGGGGCTGGACCACGTCATCACCCGCGCCCCGCGCCGGACGAACGCCCCGGTGGCCGCCGCGACCGCGTCCGGGCCCAGCAGCCGGCGACCGCCCGCGGCCCGCCGCTGATGCGCGTTGAACGCCGCGGAGACGGCGGCGTCGAGCGGGTCGGGCGGGGCGAGTTCGACCCGGCCGGTGACCGAGAGCACCAGCAGCGCCGGGCACCCGGCGCCCGTGCAGGCCGCGGCGACGGCCTCCAGCTCGTCGCGGGTCAGCAGGTCGAGCAGCGCGGAGGCGGTGACCAGGGAGGTGTCGGCGAGGGCGGTGGCGGTCAGGCCGGCGATCTCGCCGTAGGCGGTGACCGCCGTAACGGGCCGGCCGTCGGCGGCGGTTGACGGCATCCGCAGCGCGGCGTGGGCGAGCAGGACCGGGTCGTGGTCCTGGAGGACCCAGTGCTGGGGGCCGGTCAGCCGGACCGCGAGCCAGCGGCCCATCGCGGCCGTGCCGCAGCCGAGGTCGCGGATCACCAGGCCGTCCGTGCCGCCGAAGCGTTCCGGGGCGGGGGCCGCGGCGAGGTGGTCGCGCAGCGGGCGGAGCAGTTCCGGCGCGCGGGCCGCATCGTCCGCCCGCTCTCGCAACTGGAGCCACTGCGGGCAGAACCGGGGGCTGCCGGCGGGACGCATCAGCGGTCCGGCGGTGCGGTCCGCAGTCGTTCCAGCGCTCCGGCCAGGGTGTGCGACGTCGTCTCCCACCTCTCCAGCATGGCACGACGGCCGTGCGCCGCGACCGTTAATCGCCGCCGCGCTTGTGGATCGCCGCACCAGGTGCGCAACGCGGCCACCAGCGCGGCCGGTTCACCGGGCGGGACCAGCAGGCCGGGCACGGTGCCGTCCGGGGCCCGCCCGACGGCCTCCGGTATCCCGTCGACGGCCGTCGCCAGCACCGGGACCCCGCGCGCCAACGCCTCGGTCAGCACCATCCCGTAGGGCTCGGCGTGCGAGGCGAGCACGAACAGGTCGGCGGCGGCGTAATGGGCCGCCAGCGCGCCGCCGGTCCGCGGCCCGGCGAACCGGATCCGGCCACCAATGCCCAACTCCCGTACCTGCCGGTGCAGTTGGGCGGCACACGCGGCGTCGCGCCCGTCACCGACGAAGGTGCAGGTCCACGGCGCGTCGGCGACGGCGGCCAGGGCGTCGACCAGGCGGCGATGGCCCTTGCGCGGGGTCAGCGACGCCACGCACAGCAGCCCGCCGGCGCCGTCGGTTCCCTGGGCGAGCGGCGCCGGGTCGACGCCGGGCCGGGCGACCGTCACCGGCGGCAGCCCGGGCCCGTGGTGGGCACGGATCCGGCGGGCCGTCCAGTCACTGGTGGCGAGCACCGCGTGGACGGTGCGCAGGGCGCGCCGCTCGCGGCCGTCGAGCCGGGCCGCGGTGTCGGGGTCGAGCCCGGTCTCGTCGGCCAGCGGCAGATGGACCAGGACGGCGAGCCGCAGCCGGGCCGCCGCGGGCTCCAGCACCTCGGGCACCCCACAGGCCACCAGGCCGTCCAGCAGCACCACGGCGCCGTCCGGCAACCGGGCCAGCAGGCCGGCCAGTTCGGCGGTCGCGGTCGCGTCCGGGCGCGGCCAGGCGCCGGGCACCGGATGGCGGTGGACGCGCCAGCCCAGGGCCGGCAGGTCGCGGCAGACCCGCAGGTCGTAGGCGTTGCCGCCGCTGGGCGTCGCGGGGTCGGCGACGCCGCCGGGCAGGACGGCGTGCACCACCCGCGGGCCGTCCGGCCCGGGCCGGGTCACCGGACGGCCCCGCACCGGGTCACAGGCTGCGCTCGTAACGGGCCCAGGCGATATGGGATTCGTGCAGGGTGACGGTGATGCCGGCCAGCTCGCGGGCGCCCTCGCCGAGGTTGCCGGCGTGCACCCGGTCGGCGAGCCGGTCGGCGATGACCCTGGCCAGCGCCTCGGTCGAGGTGTTGACGCCGGCGAAGGCGGGTTCGTCGTCGAGGTTGCGGTAGTTGAGCTCGGCGATCACCGCGCCGAGTTCCTGGGTGGCCAGGCCGATGTCGACGACGATGTTGTCGGCGTCCAACTCGGGGCGGCGGAAGGCGGCGTCCACGACGTAGGTGGCGCCGTGCAGGCGCTGGGCGGGCCCGAAGACCGCGCCGCGGAAGCTGTGCGCGACCATCAGGTGGTCGCGGACGGTGATGCTGAACACGGGGGTTCCTCCAGGTTTCGCGGTCGGCGAGGGTGCCTACACGGGGGCGTCGGCGGCCGGATAGCGGATGCGGTGGCAGAGCGCCGGGAGCGCGCCGGAGGCCAACCGCAGGAGCACCGACGGCAGTTCGGCGAAGGCGGACTCGCCGGTGATCAGCGCGTCGAAGGCTGGGTCGGCGAGCAGTTCGAGGGCGAGGGCGAGCCGGTCGGCGAAGGAGCGCCGGTTACGCCGGGCCGAGGTGACCGCGCCCACCTGGCTGCTGCGGACGGTGAGCCGGCGGGAGTGGAAGGACTCCCCCAGTGGCAGGGCCACCCGGCGGTCGCCGTACCAACTCAGCTCGATCACCGTGCCCTCCGGGGCGAGGAGTTCGAGGGCGCGCGTCAGGCCCTCCTCGGCGGCGCTGGCGTGCACCACGAGGTCGCAGTCGCCGCGGGCGTCACCGGGCAGCGCGAACGGGACGCCCAACGCGGCCGCGGTGGCGGCCCGCGCCGGATCGGCGTCGACCAACTGCACCCGCGCGGCCGGGTAGCGGACCAGCAGGGCGGCCACCGCCGACCCGACCATGCCCCCGCCGACCACCGCGATCCGGTCGCCGAGCAGCGGCGCGGCGTCCCACACGGCGTTCACCGCGGTCTCGACGGTGCCGGCGAGGACGGCGCGCGCCGCGGGCACCGCCTCCGGGACGGGGGTGACGGCGCTCGCCGGGACGACGTAGTGGGTCTGGTGCGGATAGAGGCAGAAGACGGTGCGGCCGCGGAGCGCGGCGGGCCCCTCCTCCACCACGCCCACGTTCAGATACCCGTACTTGACCGGCGCCGGGAACTCCCCCTCCTGGAACGGCGCGCGCATCGCCGCGTGTTGGCTCTCCGGGACGCCACCGCGGAAGACCAGGCTCTCGGTGCCCCGGCTCACCCCGGAGTAGAGCGTGCGCACCAGCACCTCGTCGGCGCCGGGCGGCGGCAGCGGGGCCGTCCTGATCTCGCCGCGACCCGGGGCGCTGAGCCAGAGGGCCTGGGCGACGCGCGGCAACGAACCCTCCTGGACGGTGCGGCGATGCGTCATGAATGCTGAGCGACGCGTGCCGGGACCCGGCGACGCCGTCACGATACGCGGCGTCCACCGGCTCCGCCACAGTGTTGAGGGAGGCGCGGTGGCCGTACAACAGCGGTACCGGACACGGCCGTTCGCCCCGGACCGGGCGGCCGGCCCGCTCGCGCAACTGGTGCTGCTGGCGGTGCTCTGCCGGGTGGTCGGGCTGGGCCCGGCCGGCTGGCTGACCGGGGCCGCCTTCGCGGTGGGCACCTGGGCGGCGCTCACCCGGGCGCTGCGCGGTTCCTGGCTGCCCTCCTTCGGGCCGGCCAACCGCGTCACGCTGGCCCGGGCCACCCTGGTCGGCGGGGTGACCGCGCTGGTCGCCGACTCCTTCGCCCGGCGGGCCCCGGTGGCGGTGCTGGTCGGGCTGGCCGCGGTCGCGCTGCTGCTGGACGCGGTGGACGGTCAGGTGGCCCGGCGCACCGGGACGGCGACGCCGCTGGGCGCGCGGTTCGACATGGAGGTCGACGCGTTCTTGATCCTGGTGCTCTGCGTCTACGTCGCGGTGCCGCTGGGCCCGTGGGTGCTGGCCATCGGGGCGCTGCGCTATCTGTTCGTCGCGGCGTCCTGGGCGCTGCCGTGGCTGCGGGCGCCGCTGCCGCCGAGCACGGCCCGCAAGACGGTGGCCGCGGTCCAGGGCGTGGTGCTGGTGGCGGCGGGCGCCGGCGTCGCGCCGCGGGGGCTGGCGCTGGGCGCGGTGGCGGGGGCGCTGGCGCTGCTGGTGTGGTCGTTCGGGCGGGACGTGGGGTGGCTGTGGCGGACCAGGGAGCGGGCGGCCGGCGCGGGCGCCGGCACCCCGGCGTAGCCGCGCGTCAGGTCCCGGCGTGCCGCCCCAGGTAGACGACCAGCGCCAGGAACAGCAGCACCAGGTTGGTCACCGCGATGTGCAGCAGCACCCGTATCCACAGGCTGCGGCGGGCCGCCTCGTAGGCCACGATCCGGTGCGGCACCAGGACGGTGGTGGGCAGCCGCGCCAGCCGGGTGCCGGGGCGGACGGCGGTGGCCCGGGCCCGGCGGACGCCGCAGCGCGGCGAGGTGCGGCGCCGGGCGGCGATCTCGGGGCAGGTCCGCCCGTGCCCGCGGGCCGGGCGCAGCGGGCCGCGGCCGAGGTGGCGGCGGCCCCGGCAGGCCGACCCGGTGTCGGTGGGTATGCACGTGCGGGAGCGGACCGCGCGCCACGGCGGCGGTCCCTTGCGTCGTGGTGCGGCGGACATCGGCGGTCACCCGGCTCCGGTGGTGCCGGCTCCCGCGGAGCCCCGGCGCGGTGCCGCGCCGCTCACTGTGCCGCCCCGCCCCGGGAGGGCCCGCCGGCGCCGCGGTCCGGGTCGATGCCGACGCCGTCCGCCGTCCGCAGCGCGTCGTCGAGTTCGTCCTCCGCCATGGCCAGCGCGTCGGGGTCGTCGGCGGCCCGCGCCGCGGCGACGGCGGCCCGTGCCGCGCGCACCCGTTCCCGTACCGACTCGACGAAACCGCCCACGCACGCCCTCCGCGTTCAGGCCAAGTGGCCATCGCGTTCATTCGTTGAACAGAGGAATTCCCCAACTGTAGACGAAGGACCCGCCGGGTTGAACGGGCGGGGCGCGACCGACGGGCCCGCCGAGGGCGTCGAATCGCGGGCCCACGCCGGGTACTTGCGCCCTTGAACCTGCCGCTGCGGGAGCTTCTACGGTGCCCGGACCGCGGCCGCCGCTCCCGGCGACCGCGCTGCGGACCGTTGTGGAGGAGCACGCGTCATGACCGCATTCGTCCTGGTGTCGGGCGGGTATACCGGTGGCTGGATCTGGCGGGAGGTGGCCGCGCTCCTACGGGAACGGGGGCACACCGCGCACCCGGTGACGTTGACGGGGATGGGCGACCGGCGCCATCTGGCCGGCCCCGACACGGACCTGGAGACGCACGTCGAGGACGTGGTGCAGGTCCTGGACCACGAGGACGTCCACGAGGCGGTGCTGGTGGGGCACTGCTACGGCCTGCACCCGTTGCTGGGCGCCGCGGACCGCCGCGTCGAGCGGGTGCGTTCGATGGTCTACCTGGACGGCGGGATGCCCTCGGACGGCGACGCGGGCGTCGACGTGATGCCCGCCCCGGCCGTGCGGGACCGGTGGTTGCGACGCGTCGTGGAGCTGGGCGGGGGACGGTTCGCGCCGCCCCCCGCCGCTGGACGACGAGGAGTTGTGGGGCTCGCTCGCCGGGGTCTCGCCGGCCGACCGGGAGCGGATGGAGCGGCTGGCGGCGCCCCAACCGCTGGGCACCATGACCCGGCCGCTCCGACTGACCGGCGGCGCCCTCGAACTGCCGGGCACCGGGATCTTCTGCACCGCCGACGGGGCCGGCATCGCGGTGCTGGAGGCCCTGGTGGCCGCCGGCGACCCGCGCTCCGCCCGGCTGACCGACCCCGAGGTCGGCTACTTCGACCTGGACACCGGGCACTATCCGATGCTCTCGCGACCCGGTGAACTGACGGAGGTCCTGGTCCGGGCGGCGGCCGGCGAGGGCCGCCGCCTGGGGTAGCGGGCTCAGCCGGCCTGTTCCCGGGCCGCCGCGACCCGCTCCCGGGCCTCGGCGAGGTCCTCCGCGGTGGGGGCGTCGTCCTGGCTGAGGCGGCGGCGCCAGTAGCCGGTGAAGTCGATCCGGCGGGCGTCCAGGCCGCGTTCGGCGAGCAGATGGCGGCGCAGCCCGCGGACCGCGCCGGCCTCACCGGCCAGCCAGGCGAAGGCCGGCTCCTCGGGGAGGCGGGCCGCGCGGACGGCGGCGAGTAGCGCGCCGTCCGCACCGGCCGGGGCGCGGTCCCGGTGGACCCAGTGGACGGCGAGGTCGGCGCGGGTCGACAGCGGCTGTTCCTCGGCCCCGTCCGCGACCTCGATCCAGGCCACCGCGCGGGCGGTGGCCGGCAGCGCCTCGGCGAGCGAACCGATGGCCGGCAGCGCGGTCTCGTCGCCGGCGAGCAGGATCAGGCCCGGGGCGTCGAGCGGCAGCGGCCGGGCGTACTCGGCGGCCGGCCCGTAGCGGGCGAGGGTGTCGCCCACGCGCGCGGCGGCCGCCCAACGGGTGGCCGGGCCGGCCTCCTGGTGCGCGCCGCGGTGGTCGTGCAGCACGAAGTCGACGGTGATCCGCCGCCGTTCGGGGTCGTGGGCGCGCACCGTGTAGCTCCGCATCACCGGCCGTTCGTCCTCGGGCAGCGCGAGGAACGCCTGGTACCAGCGCATCCCGTCGTCGCCGGGCACCTCCGGGAGCCGGGGCGCGCGCTGACCCGGTCGCGGGAAGAGGAGTTTGAGCTGCTGGTCGGGCCAGGTGGGGAGGGTGTCGAGGCCGTCCCCGGTGAAGGTGACGCGCGCCATGCGCGGGGTGATCCGTCGGACGTCGGTGACGTGGAGGTGGGCGACGGGCAGGGCTGTCATGGGAACTCCCGGTGACGGGGGCGGGTGGTCGGTGGGTCAGTGGTCCGGGGTGGCGCCGAGGTACTTCCGGAGGTGGTGCGCCGTCAGGGAGCCGCCGCGCTCGACGAGTTCGCGCGGGGTGCCGGTGACGACGACCCGGCCGCCGTCGTGGCCGGCACCCGGGCCGAGGCCGACGAGCCGGTCGGCGTGCGCCATCACCGCCCGGTGGTGCTCGATGACGACGACGGTGTCGCCGTCGTCCACCAACCGGTCCAGCAGGCGCAGGAGTTGGTCCACGTCGGCGAGGTGGAGGCCGGTGGTGGGTTCGTCCAGGAGGTGGACGGCGCCCTTCTCGGCCATGCGGACGGCGAGTTTGAGCCGCTGCCGTTCGCCGCCGCAGAGGGTGGTGAGCGGCTGGCCCAGACCGAGGTAGCCGAGGCCGACGTCCTGGAGCCGGTCGAGGACCGCGCCCGGCGAGGACTTCCCCGAGATCCGGAGACCCCGGTGAAGACCGTCAGCCGCCGCTTGGGAATGTCGACGGAGATCCCGGCCAGATTGTTCTCCCGGGCGCCCCGGACGTCGATGACATCGCGCCCGTCCGCGGCGACCCACCGCCGCGATGGGGGCCGCGCTCCCCCGCCCCGCTCGGATTCCATGACCCGCCCCCTGATATCCTTACACCATAAAGAGTGAGGTCGAGGACAATAGCTTTACACCCTAAGGAGTGGCAAGTTGGTGGTATTCGCGGGCCAGGGCGACCCCCGCCGATCCCTCTCCCTGCTGTGGCGCACCAAGCACGACGACGGCCGGGCCCGCGCCCCCCGGGGCCCCAAGCCGGCACTGACCGTCGAGGCGATCGTCGACGCGGGCATCGCGGTGGCCGACGCGGAGGGCATGGCCGCGCTCTCGATGCGCACCGTCGGCGAACGACTGGGCCGCACGGCCATGGCGCTCTACACCTACGTCCCCGGCAAGTCCGAGCTGGTGGACCTGATGTACGACCGGGTGCTGGCCGAGCTCCCCACCGACTACGGCCTGACGCCCGGCTGGCGCTCGGCGGTCGCGTCCTGGGCCGCCGACACCTGGGAGTTCTCCCTGCGCCACCCCTGGGTGCTCCAGGTCTCCCAGGCGCGCCCGGTCCTGGGCCCCAACGAGTACGCCTCCATGGAGACCCTGCTACGGGTGCTGTACGCCACGGAGTTGGACCCCACCACGCTCCGCCGGATCGTCGGCCTGCTCTTCCACTTCGTCCGCGGCGCCGCCCGGACCGCCGCCGAGTCCCGGCAGGCGGCCGCCGCCACCGGCGTCACCGACGAGGACTGGTGGCAGGCCCGCGCCGGCACCCTGACCGAGGTCGTCCCCGACTTCGCCGAGCGCTTCCCGCTGCTGGTCCGCCTGGAAACCGAGGGCGCCTCCCCGCCACCCGAGGCGGACTCCGACGAGTCCTACCTGGAGCGCGAGGCACGCATGACCTTCGAGGCCGGCCTCGCGGTGCTCCTGGACGGCATCGAGACCACCGTCGCCCGACGGTCCACGACGCCGCCGGTGCGGGGGCCGTTGGAGTGATGAAGCAGACGGGAGTACCGCGGGCGGTGTCGTCCGGGCGCGCGCCGGCGTTGTCCATCCGTGACCGTCCCACGCCTCCGCCCGTGGTTCCTGCCCGCCAGCCTCGCGGCCCTGTTGGGGGAGGCGCCGCCGGGCGAGCCGGCTGACGCTCCGTCCGATCCTGGACCGGGCCCGGCGGCTGATCCCCGGTCGGCCGCCGCGCGCACCGGCCCACCACCCCCCGCGCCCCGCACCCCCGACCCCCGCCCGCCCCGGGACAGTTGAGCGCCGCACACACCGTGTTCATCGGGCTACCACATGTGGCGAGCGCCGGTGATCGCCCATAGCTTCGGCTCATGGCACTACGACAGTTGCCCCGCGGGGCACGGCGAATGACCCGCCTGGGCTGTGCGGCGGCGGTCCTGGCCGGCCTGCTCGGTGCGGCCCCGCCGTCCCGGGCCGTGCCGGACCGGGACGGGAAGTCCCTCGTCGTCCGCCCCGGGCAATCGATCCAGCACGCGGTGGACGCGGCCCGCCCCGGTGACACCGTGGTCCTGCGCCCCGGCGTCTACCGCGAGAACGTGCGGATCAACAAGTCCCACCTGATGCTCCGGGGGACCGACGGTCGAACCGTGATCGCCCCGCCGCTCACCCCAACCGCCCCCACCACCCCGCCCACCTCACTCACCCCACAAGCGGCGACCCCTTGCGACGCGGCCGGCGACGGCATCTGCATCATCGGCGGCCCCGGCGGCCCGCTCACCGACGTCCACCTCCGGTCGCTGACCGTCGAGGGTTTCCGGCACAACGGGATCTGGGTCTCCGGCACCGAGGGACTGACGGTCCACCACGTCGTCGCGCGGCACAACGGCCAGTGGGGCATCGGCGTGGAGAAGTCCGTGCACAGCGTGCTCCGCGACAACCTCGCCACGGACAACGCCGACACCGGCATCTTCCTGGCCAACGCGGCCAACGAGAAGACCCCCGCCCTCGACACCCGCGGCACCCTGCTGCTGGAGAACCGGCTGGACGGCAACCGCATCGGCATCACCGCCCGCCGGGTGCGGAACCTGCTGATCGCCCACAACACCGTGGTCGGCAACTGCGGCGGGGTGTTCGTGGTCGGCGACGAGATCCGGCCCTCGGCCGGCGCGGTCACGGTCCGGGACAACAAGGTCGAGCGGAACAACAGGTTCTGCCCGACGACCAAGCGGCTGCCCTTCCTCCAGGGCATCGGCGTGGTCCTCACCGGCACCGAGGACTCGCTGGTCCAGCACAACCTGGTCCGCGACAACGTCGGCACCTCGCCGATGTCGGGCGGCGTGGTGCTCTTCCGCAGCTTCGTCAAGGCCGCCAACAACCGCAATCTCATCCGCGACAACGTGGTGCTGGGCAACGGCCCGGCGGACCTGATCAACATCGATCCGGCCGGTCAGGGCAACGTCTTCGTCAAAAACACCTGCCGGACCTCCAGGCCGCCCGGCCTGTGCCCATGACCGTGCCGACGACCACGGACACCCCCTCGGGAACGCAACGGGAGAAGAGAGACGGAATGACCACCGTGAGCCCCACCCCCCAGCCCGCCATGCGGCTTCGGGAACTCATCTTCGGCGCCGCGTGTGCGGCGGCCGTCCGCGCCGCCGCCCGGCTCGGCGTGCCCGACGCGCTGGGCGACGAACCCACCACCGCGGACAAACTTGCCGCCTCGGTGGGCGCCGAACCACGGCCGCTGCAACGGCTGTTGCGGACACTGACCTGCTACGGGATCTTCGAGGAGACCGAGGACGGCAGCTTCACCCACACCGAGATGTCCCGCCTGCTGCGCGAGGACACCCCCAACAGCCTGCGCTCGATCTCCCTGTGGTGCACCGAGCCGTGGACCTGGGACGCGTGGCCGCGGCTGGACGACGCGGTGCGCTCCGGCCGCAACGTCTTCGAGGACCTCTACGGCAAGGGCTTCTTCGACTACCTCCACCAGGACGCCCAAGAGTCCGCCCAGGTCTTCGACCAGGCGATGACCACCTCCAGCAAGCAGTCGGCCCGCGACCTCGTCGAACTCCTCGACCTCACCGGGGTGTCGTCGGTCGCGGACCTCGGCGGCGGCCAAGGCCACGTCGTGGCCGGCCTGTTGGAGAAGTACCCCTCCCTGCACGGCACGCTGCTGGACCTGCCGTCGGTCGTGGCCAACGCCGACCCCCGGCTGCGCGAGGGCGGCCCGCTCGCCGAACGGGCCCGGATCGTGCCCGGCGACTGCCGCACGGACATCCCCGTCCAGGCCGACCTCTACATCATCAAGAACATCCTGGAATGGGACGACGACAGCACCCGCCGCACACTGGGCAAGGTCATCGAGGCGGCCCGCCCCGGCGCCCGGGTCGTGATCATCGAGAACCTCGTCGACGACAGCCCGTCGATGAAGTTCACCACCGCCATGGACCTGCTGCTGCTGCTGAACGTCGGCGGGGCCAAGCACACCAAGGAGAGCCTGGTCCGGCACATCTCCGAGGCCGGACTGCTGGTCCACGACATCCTCGTCGTCAACCCGTACCTGCACGCCTTCGAATGCACCGTCCCCGCCTGACACCCCGTGTGGCGGTACGGCCCGCTCCCGAACGGGCCGCACCGCCACACGGCGGCGGCCTCCCCGCGGGACACGACGGGGAGGCCGGCCACCGGACGCCGCTGCGGATCAGCCGGCGCCGTCCCGCTCCCAGCGGTAGAACTCGCGGGCCATCGCGTCCTTCGGACTGCGCCAGGTCGCCGGGTCGTACGCGCTGACGTACGAGGACAACTTCCGGCTGATGGCCTGGAACTCCGGGTGCTCGTGCGCCTTGGCGATCTCCGGGCCGGGCGGGATGTCGGACTCGATGAGGTGCAGGTACACCTCACCGAACTGGAACAGCGTCCGCCGGTTGACGCCCACCAAATGGGGCAGCTCCGTCCGGTCCGAGGCCGCGAAGATCTCGGCGATGTCGGGAGCCGACCCGGGCTTCATCCGGGCGACGATCAGAGCGTTGTGCATCGGGGAGGTTCCCTTCGTTGCCGCCTGGGCGGCGGGCGGTCCGCGTCGGGCTGACGGGGCTTCAGTTGGCCGGGGCGGCGGCGCGCAGCTCGCGGTCCCGCTGCTCGATCCGGTCCCGGATGAGCTCCATCTGGATTCGGGAGTTGCGGTTGATGTGCGCGGTCATGCCCTTGTCGTCGACCGGGGCCTCGGCCTTCATGGCGAAGTCCTGGGTCCAGTGCATCGACGTGCCGCCGGGGATCTCCTTGTACTTCCAGAAGATGTCCATGAACTTGAACGGGCCGGTCTCCACACGGCGGGCGCGCACGGTCAACGCACCGCGGTCCGGGGTCCGTTCGGAGACCCAGCTCCAGACCTGCCCGTTCTCGTCGGGGTGCATGGTCAGCCGGAACGTCGTGGTGTCGCCCTCCTGGGACAGCACCTCGACCGAGGCGTACTCGCTGAAGAGGTGGGGCCAGTTCTCCAGGTCGTTGGTCATCTCCCAGACGAGGCTGAGCGGGGCGGCGATGGTGATCTCGTTCTCGGTGTGGCCGGACATGTTCAGGCTCCTGTCGTGACGGTGTCGGTGTTGACGAGGTCGAGGAAGTCGCGCGGCGTCTTGGCGCGTTCGGCGTCGGGGGGCAACGGGCGGCCGAACCGGTTCTCCAGCTCGCCCACGATGCCGAGCAGACCCAGCGAATCCAGGCCGTACTCGGCGAAGGTCACATCGGGCCGGTTCGCCATCTCCTCCGGATCGACGGTCAGACCGGCGGCCGACTTCATCAGCGCGGCCAGCTCGTCGAGGGTCAGTTGAGCGGTCATCGGAATCTCCTCTCAGGAGGGGGACTTCTCGCACCGGCGCAGCACCATCGCCGCGTTGGAGCCCATCAGCCCCCGGCTCAGCACCAGCGCCGTCTGCAGCTCGGCGGGCCGGGACTTCCCGGTCACCACGTCGAGGTCCACGGTGACGTCGACGACGTTGGGGGTCGGCGGCACCACGGAGCCCTCCATGGAGAGCACCGCGGCGGCGACGTCCAGGACAGGAGCGCCGCAATACGCCCGGCCGATACCGGTCTTGGGCGCGGTCACCGGCACCCGGGACGCGTACCCGCCCAGCGCGTCGGCCAGCGCCTGCGCCTCGGCCCGGTCGGCCGAGGGCACCCCGAGGGCGTCCGTGAAGACCACGTCGATCTCCTCGGGCGCGCACCGGGCGTCCGCCAGCGCGCCCTCGATCGCCCGGGCCAGCCCCTCCCGGGACTCCTCCCAGAGCGCGGCGCCGGTGAAGGTGGCGGCGTGCCCGGCCAGTACGGCACGGGGCCGGGCGCCCCGCTCCTCGGCGGCCGACCGCTCCTCGACGACCAGCATCGCGCCGCCCTCGGCGGGCACGAAGCCACACGCCCCCGCGGTGAACGGGCGGTAGGCACGGTCCGGTTCGGCGCAGCGGCTGAGGTCCTCGTACCCGAGTTGGCAGACCACCGAGTACGGGGCCAGCGGGGCCTCGGCGGCGCCCACCACCACGGCCTCGGTGCCGCGGCGGATGGTCCGGCAGGCGTGCGCCAGCGCGTCCAACCCGCCCGCCTCGTCGCTGGCCACCACCCCGCACGGCCCCTTGAAGCCGCCGCGGATGGAGATCTGGCCGGTGCTGGCCGCGTAGAACCAGGCGATCGACTGGTACGGGCCGACGTAGCGCGAGCCCTGGCCCCACAGCCGTTGCAGCTCCCGTTGGCCGAACTCGCCGCCGCCGGAGCCGGCCGCGGTCACCACTCCCACCGCGAACGGCGAGCGGTTGTAGTCGGCCCGCCCCAACAGGGCGTCGTCCAGGGCCAGATTGGCCGCGGCCATCGCGAAGTGCGTGAACCGGTCGGTCTGGACGAGGAAGCGCTCCTCGATCAGCTCGGTCGGATCGAAGCCGCGGACCTCGCCGGCGACCTTCAGAGGCAGGTCCTCGCACCCCTCGCGGGTGACCGTGTCGAGGACGCTGATGCCCTCCTTGGTGGACTTCCAGAAGGCTTCGGTGTTGGCCCCGTTGGGGGCGATCACACCGATGCCGGTGACGACGGAACAGCGGTCTTCGTGCGGGGAGTTCATCTCGTCCTCCCACCCGGACGGGTCAGGACCACGGCCGACTGGAACCCGCCGAATCCGCTGCCCACGGACAGCACCGACGAGAGCGGCAGCTCCCGTGCGGTCTTCGGCACGTAGTCCAGGTCGCACTCCGGGTCCGGGTTCTCGTAGTTGGCGGTCGGCGGCACCACCTGATGGGTCAGCGCCAGGACACAGGCGACGATCTCGATCGCACCGATCGCGCCCAGCGAGTGGCCCACCATCGACTTGATCGAACTCATCGGCACCTTGTAGGCGTGGTCGCCCAGCGACTTCTTGACCGCGGCGGTCTCGTGGCGGTCGTTCTGCTGGGTGCCGGAGCCGTGCGCGTTGACGTAGTCGACCTGGGTGCGGTCGAGCCGCGCATGGGCCAGCGAGCGGTTGATCGCCTCGGCCATCTCCAGACCCTCCTGGGTCAGGCCGGTCATGTGGTAGGCGTTGCCGAAGGTGGCGTAGCCGCGGATCTCGCAGTGCACGGTGGCGCCGCGGGACCGGGCGTGCTCCAGCTCCTCCAGGACCAGTACGGCGCCGCCCTCGCCCATCACGAACCCGTCGCGCTGCGCGTCGAAGGGCCGGGAGGCGTGGGCGGGGTCGTCGTTGTTCGCGGAGGTCGCCTTGATGGCGTCGAAGCAGGCCACGGTGATCGGGGAGATCGGCGAGTCGGACGCGCCCGCGACGCAGACGTCGGCCCGGCCCTCCTCGATGGAGTGGAAGGCGTAACCGATCGCGTCGAGGCCGGAGGTGCAGCCCGTCGAGACGGTCTGCACCGGGCCGTGCGCGCCGATCTGCTCCGCCACCGCGGACGCCAGCGAGCTAGGCGAGAAGGCCCGGTGCAGATGCGGCCCGGCGGGCCGGTGGTCCACGTCCCAGCGGCTGCCGGACGCGCTGACCGCCACGTAGTCGTGCTCCAGGCGCGTGGTGCCGCCGACCGCGGTGCCCAGGGACACCCCGACCCGCCACGGGTCCTCCCGCCCCATGTCCAGGCCGGCCTCCCGCAGCGCCTCCGCCGCGGCGACCAGCGCGAACTGGACGTACCGGTCGGACTTGGCCACCTGCTCCCCGTCCAGACCGTGCGCGGCCGGATCGAAGTCGCACTCGGCGGCGATCCGGGACCGGAAGCCGGTCGGGTCGAAGAGGGTGATGCCACGGGTGGCCGTCCGCCCGGTGGACAGCAGGTCCCAGAAGGCCGGGATCCCCACGCCGCCCGGGGCGACGATGCCGACGCCGGTGACCGCCACGCGGCGGGTCATGACACCGGCTCCGTGCGTTCGGGTGGGGCGACCGGTGTGCCCTCCTGCGCACCCTCGGCAGCCTCCGTGTCCACGTGACCCAGCTCGGGGCGCGGGGCCAACGGGCCGAGGTGGAAGACCATCCGGGCCTCGACGTCCCCGACGTTGCGGAAACGGTGCCGCATGTACGGCGGGATCATCAGCCCCTGGTCCGGGCGGAGCGCGAAGGTCTCCCCGTCGAGGTCGACCTCCAGCGCGCCCCGGACGACGTAGACGAACTCCTCGGAGTACGGGTGGTAGTGCTCCCCGATGCGCTCGCCGGGCTGTACGAGGGCCATGCCCATGAAGCCGCTCGTGGATCCCACCGCGCCGGGCGTCAGCATGGCGCGCAGGTCACCTCCGCGCCGGCGGTTGGGCTGGGTCTCGCTGAGGTCCACGATGCGTGGGCGGTGCGTGGTCATGGCTGATTCCTCCCGGGGGCGTGCTGCCGGTGGATGGGTGGATGGTGCCGGCCTGGTGACGGCCTGCGGGCCCGGACGGCGGGCCTTCGACGGTCAGGCGTCCGACGCCCGGCGGTCGGTGATGAGATCCATGTCGGCGCGGGCCAGGAAGTGCGCCAGTTCGCGCTCGCTGGTCAGGCCGCCGGCGACGTCGCCGTCCAACAGCCGCCGCAGCACGGCCAGTTTGCGCGGACCACGGGCGCCGAGGGAGACCAGCGGGTCCCGGTCGAGGGGCTCCCGCATGTCGATGAGGCGGACGACGATGTCGTCGCGCTGGAAGATGGTGCTGCCGTAGACGGGGCACGCCGGGTCGTCGGCGGCCTCCTCGTCCTGACGGGCCAGCATCTTGGCCAGCGTCATGCCGAAGCCGGGCTTGGCCGGGTAGTACAGCGCGTGCCGGGAGACGGCCTCCGCGCTCTCGGGCTCCGGACCGCCGGTCGCCACGTGGTGCACCGCGGGCAGCGCGGCGCGGGTGAAGAACACCCGGGCGGAATCGGGGTCGTTGAGGTCCCGGTCCTGCTCCAGGTACGGGTTGATGGCCTCCTCCACGGCCCGGACCTCGGGCTGTTGGGAGACGTGCCGCAGCGCGGCGATCAGGTCGCCCTGCACCTCGATGGCGCGCACCACGCGGTTGCCGTACATGAAGAGGGAGGTGCGGCGCAGCCGGGTCCTGTCGTCGACCCGGGCCGCCGGCGAGGTGTAGCCGGAGAGGATGTCGGCGACCATCGGCTCGCTGCCGGGCTTCACGGTGAAGGTCAGCGCGTGCCGGACCACGCCGTCGCCGACGCGGGGGTTCGCCTGCAGCCGGCCCTTGAGGAGCTCGGGGGCGGCGACGGCGTTGGAGGTCTCGCGCAGGACGCTGAAGCGCAGGGAGCGGGTGTCACGCACGCAGCTGTGCAGCGGCTGCACCATCTTGACGTGCTCCTCGCTGTTGACCCAGGCGAGGAACGGCGGGGCACTCTCCCATTCGCTGGTGATCAACCACTGCGAGGGGTTCTCGATGGACTGGCACAGCTGGTCGGTGATGTGCCCGGGGACGGAGGCCACCTGGTTCCGGAGTTGTTCGTAGGCTTCCAGGAACTGCTGCTGGGCGCCTTCCTCCAGGTCCAGCATGAGCACGACCCGGAGCCGGGAGCCGTCGAAGGCGGACTGCGATATTCGTTCCGACAGCGTTGTCATCGTCTACGCATCTCCTCCGGGGCGCGAGGGCCCCTGTGGTGCGTCGTCAGTTCCGGCACGATCCGGGATTCCGGTGCCTTCCGTTGCTCCCGATGCGGTCCGGGCGACTGAGCCGGATGGGCGGACCTTCTGCCCGGCGTGTCGCGGGGGGCGGTCCGGATTCGATCGTGGCCAAGACCCACGGTCGGCGCGAGATCTGTGAGCCATGCAGGTGAACCCTGATGGAAGGGGCCACGGGCCGGGCATGCGTTGCTCCATCTCCCGTACGCGCCGCTGGAGCTGGAGCCAACACATGAACCCCAAGGCCGAAGACCGGGTACCGGTCCTCATTGTCGGCGGGTCCCTGGTGGGCCTGTCTGCCTCGCTGTTCCTCGGACGCCTGGGTGTCCGGCACGTCCTGGTCGAGAAGCACGCGGGCACCTCCCGACACCCCCGCGGACGGGGCAACAACGTCCGCACCATGGAGCTGTACCGAGTGGCCGGCGCCGAGCGGCGGATCCGCGAGGCGGCGTCGGTCCTCGCCGCCAACCACGGGATCCTGCAGGCCCGTTCACTGACCGGCGACGAGCAGGAGTGGCTGTTCCGGGAGATCGACCCGGGCGGCGGGCTGGCCAAGTTCAGCCCCTCGGGCTGGTGCCTGTGCAGCCAGAACGACCTGGAGCCGGTGCTGCTGGAGTGCGCCCGCGAGTTGGGCGGCGATCTGCGGTTCAGCACCGAGCTGATGACGTGCGACCAGGACGCCGACGGCGTGACCGCGGTCGTCAAGGACCGGAACACCGGCGAGCACACCACCCTCCGTGCCGACTACCTCATCGCCGCGGACGGGCCGCGCAGCCCGGTACGCGAACGGCTCGGCATCGGGCAGACGGGCCCCGGCGACCTCTTCCACAACGTCAGCATCACCTTCCGTGCCCCGGAGCTGGCCGACGCCGTCGGCGACCGTCACTTCATCGCCTGCTACCTGACCAACCCGGAGGCCGACGGGGCCCTGCTGCCGGTGGACAACCAGGCGGAGTGGGTCTTCCACGCGCCCTGGCACCCCGACCGGGGCGAGACCCTGGAGGACTTCGACGACCAGCGGTGCATCGACCACATCCGACGGGCAACGGGCGTACCGGACATGGCGGTTGAGATCACCGGCAAGGCGCCCTGGCACGCCGCGGAGCGGGTCGCCGAGCGGTACTCCGCGGGCCGGATCTTCCTCGCCGGTGACGCGGCCCACGAGATGTCCCCCACCGGAGCGTTCGGTTCCAACACCGGCATCCAGGACGCGCACAACCTCGCCTGGAAACTGGCCGCCGTCCTCGACGGCGCGGCGGACCCCGCGCTGCTGGACACCTACGAGGACGAGCGCCGCCCCGTAGCCGAGGTGACCAGCGCCCGCGCCTCGGCCCGGTCCGCCGAGCACAGCCACCCCGGCTACGACCCGGCACCCGGGGGCGGCGGCCGGCAGCGCGGCGTGCTGACGGTCGCGCTGGGCTACAGCTACCCACGTGGTGCGGTCCTCGGCGCCGACCCCGAACTCCCGGTCGTCCCCGAGCGGATGCGGCTGACCGGCGAGCCGGGCACCCGGGCCCCGCACCTGTGGCTGCACGCGGACGGCGGGCGGCGCTCCACCCTGGACCTCTACGAGCGGTCCTTCGTCCTGCTGACCGGCACCGAGGACGGCAAGATCTGGCGCGCCGCGGCGGAGGCCGCCGCCGCCCGCTGGTCGACGCGGCTGGACCACTACCGCATCGGCATCGGCGCCGACGCCGACCTGGTCCCGGACGAGGGCATCGACTGGGCGGAGCTGCACGGGACGACGCCGGAGGGCGCGGTGCTGGTGCGGCCGGACGGCTTCGTGGCGTGGCGCGCGGAGGGGCGGGTGGCCGACCCCGAGGGCGCCCTGCGCGAGGTCCTCGGCGGCCTGCTCCGCCGGGCCTGACACCGCGGCGCCCCACCCACCCGTCACGGTGGGACACCAGGGGCCGACGGGCGAGAGCCGCCCGTCGGCCCCTGCCGCGTGTCCCGTCCGCTTCCTATCCGCCCGGGAAAACCGAGCCCGCCCCCTCGCGCCCCCTTCCAAAGATCCTGCTCTCACTGGGAGTTACGGGAACGCGGGGCGGGTCTTGCTCTCGAAGTCGGCGAGCGACGGCGTGCCTGTCGCATCTCAACCACAGGCACGCCTTCACCAGCCAGTGGCAAGGCGCCTGGCCCCGGTTCTGTCACAGGCAGAGGGTTCGGCTACCGCCTGCTTCCGCGCTGAGCACGGAGCGGCGGGGACAGGCCGATGCCGCCGTGTCCCCGCACCCCGTAAGGCACTGGTTAGGCCCCCGTAAGAGCGGTTCGCAGGATGGGGAGCATGGAGCCCATCGTGAGTCAGACCGTGCCCGCTGCCTCTGGCGTACCTGGCGGCCAGGACGTTCCTCTTGCTGTCGTAGGACTTTCCTGCCGACTTCCCAAGGCACCTCACCCCGAGGATTTCTGGAGCAATCTCCGCGACGGGGTGGACGCGGTCGGCGAGACTCCGCGGGACCGGTGGGACGCCGAGGCGTGGTACGACCCCGATCCCGCCGCGCCGGGCAAGGCGCTCACGCGCCGCGGTGGCTATCTCGACCACGTGGACCGGTTCGACGCCGCGTTCTTCGGCATCTCCCCGCGCGAGGCCGCGGCGATGGACCCGCAGCAGCGGCTGATGCTGGAGCTGAGCTGGGAGGCCCTGGAGGACGCCGGGGTGGTGCCGTCGGCGATACGGGGCACGCGCACGGGCGTCTTCATCGGTGCCATCGGCGACGACTACGCCACCCTGATGCGGCGCGGCGGAGCCGAAGCCATCGGCCGGCACACCCTGACCGGCCTGCAGCGCGGCGTCATCGCCAACCGCGTCTCCTACACCCTGGGGCTGCACGGCCCGAGCGTCGCCGTGGACACGGTCCAGTCCTCGTCCCTGGTGGCGGTGCACATGGCGTGCGAGAGCCTGCGGCGTGGCGAGTCGACGGTGGCGCTCGCGGGCGGTGTCAGCCTCATCCTCGTGCCCGAGAGCACGGTGAGCGCCGCGAAGTTCGGCGGCCTGTCGCCGGACGGCCGCTGCTACACCTTCGACGAGCGTGCGAACGGCTACGCCCGGGGCGAGGGCGGCGGTCTCGTCGTCCTCAAGCCACTGACGGACGCGCTGCGTGACGGCGACCGGGTGTACTGCGTGATCCGCGGCAGCGCCGTCAACAACGACGGCTCGACGGACGGTCTGACGGTCCCCAGCGCGAGTGCCCAGGAGGAGGTGCTGCGGCTGGCACGGCGGAACGCCGGGGTGTCGGCCGGGGACCTGCAGTACGTGGAGCTCCACGGCACGGGTACCCCGGTGGGCGACCCCGTCGAGGCCGCGGCGCTCGGTGCGGCACTGGGCGGCGAGCGCGACGCGGAGTTCCCCCTACCGGTGGGCTCGGCCAAGACGAACGTCGGTCACCTGGAGGGCGCCGCGGGCATCGTGGGCCTGCTGAAGGTGGCACTCAGCATCAGCCACCGGATGCTGCCCCCCAGCCTCAACTTCGCGTCGCCCAACCCCCGGATCCCGCTGGCCGACCTCAACCTCCGGGTGCAGACGGAGCTGGGTCCTTGGCCGCACCCGGACCGCCCGCTCGTCGCGGGCGTCTCCTCGTTCGGCATGGGCGGGACGAACTGCCACGTCATCCTGGCGGAGGCGCCGGCGACCAGCCGTGCGGCCGAGTCCGCGGGGGCCGCCGAGCTCCCCGATCCGCGAACCCCGCTCACCTGGGTGTTGTCGGCGAAGGACGAGACCGCGCTGCGGGAACAGGCACACCGACTCCACGACCACCTGACCCGCACCCCAGAAACCAACATCACCGACGTCGCACGCGCACTCGCCCT
>NZ_JBIVXW010000007.1:0-170242 GCF_044769405.1 Streptomyces sp. NPDC090442
GGCGGCGGCGGGGGGGGGGGGGGGGGGGGGGGGGGGGGTGGGGGGGGGGGGGGGGGGGGGGGGGGGGGGGTGGGGGGGGTGGGGGGGGGGGGGGGGGGGGGGGGGGGGGGGGCCCCCCCCCCCCCCCCCGCCGGGGTGTGACCGTGTGTCAGCCGGCCGCGTAGACGTCCTCGATGTAGCGGCCGGCGGCGGTCAGTTCGCGCAGCCACGCCTCGGACTCCTGCTCCGAGGCGCCGGTGGCGGCCCGGTGCACCGCGCGGAAGGCGTCCCGCACGCCGGGCGCCATCCGGCTGCCGTCGCCGCAGACGAAGACCCGGGCGCCGGCCCGCAGCAGCTCCCACACCTCCTCGGCCTCGGCCGCGATCCGGTGCTGGACGAAGCGGTGGCCGTTCTCGGGGCGGGCGCTGAAGACGGGGTGGACGGTGACCGCGCCGGCCCGCTCGGCGGCGGCGAACTCGGCGGCGTGCAGGAAGTCGCCGTCGCGGTCGTCACAGCCGAAGTAGAGCCGCGCCGGGCCCCGTTGACCGGTAGCGACGCGGTCGGCGACGGCGCCGCGGAACGGCGCCAGCCCGGTGCCGGCGGCGACCATGACGACCGGGGCGTCGTCGGCCGGGTCGAGCCGGAACGCCTCCCGGCACGGCTGGACCCGGGCCAGCAGGACGTCACCGGGGCGCAGGGTGTGCAGATATGTGGAGCCGGTGCCGCCGGGCAGCAGCGAGACCATCAGTTCCGCGTGCCGGGGGTCGGCGGCGGGTGACGAGGACAGCGAGTAGTGCCGCGGGCGCAGCGGGGGCAGCAGTTCCAGCACCGCCGGCCAGGGCAGCGCGCCGCGCAGCGCCGGGTGCGCCTCGATCAGCTCGACGACGGTGCGCGGATCGTCCTCGGGGAGGCGTTCCAGGGCGTGCCGCTCGGGCGGGCAGGGGTTGTGCGCGGCGAGCAGCGCCATCTGCCCGCGGCCGGCACGTGCGCCCAACTCCACGTGATAGGTGAGTAGTTGGCGCACCGTCAGGGGGCGGTCGACGGGGAGGGTGGCGCGGGTCGGGCGGCCCGTGGGCGGGCGGAGCGACAGCACGGTGTCGAGGTCGACGCCGAGCGCCCGGGCGGCGCGGTCCACCGCCTCGGGGGTGTTGACCGGCAGCACGGCGAGGTGGTCGGCGGTGCGGTAGGTGACGCCGTCGGGGAGGGCCAGCCGCAGGAAGCGCTTGGGGCGCGGCCAGCCCTCGGCGGTCAGGTCGTGCGCCTCGGTGACGACCATCGGGACGAGGTCGTGGCGGGCGGCGAGCGCGTCGAGCGGGCCGCCGGTGAGCTCGGTGACGGCGTAGCCGGGGTCGGCGGCCTCGCTCCCGGCGCCGTCGGTGGCACCGGCGGTCGCCGGGTCGCCGTAGCGGGTCAGCAGCTCGGTGCGGAGCGCGGCGGCGAACCGGGTGACGGCGGTGGTCAGTTCGCCGGAGGCGTCGGCCTCGGCGCGGGGCAGCAGCCGCTCGCCGCCGAGCGCGGCCAGCCGGTCGTCGAGGAGGGTGGGGACCTGCTGGTAGGTGGCGGCCCAGTTGCGGTCGCCGACGCCCAGCACGGCGAAGTGGACGCCGGTGGTGGATCCCTCGGGTGCCGCGGTGAGCCAGGCGGTGAACGCGGCGGCGTCGTCCGTCGGTTGGCCGTTGTAGGAGGCCGCGACGAGGACGACCGGGCGGTCGGTGGGCAGGCCGCCGGCGTGCGCGTCCAGCGGCGCGACCTCGGGGGCGAAGCCCAGACCGGTGGCCTCGTCGGCGAGCCGCTCGGCGAACTCCCGGCAGGTGCCGTAGTTGCTGCCGTGCAGCAGGAGCAGCCCGGTGTCCTGCGGGACGCGGGTGGGCAGGCCGTCGTCGGGCGCGGCACCGGGGGTGCCCCGGTCGGTCGGGCCGCCGGGCAGCACGGCGAGCGCGGCGCGGACCGCGGCCCGGTCGGCGGGGGTGCGCGGGGCCAGGGCGAGGGTGAAGCCGTCGGGCTTGAGGGTGAGGGTCTCCTTGATGCGGAGCCGGTAGTCGGCGTGGTCGACCAGCCGGTAGCGGTGCACCAGCAGGGCCAGCAGCATGGTGGCCTCGTGCAGCGCGAACTGCCGTCCGATGCAGGCGCGTTCACCGGTGCCGAACGGCTTGTAGGCGTGTGGGGAGCGGGCCGCCTCGGCCTCCGGGGTGAAGCGGAACGGGTCGAACGCGTCGGGGTTGTCGCCCCAGACCGGGTCGCGGTGCAGCATCGGCGTGAGCACGGTGACCAGTTGGCCGGCGGCGACCGGATAGCGGCCGCCGAGGACGGTGTCGGTGCGGGCCTGGCGGGTGAAGGCGGCGGCGGTGGGCCACAGCCGCAGCGCCTCGTTGAGGACCTGGCGGGTGAAGGGGAGCCTGCCGATGTCCTCGAAGGTGGGGTCCGGGTCCGGGTCGTCGCCCCACAGCTCGTCCGCCTCGCGCTGCGCCAGCCGCAGCGCGAGCGGGTCCTTCAGCAGGTGGTACAGGGCGAACGAGAGGGCGCCGGAGGTGGTTTCGTGGCCGGCGATCAGGAAGGTGATGACCTGGTTGCGGATGTTGGCGAGGTCCAGGACCGGCCCCTGGGCCGCGCCGCCGGCCTCCGTGGCGGCGAGCATCAGCCCCAGCAGGTCGTCGTCGCGACACTCCCCGCCGGCCGTGCGGGCGGCGATCACCTCGTCGACGACGGAGGCGAGGTAGTCGGCGTCCGCGCGGAACGCCGCGTCGGCGGCAAAGTGGTCGCCGCCGGGCGGGCGGGAGAACTTGGTCATGCTCCACTGGAGGCAGCGGACCATCGCCTCGACGAAGGGGTGCGGGGTGTCCCGGGAGAACGACGCGAAGTCGAAGCCGAATCCGGCCAGTCCGATGGTGTCCAGCGTCATCCGGGTCATGTCCTCGGCGACCTCGACCGGGCGGCCCTCGGCCAGCCGTCGGTCCCAGGCCGCCGTCACCCGGCGGGCGACCCTCAGCATCGCCGGGTGGTACGTCCGCATCGAGCCCAGCGCGAAGGCCGGCATCAGGACCTCGTGGGCCCGGGCCCAGTTCGGCTCCTCGTTGTAGGCGGTGAACAGACCGTCACCGGCGAACTCCCGGACGTCCTCCAGGACCACCGAGACGCCCTTGGCGAAGCGGGTCTCGTCGGAGACCTCGGTGACCAGGTCGAGGGAGGAGAGGAACAGCGTCTCGCGGGCGCCGAACTTGCGCAGGTACGCCGGGCCGTGGACCCGGGCCAGCTCCATGGCCTGCTGAATGGGCGTGTTGCTGATCCCGGTCGTCGTCAGGTCGGCGACCGGGAGGCTCGCGGCGGCGGTGGCGCGGTCGCCCGTCTGGGGCGCGATGGTGTCGGTCATGACTCCAGCGTGACCGGCCCAATGACCGTCCCTTACCCGGCGAACTGCATGATTGTGCAGTGGTTCCTCGCCCGGCACCCTTGCGCCCGCGGCGGGGATGGGCAAGGACGGGCCCCAGCACCGGAGAAAGGGCGGAAACCGGGCGATGGACAGGGCGACGGGCGGGGCGACGGGGGACGACGGGGGTACGGAGGCGGCGGGCCCGCCCGCGCCGGCCGCGGTGAGCCCGTTCCGGGACTACTTCGTGATGCTGCTGGACCGCATCCCCACCCCGATCGCGGTGTGCCGGGCCGACGGTGCGGTGCTGATCGCCAATCCGGCGATGGCCGCGCAGTGGGGCGCGGTCCCCGGCCAACTCCGCGGCCGCAACCTGCTGGACCTCTTCCGGCCCCGCGACCCGGCGCAGATCGTCCGGATCATGGAGGCGCTGCGGCTGGGCCGCCGGTCCCGCTATCCGGTGCAGGTGCGCTGGCGGACCGCGCCCGGGGAACCGGAGCGGCACGGGGAGCTGACGATCGATCCGGTCGGCGACCCGTCCGCCGAACCGCCGGCGCTGCTGGCCCTGTTGCGGGAGGAGACCGGGTCCGCGGCCACCGCCCCGCCGCCCGCGCCGCGCGCCGCCACCAGCCCCGTCGAGGCCCGGATCCTGGCGCTGGCGGCGGGCGGCGCGACCACCGCGGCGATCGGCGGCGCCCTGGGGCTGACCGTGGACGGGGTGAACTACCACCTGACCCGGCTGGCCCGCCGCTGGCGCGTCCAGGGCCGCACCGCGCTGGTCGCCAGGGCGTACGTGCTGGGGGTGCTCGACCCGGACCGCTGGCCGCCCGCGCCCGCCACGTCGGAGGCCGGTGGCGCCCAACCCCCCGGCCCCTGAACCCGACAGCACGCGTGTACGGATAACCTCGCGGGTGTGGAGGACAAAGCAGCCGCGCCGTTCGAGCGCGGAACGGACGGCCCGAAGGTCATCGTCGTCGGCGTCGACGGCTCCGACTCGTCCTGGCGCGCCGCGGCGTACGCGGCCGGACTGGCCAGGCGGCAGGGGTCGAAGCTGGTGATGGTCTACGTCCAGCCGGTGCTGGCGACCGGCGCCGCGATGGGCGCGCCGGTGATGGACGCCACCAACGAGGTCGCCGAGGAGCTGATGGCCGAGATCCGCGAGGCCACCGAGCGGATCGACGGGATATACCACCTGCGGTGGGAGTTCCACACCCTGCGCGGCGACCCGTACAACGGCATGGTGCAGATGGCCGACGAGCTGAAGGCGGACGCGGTGGTGGTCGGCGCCTCGGAGTCGGCCGGGCACCGCATCATGGGGTCGGTCGCGGTGCGGCTGGTCAAGGCCGGGCGGTGGCCGGTCACGGTCGTGCCGTAGGCCCCCGGCCGGCCCGGTCCGGCTCCGCTGGTGGGCCGGGCCGGGCTGAGGCACGGTGGAGGGTGGACGGGCGGAGCGCCGCCCCGGCGAGGGAGACCACCGTGACCGACCGCACGTACCGCGTGACCGAGATCGTGGGGACGTCCCAGCAGAGCGTGGACGCCGCGATCCAGAACGGCATCAGGCGCGCCTCGGGCACCCTGCGCAACCTCGACTGGTTCGAGATCACGCAGGTCCGCGGCCACATCGTCGAGGGCCGGATCGACCACTACCAGGTCGGTCTGAAGGTCGGCTTCCGGCTGGAGGACACCGACTAGGCACCCCCGGGGCCGATTGGCTCCCCCGCCGCCGCGCCGCCTTCGTCCGGCGTCGCCGGCAGTCCATGATGATCCGCCGTCGCACCACGACGGAACGCACCGAGCGTACGGAGGGTCATCCATGGCACGCCTGTTGCGAGCGGGTCAGGGCGTATGGCGCCGCAAGCCCATCGAGCACATCGAGGAGCCGGAGGGCGGCGCCGCCCAGCAACTCACCCGCGAGCTGGGGCTGTGGCAGCTCACCGCGATCGGCGTCGGCGGCATCATCGGCGCCGGCATCTTCACCCTGGCCGGCACCGTCGCGCACGAGAAGGCCGGCCCCGCGGTCCTGGTCTCCTTCCTCATCGCGGGCGTGGCCAGCGCCGCCGCGGCCTTCTCCTACGCCGAGTTCGCCGGGCTGATCCCGAAGGCGGGCTCGGCCTACACCTACGGCTACGCGGTGCTCGGCGAGCTCGCCGGCTGGTTCATCGGCTGGGACCTGCTGCTGGAGTACACCGCGATCGTCGCGGTGGTGGCGATCGGCATCTCCGGCTACTTCTCCTTCCTGCTCGGCGAGTTGGGGCTGCGGCTGCCGGCCTGGATGCTCGGCGCGCCCGGCACCGGCCCCGGGCACCGGGTGGACCTCTTCGCCTCGGTGCTCTGCCTGTTGATCGCCTATCTGCTGACCCTGGGCATCAAGAACGCCGCGCGCTTCGAGACGATCGTGGTCGGGCTGAAGGTGCTGGTGGTGCTGCTGGTGGTCGGGGTGGGCTTCCTCCACATCGACACCGCCAACTACCGGCCGTTCTTCCCGTTCGGGGTGGGCGGCGCGTTCACCGGCGCGGCCACCGTCTTCTTCGCGGTCTTCGGCTACGACGCGATGAGCACCGCGGCCGAGGAGTCCCGGGACGCGCAGCGCCACATGCCCAGGGCGATCATGTACTCGCTGGCCCTCTCGATGGTGCTGTACGTGCTGGCCTGCCTGGTGTTGACGGGCATGCAGGACTACCGGCACATCGACCCGGAGAGCGGCTTCTCGACCGCCTTCAAGTCGGTCGGCCTGGACGCGCTGGCGAACGTGATCGCGGTCGGCGCGATCATCGGCATCCTGACCGTGATGTTCACCTTCATGCTGGGGGTGACCCGGGTCTGGTTCTCGATGAGCCGGGACGGGCTGCTGCCGAAGTGGTTCGCCAAGACCAGCGCCACCCGCCACGTGCCGGTCCGGGTCACCTGGATCGTCGGGGTCGCCGCCGGGCTGATCGCCGGCTTCCTGCCGATCGGGGAGGCCGCCGAACTGACCAACATCGGCATCCTGTTGGCGTTCGTGGTGGTGTGCGTCTCGGTGATCGTGCTGCGCTACAAGCGCCCGGAGCTGCCGCGGACGTTCCGCACGCCGGGCATGCCGGTGGTGCCGGCGCTCGGGGTGTGCTTCTCGCTGTGGCTGATCACGTTCCTGGAGTGGCAGACCTGGGAAAGCTGCCCACACCCCATACTAGCGAATAGGCAGGTAGGAACGGCAAAGGCCCGTCTCAACTCAGAGGCGGGCCTTACTAGTTCCGGCTACTTGCCGACCGGTGTCACACGGACGCGAACCCCGTTCCCGTTGAACGAGGCACTCCTCCCCTGCTTCACCGTCCGTGCCGCCGTGCCGACGAGCCAGACCCCCATCGCGGGCATGAAAGCGCTGTACGCCTCTGCACGCTCCTCCGCATCGTCCATACCGTCCAGGTGGGCCTTTAGCTCCGCTTCGAGCTTCAGGCGGGCGTCTGTGGCCTTCTCGGCGGTTCCCTCGCCCTCGGAGATCTCTGGTGTCCACGTGAACACCCACGTGTACCTCATGGTCATGCGTGAGCCCTGCGGTGCCGGGCAACCCACGTCTCGGCGGGGGCTTGCCCCTCGGAGCGTACGAGCGCATCGCGGTTGTGGGCTTGCACGCACTCGTCACACAGGGGTTCGCGCACGCGGCGGGCCACTGCTTCGGGCGACGGCACGATCCGCATGGGCTCGCCGTCCGGGCCGCGTGCCACGTCCGGCGCGATCCCCGTCTCAGGGTCGATGAACACGGTCGATACGCAGTCGGGGCACGCCATGAATCCCGCGCGGCAGGCAGTGCAAGTCATGATCGCTAGAACTTTGGATTCCAACATGCCCCCGAGCATACGAAAGGGCCCCTCCCCATGTTCGGAGAAGGGCCCTTAGGTACTGCTTGTCAGCCGATGACGTTGTGTGGATCGTCCAGCCACACGCGATGGCCGCTGGGATCGGCAGTAAGGCCGAACCGGGTTCGCTGCGGTTTCCCTAGGTCGTGCCACTTCAGGAACGCGGCTCGCACTTCATCCCAGAGTGCCCGTGGACCGAACTGTTCAACTTCGTACGTGTCGGCGTTCGGCACGTATTCGACCGTGGCCCACGACTTGCCGTCGTCGGCGAAGAACCACAAGGTGGCTTCCTCGCTGCCGTCGTCAGCTTCGCACCACTGATACCAAGCGTCAGTGACGTTGAGGCTGATGAAGAACGCCGGATCGTCCTGAATGACGTTCTGAGGCGGAATCTCGGTCGCGCCTTGCTGGCCCGTCTCCCCGTGGTACAGGTCGGAGATGCGTGCGGCCCCGGCCCGTTGGGTGCGGTCCCACATGAAGCAGGGGTACCCGGAGAACGTTCCTTGCGCCTCCCCGTCCACCACGCTCAGCGAGACGTATGAGCCGCTGAAGAAGCTACTCCCCCACGGGGTGACGATCCGCCCGTTAGGGCACTGCTCCAGCCACGCACGGGGAATCTTCCGCATGGTGCAGGTGCAGATGATCCGGTTGTACGGCGCTCCCCCGGGGTAGCCGTCGTGCCCGTTACCGACTATCACCGTGGGGAAGAACCCTGCGTACTTGAGGTTCTTCCTCGCTGTGGCCGCGAGTGTGGGATCCAACTCCACTGAGAACACACGGTGTTCGCCTAGGCGGTGCGCCAGCCATGCCGCGTTGTACCCGGTCCCCGTGCCGACCTCCAACACGGTGTGCCCGTCATGCACCTTGAGCAGGGTGAGCATTTCGAGCATCACGGACGGCATCGAGGATGACGACGTTGAAAGGCGGAACTCCCCTTCAGGCGTGCTCTTGCCGTCGTTGATTTGGGTGATGATCGGGGCGTCACGGTAGATGGCTTGTATCCAGGCTTCAGGATCGGCGTGGAAGTCGCCTCCCTCGAACACCTCGGGAATGAACAGTGCCCGGTCTACCGATGCCACCGCGTCTCGCCATTCGGCGGGTAACAGCCCCTCCCCCGCCAGGCTTTCAACTAGGTCCCGCTGGTTGGTCATTCGTCCGCCTCACTTCTTCGGAGGCTCGTACGGCTTCGTCGGCCCCGGGGGCCTGTCCCGGTGGCCGTCACTACCGGCCGTGTCGGGCTTGCCGGAGTGGTCTCCGCCCTTCTTGCCCATGGCGTTCTCGCTTCCTGTCTCGGCTCTGATGTAGTTGCCGTGCGACCCGTCCGGCCGCCACCGTCACGCAGGCGACCGGACGGGGTTCTCCCAGACAGTCAGCCCACAGTCCAACTGTTTTGACAGTCCAGGCATGTGTACGTCTTGCCGTCGTACGTGACGACGCTGCAACTACCACAGTTGCTACAACTTGAGTTGCGCAGGATGAGGGCGGATCGAATTGCCGTGTACAGACGTTTCATCACACTCACCTCTTTGACTCACTCGTATTCGTCGGGTGCGCCTCCGTGCTGGTCCTGGGGCCACGCAATACGGCAGTCCAGGCAGGTGAACCGCCAGAAGAGCCGCCCCGTGTCGGGGTGTTTGGCCTCGGACAGGATCACGGAGGTGTCAAAGCACTTGATGCACCGAACTGGCGGTTTTTGCGGGGTATATGGGCGGTAGCTGTCGCTCATGGTGGCACTCTGGCGTCAGAATCGCCCCTCCCGCAACTGGCCTTCTTCCTACCGCTTGTAGGGCATGACCTGATGACCCGCCCGGCCGCCGCTTCCGTGACGTCCCGGTGACCGGGCGGGGGTTCTAGGTGCGGGTGGGGGTGTCGTCGCCGGACGTGCGGCTGCTGGCCTGCCCCTTCCCCGCCCTGGTCTTACCCGTCGGGCATGATGGTCCCCTCGGTTGTAGCTCTTTGGAGTTGTGCCGAACAGTCCGCCCCGGTGCTGATGAGTCCCCACTCCGTTGCCACCGGGGCGGACGCTTCAGGGGTGAGGGCGGGCTTCCTCCGGGGCAGGCAGCGCCTTGACTACCTCACCCGCGATGATCGCTCCCTCGGGCGGGATGGCCTTGCACACGTCCCCCATGCTGCGCCGGAACGTTGTGTGCCCCGTCGCCTGGACGTGGGTCGCCATCCACTGCTCACGGGCTTTCAGGGTCGGGTGCAGACCCGAGAAGGCCGAGCAGTCGCCAGGGGCCGAGATGCACAGGGCGGAAAAGTGTGAGTGACTGTCCGCCTGGTGCACGAAGTCCCATTCGGCGTAGCGGAAGACTCTCGACTCACCCACGGTTCGAACCGCCGTTCAGGCACTCAACGTGCGTGTAAACCACGAGAGTTCCCCGGGACTGCTGTTCCTGGTCACGCCGCCGGACCGGCTCTAAGTCGCCGATCCGCCCCTGACACCTGGGGCAGGTGTTACCCGGCGGAGCGTACGTCACGTAGTCCCACGGTCTGAGGCTGGTGTTGGGTTCAATCTTCACTGCCCGGCTCACAGTTGCGCCCTTCTTGCGCAGAGGCGGAGACGGGCGGATGCACTGCCGGGTTCGGGGGCCTCGGCGTACAGCGACCTTCTCCGCACTGATGCGCGGTCCGCTGTGGTCATGTGATCGCTATGAGTATTGAGCTAGCTCGAAGGTAGAGTCAACTAGCTTGCCGCCGCAAGGTACTTGAGTGAACTAGCTCGAAGGTGGGAACCTCATTTGCATGCACCCTTACGAGCGCATCGCGGAGCACTACCGGCAACAGATCAGGGATGGCGTGCTATCGCCCCGGGAGAAGTTGCCGACCGTCAAGGAACTTGCGGAGGAGCACAACGTCGCCACGGCCACCGTTCGGAACGCTATGGGCTGGTTGAAGACTGAGGGGTACATCTCAATCAGCCACCGAGGAACGTTCGTTGCAGAGCACCCGCCGGGCGGTGCAGCGCCCCGTGATCGGCTAGCCCGGGTCCTGCGGACCGGTTCTCTGTTCGCCACGGGTGAGACTGCCCGCGTCACAGCGGCCGAGCTGGTCGTTCCGCCGCTGTACGTGAGTGAGCTGTTCGACCTTGACCCCGGAGACCAGGTGATCAGGCGCGAGTACGTCACCGGCCGGGGCAGTCAGCGACTCATGTTGGCCGTGGACTGGTACCCGGCGCAGTTCGCGGCCGTGCCGGATATCCTCTCCACCGCCCCGGGCAAGGCCGATCAGGTGCTGTCTCAGATCGAGGAACACACCGGCCGACGGGCGACCAGTGGCCGGGATGCTGCGCATTCGCGGGCCGCAGACGAACGGGAGGCGAACCTCCTCGGGTTGCCACCCCACTCCATGATTCTCGCTGGGGCTCACGAGTGGTCAGACAACCAAGGCTTGATCACCTACGGGGAGTGGTGCCTTCCACCCCGGTTCACCATCGGATACGAGTACGAGGTCTGAACGTGCGCGGAGTTGGGATCATCGGCCGACCCCGGGTCGGCAAGGACAGCGCCGCTGATCACCTGATCCAGCGACACGGGTTCACCAGGGTTTCGATCGCCGATCCGATCAAGCGCGCGGCCCTCGGAGCAGACCCCATCATCGGGTGGTCCAAGAACGCGGGCGAACCCGTCAGGCTCGCCAAGACCGTTGAGCGGTACGGGTGGGAGTACGCCAAGGACACCTTTCCAGAGGTGCGGCGGTTCCTGTGGAAGATGTCCGTTGACGGGGTCGCTACCGTCCTCGGCGAGGACGTGTGGACCGATGCCGCCGTGAGGGCGATTCGGGCCGTCAGCGGGCCCGTGGTGGTTACTGACGTGCGCCTGATAGAGGAGGTCAAGGCGCTGCGGGCAGAGGGGTTGCGCATGGTCTACATGACCCGTGAGGGCGTGCCCGAGCTTGACAGTCGGGAGGGTGAGCACCTGGGCCCAGATGCGGCCGATTTCCGGTTGCACAACGGCGGGGGCCTGGACGAGCTAGGCGTTCAGGTAGACGCGCTGGTGACGCGCATACGCGACGAGTCCTGACACACCCTCAAACGCTGCGAGCCCCCGACCATTTCGGCCGGGGGCTCGTCCCGTGACTCGATATGATTACTTAGGCTAACTATTGAAATAGTTAATGTCTGATGGATCGTCAGTAACCCACGTCTCCCCCGTTTACTCCCAGATACCGGCAGCGTCTCGACGGACCACGCAATACGCCACCATTGCCCCCGTATCGAGACGACGGACAGTAACGCGTAGATAGTCATACGTGCGTTCCACATTGCCTCGGCCGGCATTCCACTTTCGGTAGGCGCGACACAGAAACGCCGTAAGCCGATACGTGGCCGTGTACAACTCATCAGCGCTGCGCACATCCTCCAGCGCTTCAGCGGGCCCCTTTGGGGACATGTGAGGCAATCCATGCCATACGTCCGTTCCGTCGGCGTATTGCCCCTCAAAGGTGATACTAATGTTGCGTTTATCCACGGTGCCCGCCTGCCTCAAATAATCAAGGATAAACGAAAATAACCCCCTGCCGCCCACTTGAGCGATAGGGGGGTTAGTCCGTTTGGCGGCAAGAGTCGAATTCGACGCTAGGCCGACAGAACAGGGGGTGAGTGCTTCGCTCACCATGCGACCATTCAGCCTTACCTCATGCGAAACATTCGGCTCATGCCGGATAGCGCATGGGGTCACCATGGCAACGAAAAAGCGGGCAAGAGTCGAAAATGACTCTTGCCCGCCGCACGGCTATGCCACTACTCCAGCCCTAGCCCCCGCTCGGACAAGGCCGCTCCCAGCGCTAGAGCCACAGTTACGGCCGTAACGGCTTCACCTCGACCACCGGAACCGCTACACCAGTCACGCCAAAGATCCTTACGAACCTGAAGAAGTTCCTCGTTAGACACCCCATCCTTTGGTCTGGTGAGCCATGAGGTTACGTCTGCTCGCGCCCGGAGGTTCGTATACTCCTCGGCCATCACTTAATGTCCTTCTTGATCTTGAACTCAGTGAGAGTGATCTTCGTTATCTTGTTATCGGGCTTGTTCATGTCGGAAGCGCCAAGCTCCTCCCGGGCCGTCTCCCCTCCTGAGAGATCAACGAAGTTCGTGCCCTCGTACACCCGAACGCCGTTCTTGTCGAAGCCCTTCCATGACAGCATGATCTTACGGTCACCGTTTGACTTGTTCTTGAGCGTGATCATGCGCTTTGAGTTGCAAGTTCCAAACTCGCAGGAAGCAGAGAACTCCCCTATCTCGTACGAAACAAACCCCTTCTCCCCCTTCTCCTGTGGCAGGTCACCCGAAGGCTTGCCCATTGCTGGGCTGTCAGTAGCCGGATTGGAGGATGCGGCGGGCGCGCCGGACGACTTCCCTTCCGCATCAGAGCCACACGCCGTAAGAGCCAACGCCCCAACGGCCACGAGTGGAACCGCCAGACCCGTGATCTTCTTTACCTTCACGTCTCCACCTCTCCACGGGGCGGGGTGCCCCGGTCTTTGCAACCCCTTGACCCTTGCACATAGCTAAAGGGTTCACCAAATCACCGCAAAGTGATCATGACCACAAGCAAAAGGGCCCGCCCCCAAGGAAGCGGGCCCAAACTTCACGGATCAGCCGTAATGCACCTTGCCAAATACGGCAACCTGTACTACCTCATCCGCCCTCTTCGCATCGAAGTCACACCCGTCAGCGTTGCCCAGCAGCATTCGAAGGGACTCCTTCGAACACAGCTCACTGACGTACTTAGCTTGTCGCTGGTCCTTGTCTGCGCAGATCCGAAGCGCCCGCATCACGTCCGCGTGAGTCAACTCAAAGGCGTATTCAAACGCACCCTCTTCGCCGTACGGGTCATCCGCGAACCCGGAAACCTTCCAGTCATCGGCTACATCATCAATGGGGTGAACCGCACCTTCCACGCTGTCCACGTCCCACCATGAGTGAGCGAACGCGAACGCCCCAACGATGTGCGCGTACGTGTCTTGCGGGGTTACCGACTCCATCACATCTCCACTTTCGCCGTGTCAACGGGAGCAACGTAGCAAGGGGGCGCGGAACTTAGCAAGCGTCGAATTCGACCCTTGCCACAACTTCACCCCCCTCATCTCACCCCTAAGGACTGGCCCTAAAGTCTGATGCGAGCCGTACGGACTCCTCGGCAGCGCAGGCCAGGGCCTCAGACAGTGCGCGAGCCGCACGGTAATCCAGAACCAGAACCGTCCCGCTGCCCGTCGGGCGACAAGCCGTCACCTCCACGCACGCCAGACCATCCGGAGTGACAGCAGGGATGGCAAGCCCTTTCGAGTTCAGCGCGCCGTAGACCGTCCTCACCGCTCCCCCATCTCAGATTCAGCCAGGAACCGAGCCAGCTCAACAGCCGCACCGTGAGAGTAGGAATACGGGCCGCTCTTCAGCAACTCCACCGCCCGCAGGTAGTGACGCTCATGACTCGCCGACCGAGAAGAGTTGGGCAACATCACGTCTCGGAACGTCGGAACGGCCGGAACGTTCGACGGGGACGACATTTCTTCCGTTGCCCGCCGATGCTTGCCCGCACCCTCCCCGACACCAGGGAACGTCTCGTTGAACGCCTCTCGCGCACGCTCCCTACCCGACTCAAACTCTTTCGTCCGCGCAACTTCCACAAGGTCCCGAAGATTCTCGGCCAACGTAACCGCATCCGCAGCACTCAGGTAAACGATCCGAGGGGACCCCATACCTTCCCGAATTGTGAACTCGAACTCTCCATCCGAATCCCCGCGCACAGTGAGGTAATCGCCCTCGTCCTGCGTGCATTGAAACCGTTCCGCCTTAGAGCTCATCGTCCCCCGCCTCCCACTTGTCGCCATCCCATTCGGTCCAATCGGGACCGTCCAGAACCGACATGCCTGCAAGCGCGGCATCCTCCGGCGTCAGATGGTTAGTCACTTTCCGTACTCTTCCTGTGAGTCGTACGGGGCCCGGCCGTATACCGGGCCCCGGTCGGCATGGCCGCCTTAGATCTCTCCAGCCTCGCGCGCCTTACGGGCCTTAGCCCGTGCACGCTTCAAGGTCACGTTCACCGTGTTGTGCGTCTTCCCCAGCGCTTCGGCGATTGCATGCAGATCAGGCGAACCCTTGTCATTCAGCAGCGGAGAAGCCCCACCAATGCCGTAGGCAAGTTCCAATACCTGTCGCTCGCTAGGCGACATGAGGTCAAGTACGATGGCCGCCTTTACCTGAACGGCCCCCAGGTACCGGGCCCGGGTCTCTGCTTCCGCATCCCGGTCAATGAGCGCGCCCTGTCCGTCCTTCGCCTCTCCCTTGCCCTGCCCTATTCGCTGGTTGAAGTCCGTTCGGTCAGCGCGGCCCTTGCGGGGTGCGACAGGGTTAGCCATGTCCTTGCCGCCGGTCGTCTGCACGCCCTTCGCCCGTATCGCGTCACGCGACAGATCGAGCGGGTAACACATGTGGTCCGGCAAGTCGCCTTGCGACTCGGCCCAAACACTCGGGTCCGTGCTTTCCGTGGATTCCTGAACGAGCGCCCCGAAGTTATACATGCCTGCATCCCGTCCCAAGGGGGAATCGACGGGCACACCTACAGCCGCCCCCGCGTCGTAGACACCCGTACCCGGTGTGTCCATCGAAACAGTGCCCTCAAAGGCCCTGCGCACGTGCTCCGCCTGCTCAGCAGAGAACCGACGCTTAGAGTCCGCAAGGGCCGTCAGTTCCGCCACAGCTTCATCATGGTCACCCTTGTTACGCCCCAGCGCTCCGGCGTAGGCCGCTGCCGCACTCTTAGCTATGCCCGGGGCCTGCGCCCGTAGCGACTCATCCTGAACGCGGCGATACGCCACGTCATAGGCGTAGGTAGTGAACGCCCCCTCCCCCGGGGTGTAGTCCTTGATGGCGCGCCATATGGCAAGTCGTGATTCCTGCTTGAGATCTTCGAGCGAATCGTTACCGCCCGGCATGCGCTTCGCCCGGTCGATTGCCAGGTAATCCGTCATCGTCTCAAGCTCACGCAGTATCGCTTCAATAGCTTCACGGTCGCCCTGCTGTGCAGCTTCGATCAGGTCGTTTGCACTCATGGGAATGCCTTTCGTTCGGTTCCGGAAAGGGGGACTCGGGGTGGGGTACAGCCCGGCCGGAACCGAAAAAGGGCATGGCGAAGCCACATGAGGGCATGCCGAAGTCCCCGAACGGCGGGTTGGCCGGGCGGGGATATGGCTGGATACAGCGATGCCCCTGCGCCGTCAGCGAGACGGGCAGGGGCAACCGACCTGCGACACCGCTAGCGGGTGCCTAGGTTGATGTGATGCCGCTACGCCGCCTTAAGCGGCGGAATGGTGTGGCAAGAGGCGTGCAAAAATGCCGTTGTCACTCGGCAGGCGCACGCATAGCGCCTCAAGGGCCCGCGCAGACATGATCTTTCGAATGAGGTCAACGCGGCGAGACAGGCGCAACGGGCGTTTGAGCCACGGGAGCACCACGCGGGCGCACCATCGGTAGATACGCCTTGACACCTCAGCAAAGTTGAGACCAAGCGTCTCAGCGAAGCCACGAAGGGTCTCGGTATCGACCTTGACGAACGCACGGAAGCGCAGGCGGAACAGCGCACGACGGGTCTCGTGAGTGACGCTCCGGTTGCTGCCTCGGCGCATGCCTACACCTCCCAAGCTGTGCGTTCGGCGTTCTTGATGATCAAGACACAACCCGACCACACCAAGGAGAGGCAAACTCACACACGGTAAACGCAACGATTCGTTACGTTGATCTCCTACCTATGAATGAGGGTCTGACCTGCGAAGTTACGAGGCGATCACGGGGCAAGGGCCGAATTCGACTCTTGCCCCTGGTGACGATCAACACACGTCGCCGACCTGCGTTCTCGGCTCAGCGTGACGAGATACGTACCGTGCGGCGCGCTCCAGCCAATCCGGCCGGTCACGCAGTAGCCCAAGGGCCGCATTGCACTCCGAGTGCAGCAGCCCGCGAACGCGCCCGGTCGCGTGATCATGGTCCACGACGAGACGAACCCCCTTCGGGGCCCGCTCTCCGCACACCAGGCACCGCCAACACTGCCGGGCACCCATGGCCCGGTACTCGTCCCCTGTGATGCCGTAGGCGGTCCACAAGCGACGTTCACGCTCTCTGGCGGGGTTACGGGCCCTCTTCCTCCGCACGGCCGTACAGACGCGACAGCGTCCCGTGCGACCATCCGCGCTCCGCACATGCTTTGGAAAGCGCGCCAATGGCAGTAGATCTCTACAGTCCCCGCATGGCTTAACCGTCATCCCCGTTCATCCCCCGTCTCCTGGCAGGTTCCCCCGCTGGAATGAGATCCAATCATCCCTATGTCCGTATCGCAAGGAATTTCGATCTTGTTCGCAACCGCCACATTTTCAACCAATGACATGATCTCGTCACTGATTGGCACCGTATGCCCATTCTTGCGGCAATCCGTAACCATCAGCCCAGCTAGGGCCGGTCACTTCGCAATCCGTATCGAGAGGCACACCCAAAAGATCCATGCGCATAGCCTCGGCGCATTCCTCGGCAATCTCCTGTGCCGACTCTCGCGGGGCCGTTCCAACTACTTCGTCATGAATCCACCCAGTGAGATAGGGAGTGAGGCCCCGATCGTCCATCTCAATAAGGGCCCGGCCCATGGTGTCCCGCGCCGTGGACTGACAGGCATACGCAACAACCTTGTAGAGGCGATCGCGATCTAGGTGCAGCCGCCGACCTGTAACCGTCGTCAACACCGCCCCGTCAGTCATCGCAGCTCGTTGCATCCAGTTCGCCCAACGACGGATTCCCGGAAACGCCCGGTTGTACCGGTTCAGTGTGTCCCGCATAACGTCAACAGGCTGTCCTGTCTGCTTAGCCAGCGTTGCCGCCCCGCCCTGATAGGCCGTACCAAGACCGGCGATCTTGGCCAACGTGCGCTGAGGCTTAGTGAAGTCGGGCCCGAACATCATCTCTGCGGCGAACCCGTGAAGATCCTTACCGTCAGCGATAGCCTGTTTCATCTTCTGCTCACCCGAAAGGGCCGCCAATACACGCAGCTCTACCGCCGCCTGGTCAACAGAGAAATACACTTCTCCCGGATCAGCCACCACGCAACGGCGGATCATCCACCCCTTAGAAGGGAGTTGCTGAAGCGGAGGATTCGAAACAGCCGCACGCCCCGTCTGAGCCCCGAGAGGGTTCAAGTCCGGGTGTACCCGGTCGGCAGCATCACGGTTCGTCAACATCGCTTCCGCGTACGAGGTAGACCACTTACCAGCGCGCTTCGCCCGCAACACCGCATCAGCGAGAGGGTTCGGCTTGCGGGTGTTCAGCCGCTCCCAATTGCCGTCAAGGTCCGCGAGAGGCAACAAGACCTCCTTGCCCACCGCAACCGCTCCCCCGGCTGTACGCTCCGTTAGCCGCTCCCCCATCGCCATCAAGGCTTCCGCTACTTGCTTCGGAGAGTTAACCGACACAACGCCATAGCGGGCCGCAAGGGTCTCGTACTTGTTCTTCTGATTGACCAGTCTGCCGACGAGCCCGGAAGTGTATTCCGGATCGACCCGCATTCCCCGTCGCCGAATCTTCGCGCACACCACGGCTAGCTGATGCTCGTACGGGATCAGCGCTTCGCGTCCACCCTCGGCGTGGAATCGTTCCAACAGCCTCGGGAGCAGTCGCACGCACAGCACCGGATCAAGGGCCGCATAGCGCAAATACTCGGGGTTGAAGAGATCTATAAGACTCCACCCGGTTGACTGATTACCCCCGGCCGCCCTGAACTCCGCCTGTAGAGCCTTCTGGGGGTCCTCCGCCGTCGGGTCTACGTAGTGAGCTGCAAGGCTCTTCAGCGTCAGCCCAACACCCCCCTCGAAGTCCTGCCGAGAATCCGTCAAGTGGGCGACAATGCGGGTATCCGTAATCTTGGGCATGTGCTCTTCGATCGGTACCCCGAGGTGCCGGTCAGCGACGAGTGCATCAAAGGTCCCGTTCTGGTAGACGAGATTCGGAAGCACCCGAAGCGCCCACGCTACGGCTTCCATGAACTGCGGGCCCAACTCGACTGGAACGACCCATGCCGCGCGCTCTGTACCGAATTGCCATAGGCGAACACGGAACGTGGGCGAATACCAATCGAGACCACTCGTCTCGCTGTCCGACCCAACGGGGCAACCGGAATCGACCATATCCGCAATCCACCTCCGGAACTCCCAAAGGTCGTCCAGCCGCTCACACACGCTGTAATACACGTGCTCGCCGTCAACTGTCATTACTCGGCGGATCATCTTGCCTCTCTCCAGGCATGCAAAAGGGGGCAAGAGTCGAAAATGACTCTTGCCCCCTTGGGGGTTGCTTCTTACTCTCCGCTAAAGATTCCCGGCCCAGCGGGACCGGTGGCCACACCGGCTATCTTCACGCCAACCAACACCATGCCGGAGTTGCGGCGGGTGCGTGGCACTCCTCGTTCATCCATCGCTGCAAGGAACGCGCGCTTCGTCCACCGTTCCTTGAGTGGAAGGTTGTTCTCCTCGCACCATTCGAGATACAAGTTGAACGCCTCTTGTGCCGGAACAACGTCCGAATCCTCGCCCTTGACTAGCACGCCAGGGAAGAACTCAAACAGCGCGTCCGAGGTTTCTCGATAGTTCTTCGTTGCCGCCCGTACGACTTCAGGGTCTTGCAGTCCCCCGGCGAACCACTCGACAGCCCCACGAACGGCCCATGCGACGATACCGGCGCGCTCCGAAAGTAGCTTGTCCCCGAGGTCGTAATCACGCTCGTGGGGGGCGAAATAGCGATTGAAAGGTATCAGCTTCACCCTTCGCCACAATCCATCATCCTGCCCCTTGAACGCCGGACGGTGGTTCGTGGCGAGCATGATGAGGAATGTGGGTTGAAACGTGAAGAACTCTTGCCGGAGAAACCGGGCTGTCACCTTGTCCTTACCCGTCAGCCGCTTAATGACCGACTCCGACATGGGCTTACCCGCTTCACCCTCACTCGCCATAACGAGTCGGGCATCTCTCAGCGCGGCAATGTCATTCGGGATGCCGCCGCCCTTCTTTTCCTCGAAAGTGTCGAACGGGGTCGTCTTAGTGATCTGCCCGAACACGTCCGTGATCGCATCCGTAAGAACCGACTTGCCGTTAGCGCCCTTACCCAGCAGCACAGCGAAACACTGTTCAGTCGTGTACCCCGTAATCCCGTAGCCGATCAAACGCCGCAGGTACGCGGGCATCTCAGGCATGCCAGGCATGATCTCAGCTAGGAACGCTTCCCACCGTGGACACTGCGCGCCCGCCTCGTAGTTGAACGGCAGCGTCACCGTGAGCATGTCCTCTTTACGGTGCGGGCGGAGTGTCCCCGTGCGCAGTTCAACCACGCCATTCCGGAAGCTCAGCAGATCCGGCTGCGCATCGAACTCCGCCGCCGCAACATGCACGTTTGGCACCGATCGAAGTTCGGTCATGAGATTGTCAATGCGAGTAGTCATAGTGAACGGCTTAGCCTTATCCGTCTTCCCGGCGACAAGCAGAGCCGCCCCCATGCGGTGAATCTCTTGCCGAACCTTCACCTCGGACGATTGCCACACAGTCCCGTTCCACACCATGTAGCCGAGACCCGGGGCGTACTTGATCCGGCCCTCCGTCCATGCAACGAGCGCATGCGCGTTCATCGCATCCGAATCGCCGTACCGCTCAATCAACTTGTCAAGCATGCGAGCCGCTTCCGACCCCTCATCAGAGGAGACGACAGCCGCACCCGTACGCTCAGCCAGATCAAGCGACGAATTCGACTCTTGCTCAGGCTCACGAGCCGAACGAACGGCAGCGTGAAGCTTGGCCGTGAAGCGCTCCGGATCATCCGCGCGCCACGCATTCAAGTCCCCGAACTGCTTCGGGATATCGAGAAGTCGAACCGTGATACCTGCCGCTCGCAGCGAGCGAGTCAGATCCGCCGTGAACGTCTCCCCCGCCGTATCGTTATCCCCAGCGAGAATCACTACACGCCCACGCAGGCCATCTACCAGTTCACGCACCAGTGACTCAGAGCGAGCCAGACCAGCACCCCGAACCGCGATAGCGTCATAGCCCACACCAACGGCCGTCAGCGCATCAGACGGGCCCTCACAGATCAGGATCTGGTCAAATCCAGAACCCGCCTGGAAGTACCCGTACTTCTGCCACACGAGACCATCAGGGTTCCCTAGGCTGCACCAGCGGACGAGACACTTACCCGTCACGTCACGCCCCTGCAACCCCCGCACGATACCCGTGAAGTCACGAAACGGCACGACTAGGCGCGGGTACTTCGTGAACGCCCGAGTCACATAGGGGAACGTCGAACCGGTCGCGCCGTCGTCGTATCCCAGCTCAAGCTCGGCTGCCTGATCATCCGTGAGACCGAACCGCGCAAGGTAATCGCGGCCAGGGGCCGACCCCGGGGAGAAGTCCCAGAGTCGGCCCGCCATCTCATCCACGTACATGCGCAGCGCAGCAACCTGCGCCGGACCAACAACAGCGGCCGGGGCCGACGACACCGTACGCCCTTCTCCGGTCGCATTGAACAGATCAGACATACTCAGCCCCACGGCCTTAACCACATCAGCAGTAAGGCACCCGGCCCGACACGTAAGCCTCACCTTGTTATCGTCCCCGCGCCATATTCGGAGCGAGGGACGCGAGTCATTGTGCGCGGAGCACAGCGCCAGGTAACCCCCGTCGCTGTGGTTCTCGATCCCCTTAAACCGCGCCATGATGGAACCGAAGTGCACGCCTAATCTCCCTTTAGCCCTATAGGGGTTCAATCCCCAGCACCACAGCGCGCAGCTTGCGGAACTGCTCCAGCGACATGACGACGTAGGCCGCCCCCGCACCCTTACCGCGCCTCTTGACCACAGCGGCACCAAAGGGCGTGTCGGCCGCCTCGGCTTCCCGTTCCGCCTGGTCCACGAACGACGCTAGGTTGATCTCTCGATGATTTTTCGCCTCGATCGTGAAGGGCCAGGCATCGACGTCGCCGGTATCCCGGTAACCCGTCTGAGCCTTCCGGAAGGCCATATGGCGACGGTCCGTGAGTCCCTCGTTCAGGTACTCACGGACCGCTGATTCAAAGGCCGTTCCAAGCCTCTTCCTAGCTGCACTCATGCCGCCCCCACTCCCTCACTTCACGCGCCACAGACGCGACCACGTAGCCGAGTAGGTACGGCCAGAACTCCCAGCCAACAAGCCGAAGCGTGCCAACACCCGCCAGAACCACTAGAAGCTCAGGCACGATTCCGCGCACCGCTTGCCAACCCTTCAAAGCCCCACCCCCGTTACCCGGGCACCCCGGTACATAGCCACACCAGCAGCAGCCCAGTAGCGAACAAAGTCCTCACGCTCCCGCGCATCCGACGTGAACACGATCACGTCCCCCGGCCCGCACTTCGCGATGTCACCCAGCGCGGGAGCACTCTTCTTCATGATGTGACGAGTCACCGCACATGCCTCCACGTCGTTCGCTGGCATGCGTGGCGAATCGTCCGAACGCTCACGCCGAACGCGGCAGCGAGACCGGAGTAACTAGCGCCCGCATCAGCAGCAGCACGGATAGCCCGAATCTTGCCGTCATGTAGCCGAGCGGCGCTGTTGCCTGTACCCGTGGACGGGTGAAGTTCGTTCTCAAGGTCTCGCATCTTCTCTTCTCTCTCCTGAAGTTCTCGCAGCAACGAACCGGGAATGTAAGTCCAACTCACCGGCCGCCACGCTCCCCAACCTGCGGATGCATGAGCCCCAGTCGGCCGTAGAGATAGGCCAGCGAGACGCGAGCCTCAAACGCGTCGGCCGTCCAGCCAATACCGGGCACGTCTTGCTGAAGCTTGATCAGCAGGTCATCAACAGTCTTCAGGTGCTTAAGCGCAGCCTCGTTCATCCCTGATCTCATCTCTCTACGACCGGGGGCAAGCGTCGTTTTCGACCCTTGCCCCCGGCACCACTTCAACTACCGTGCAACCGCAGCACAGTTACTAGAACGGCGCGTCGTCCGCGTACGGGTCATCCGCAATCGCATCGTTGAATGCCTTGATGACCTTGATGACCGGCTTCCGATACGACACGGCCTGTCCGGTCTTGGTCACGAACTCCACAGCCTCAAGGCCCAGTTCACACAGCGCGGGACCGCCAACGCGCTCTAGCGCATCCTCAATCTCGTGAAGAACCTTCACGAGTTCCCAAGAGGACGACACAAACCGGAACTTGCCCAACTCCACATCATCCGCAAGGCGGAACGCGACTCGAATGTTCGGAGAAGGGCCACGCTCTGCCCGAGCCGCCGCCTTGCGATCGGCGAGAAGTTCCGGGCAACCGCAAGCCTTCCCCTTGTCCTCCTCCAGGCTCAGGAAGAACCGCCCATCACACTCATGAATCGGGCCCTGTCGCCCCCAAAGGACCATCGAAGCCCTGATGGCATCCGGCCCGTCAATAACTACCTTGACGCGCTCCGCATCGGTAATGACCTCCGTGGAGTCCTCGCCAGAGGTCTCCCACTCCTCCGCTGTACCGCCCATGAGCTGAGCGACAGCACCCGCAACCGTCGGATCACCGGTCGTCACCCGCCAAGTAGCGAGCGCCTGCGGACGCTTACCAACCAGGCGGCCGGAACGGAACCGCCCAACGATGTCATCCTGAAAACGAGGCTTAGGCATGCTGCCAGGGTCAGTCTCGAAGATACGCAGACCAGACATTGAATACTCCTGTGAGCTAAGGGGTTTTGAACCAGCGAGAGAGGCGGGGTTTCCCGCGCCGCCCCTCTCGCTTCACAAACCTGGACTCGGGGCGGGGTACAGCCCGTCAGGCGTACTCAGAACGCAGGAACTCAGCACCCGCCCGCGTCACGTGCACAACCCCACTCGACAGCGCCAGATAGCCCAGCTCACGCATGCGGCGAGTCGGCTTATAGCGACGCTGCGAACCCGCATCGTCCGGAATGAGGAACTGATCCTCAATCATCGCGGCGCGCAGCAAACGCACCGGCACACCCATGCTCTTCGCAACATCCGACAGCAAATACCCGCCAGCGTTCTCCTCGGCCGAACGCCACATCATCAGCGGAGGAACCGCCTCACTCCGCAACTTCGCAATCTCCTCCGCAAGCGACGCAAGCTGATCAGCCGTCGCATCCGGACGCACATAACCACCGGTCTTACGGATGGTGGGCAGAACCTCGGAAGTAACCCAACGCTTAAAGCGTCGAGCCTCTTCCTTCTTGCTACCGAAGATCAGCGCGTAAAGACCGGACTCATTGACGGTAGCCGTTCGCTGCCTACCTCCAAGGGTGTCGCAAAACGCGACACCCTTGTCATCCTCGTCAACGTGCTTCCGGATGGCGTCTCGGGGGTTGACGTAACCCAGCGCCCGCGCCACATCCGTCGCAACAAACCACGGGTCTCCGCCCTCAACAAGGGTGCGGATCTCGTGAGCCTCAAACTCGAACTTCTCAAGCATCGACGCTGTTCCTAGTCTCTGGTCTCAACACGGGGGCATGCGAAGAGGGAGACACGGCGTAACCGTGTCTCCCACTCGCTTCAAAAACGTCTACTTGGGGCGGGGTACAACTCCCTAGCGGGCCGCCCGTCGAGCCGTCCCCGTCATCTCAGACGACACGTGCAGCGGCGTACCAATCACGCCCTTAGACATGACCCGGTCCCACTCGAAAACCTTCCGCAGACGCTTGAACATGTCGAACACGTCATACTCCGCACGCACCGGCGTGAACTGCCACGCCTCCGGACGACTGTGGAACACAGCCGCCGCCGTAATCTCCTCGGGCCGCACGGTCGTGATCTCCGATCCATCAGCGCCATCGAGGTACTTATCCGCGTACCGGTAGGCGGAGAGCTGAAGAGCCACATCCGCATGGATGCCGGAACGCGTCGTCTTCCAGTCAGCCATCACCACTTCCGGCGTACCGTCCACAGTCACACGCATGATCGCGTCATACGAACCGGCGTACTGGTGACTGTCCGACCAAGCCACGTGCTCCAGCGACAGAAACTCAGGCTGGAACCGATCAAGAAACTCTGCGAAGTTCGTACGGTGCGGCTCTAGATCCGGGTGTACCCGGCGCACATCCTCACCCCGAGCCATCCGCTCAAACAGATCATGCGCATCGCTGCCAAGATCCGCAGCCTTAGCCGTCGTCCGCGTCGGCGTGCGCTTCAGGTAGTCAATCGCGGCGTCCCGGTCGCGCATGGCAATACCCAACACGTGCGGCAGGTTCTCAACCGCCTCTTCGGCTACCAGCTTCGCAGCCCAGAAGGTGAGGAACCCCTTCGGGAGCATGCCGCATACGGAAGTCACGCCCGGGTACTTGATGCCGGGATCTTCCGGCGAGACGTAGAAGCGGCTACCACCGCGCTTGATGGTGTTGACCTTGCCCATTCTGTTCCCTCTTTCGTTGCCTCGTTGGCCTTGCGAAAAGAGGGACATGGGGCGGGGTACAGCGGGGCGGGCCCGGGCACACGGTGTAGAAGTGCACGAATGAGGTGTCTTTCTGTATGCCCTATAGGGCCTCTATGTGTATTCCAGAAGACACCTCTATATCTACACTTCTGCACTTTCCGCAGGTCAGAGGGGGTGCGCCTTCCAGCCGCCGGTGTAGTTGTCACCCGCTGTGCATGCCACCCTCAACGGAGCGTCACGGAAGCGCTCAGCGCCCGTCTGCGGGCATGAAAAAGCCCCCGATACCTTATAGGTACCGGGGGCAGGGTACAGCCGCCAGAGGGCCGCCTAGGGGCGCTCAGACGTCTCCACATCTCGCCGTACTGACACGTGCGTGCCGTATTTCGTCGCTGCCCACATCGCAATACCGATGTGGAGGGACTTGCTGCACGCGTGAACCTCCCACGCCCCACCTCCGGGGAGCGTGACCGTCGCATGCAGAACGGGAGACCCTTCACACTCGGAGGCTGCTAGAACGCGCTTTGCGGCGCACTCAGTCACTGTCGCGCTCACCTTCGCCGTTGTCGTCGCGGTCGGTGATCGCGGAACGCGCGTCGGGATCCTCGCGCTCCCATGCTTCGCCAACCCGGTCCACAAGACCTCGAAGCATGGTTCCGAGCGGGTCAGTGTCGGTGTCGGGGAGTTCGGCCGCACGGTAAGCCAGCGATCTCATGACTTCCCGGAACTCAGCAACGTTCAGCGTGAGCGTCAGCGTGCGTGTGTGATCGTCCGGCAGCGTCTTGTCTGTCATGTGCGCCTCTCTGAAACGAAGGGGCCCCGCTCGCAAGAGTCGAATTCGTCTCTTGGTCGTGCGGGGCCCTACTGCCTGGGGGTCTTACTCGTCGTTGTCGCCGCTCAGTCGCTTGATGACCGCCTCGGCCCAGTCGCGCAGACCCTCGGCGTTCGTTACGGCCATGGTCAAGTCGTCGCCTTCCAGGCCGTCAAGGTACGCGGGGTCGAGCTTGTTGGCCGCGCTCAGGAGCGCGCCGAACACGTCGCTGACGCGCTTCTGCGGAGCTTCCCGCTTGCTGCTGTCCGTAGCAGATTCTACGGACTCCCCCGCCGCGTCTACGACCTTCTTAGCCTCAAGCTCAGCGCGCTTCTGCTGAGCCTTGAGCTGAGCCTTTTGGGTGGCCAACTCACCTTCGGAAAGGGGGTTGATCTTGTAGGTGCGGAAAACCGCCTCAGAGATCTTCTCGCCCTCCGCAAGCTCTACGAACCCGTACAGCTTGGCTTCCTCCGGGCTGTTGTCCAGCGCGCGAATGTAGTCCACGCGAGACTGAGACCGGGCCCGCTTGATCGTAGACTGAGCGGCAACGGCACGCTTGCGCTCTTCGTCGCTCTGCCCCTCCTTGCGGGCGATCCCCGCCGCCTCGTAAACCTCGTTCGCCCAATCGCGGTACGCCTGTGAACGGAAGCTCAGGTCCGGGCGACCGTCCTTGTTCTTGGAAAGGGTGGCCATGGACACCTGAGTACCAGCGAACGCGCGAGCACTCGCACCGGCACTAGCGAACCCGGCTACAACGTCCTGAGCTTGCTGCGTGCCCTCGTCAAAGAGGTGCTTACCCTCGGGAATTTCCTTCTTCCAGTCGAGAGTCTCCTTGGTCTCGATCTCCTTCGAAGCAGCCTTGCCCTTGAAGCTCTCACGGGCCTTGCTCATTGCTTCCTTCATCTGCATGCGCAGACCGGCACGCTTGCCCGAGGGAAGTCCGAGAAGTTCCGATTCGATCTTTGCTTGGATGTCAGAGGCAGCGGTGTCGGTCTTGGCTTCCGCAATAGTATCGATCATGCCCTGAATCAGGGCGCTGATCTCCGCCTCGGACGGCTTGTCGGTGTTCTTCTTGGTGGCCACGCCATCACCCTTTTCTTCGGGAGTTCCAGCAAAGACGCTCGACGCGCAGCGTGCGCAGATCTTCGTTTCCAGCGTCAAACCCTTCACGCCGTCAACGTGCGCAACAGCGCGAATCTCCTTGGCAACCTTCGCGTCGGCGCATCGCGTCAGAGCCTTACCCGGCCGCAGGACGTGAGGAACCTTGCCGCTACCCACCATGCCAAGCGCGCCGTCCGCCTCAAGCACTTCACCTACGGTCAGCGTCTTCGCCATGGGAACTCCCAACCTCTGAGTCTGCCGTCCGGGCCCGTCCCGGGCGGCTCAACGGGGACGACGCTACGCCCACGATCATGGGGTGTCAAGCCCGCAGGACAGCGAGTCGCGCGCCTCTAGCGTCGAATTCGACTCTTGCCAGGAACGCAAAAAAGCCCCCGTGACAGGATGAACGTGTCATCCCACCACGGGGGCAGTGAGCCGCTAAACGGCCCTATTAATGGCCGGAACGCCGTCCCGATAGCCGGGTACAGCGGCCCGCATTCGGGCGTTCGCGGCAATCTCGGAACGCATTGCGTCACCGGTCGCAGGGGCCTTAACGGGCGTGTCGTGATGACCGGCCGCGATGAGCATTCCCTCGTACTCTGCAACGGTCTCGTTCATCTGCTCTGCGGTGTACCCGCCGAGCATTCGAATCAGCGCCTTACGCACTCTGTAGTTCTCCCATCATCACGTCTACGCGTTCATGTAGCTTTTCAACCGTGCCGTCATTCGTCAGCACGTAGTCGGCGATATCGGGGCCTAGCTGTTCCGAACAGTGATCTCCCTTCCGGTCGCCCGGCCGATGGAGATACACAATCTTGAAGCCTCGGCCCTGAAGCCTCGAAGCCTCGTTCTCGAATCGCACGTCTGGCACAACGACCGGCCGCATGTCGCGTGCGACAAGTCGGCGTGTTGCCCGATGCTTGAACAGCTCAGATACCCAATGCCCGGGGTCTACGTGATCACGCACGCCCTCGGACCCGAGCCGCTGAAGAAACCTGCGTGCTTCCGGATAGAGATCCTTCACCCGCTCCCACCCGTGAGCCTCAACTACCGTCTCAAGGTAGACCGGCAGGTGTCCGAAGTGCAGCGGCTCATAACCCACCACAGGGTTAACAGCTAGGGCCATGTCCTTAAGTGGATCAGCGAGTGCCATGCGCTGAAATCCGTGCTGTTCAACCAGCCGGGCCGCCACGGTGTCCTTACCGCTGCGGGCCCGGCCGATGATCCCGATTCCGTTCATGCGCTCCCCTCATGTAGGTGCGCAAACATTGACTCGGGGCAAGGTACGTCTAGACGTGCGGTTCGTTCGGCTCGGGTAGCACGTGAGGACACCCGCAGCACTCCACTCGCGCCGCCTCAACGAGCGACAGCGCCTCATCTGTGCTCGCGCCGTTCACCTCATGCGTAACAACTTGCTTGCCGGCCGAGTGACCGAACCACAGGGCCACTACAGCGACGATCACGGACGTGATGGCGTCCGAGTCGATACCGGCAGGAACGATCAGCGACACGAGCGCCACAAGGGCCGCGCGGGCCCGAACCGGGTTCTCTCGAATGAGGGTCTTGAGTACCTTCATGTCATCCCTTCCCCACTGCTGTAACGATCGCTGATGCGACACCACCAACCGCGCCGACTGTCGCCACGGGTAGGGCGAACTTCCATCGCTCTACAGCCCGTAGACGCGTCTCGTGATCGGCGAGACGTTCAGCGATGTGCGCCTGGTGATTGGTCAGCGTGCGAACGTCGTCCCGCAGGCCAACAATCTCGTCATAGATTTCGCGGGGCCCAATCCGGACCCCTCCCATGTCGTCACTCACGACTTACCGCCCCCGAGGTGTCTTGGGGTTTTCCATGAGAAGGGCCCACGTGTGCGGACCCGGAAGCCCGTCAGACTCCGTACCGTCCCAACCTTGCGCTATCTGGAAGTCGCGCACGTTCAACCGGTCAACCTTCCGCCATACCGGATCAGGCCCAACTCGGTAATGTCTGCCGAATCCGTGAGCAACCAGCCGCTCACCCAGTAGCGTGATGTGGTCCCCACGCTGGCCAACACCGAACCGAGAAGCCCCCGGGAAAGCCCTATAGGGGGCCTTAGAAGGCTTCTTGGGCTTCTCGGGTACCCGACTACCCCCAGGCGTCTTAGAGGGCGTCTCCCGGGCATTCGGAGGCTTTGCGGGAACCGTGATCTCTTGACCCTCATTGATGCGATCCGGGTTCTTGATCTGAGGGTTCAGCGCGAGAAGCCCCACAACCGTCGTGCCGAACAGTGCGGCAATCGCCGTCAATGTCTGTCCGGTCTTAATCCGGTACTTCGCTGTCTGAGGCTTCACGGGATCGCCGTGTTCCCGGAGCAGCTTCGCAAGTTGCTTCGGGCCCGGCACACCATCCGCGCTACCGTGATCACCAATCTTGATCTGATAGGCACGCATCGATTCAGTGTCAGCAGATGTCCAGTTAGGGCCCGGACCCTCCTTGTACCGACTGCAACTCGCACGAACCAGCGCCCGACCCATGACCGTAATGTGATCCCCCTTGGAGCCCGGACCGTACGGCTTACCGTCGATAACGACCGCACCGCCGGAGCTAGAACCCCCCGCCCCGTAAGACGGGCGACCAAACCCGAGAATCACGCTACGCGGACGAGTCTTGTAGCAGACAGCCCCGCCGCTCCCCTGGTTCGGACCGTCACCCGCAACCGTGTTGCCCTCAATGGTCCGCACGTTGCCACTGGACGAATCAGCGATCACGAATCCGACGTGATCAGCAGTCGGCCCGCCATCCCACGAGAAGAACACCACATCGCCCGGCCGAACCGACGCGTTCCGCCCGAGCCACTGCCCCCGACTCTTGAACCACTGCACATGGCTCGGACAGTAGGCAAACTTACCGACCGCCGCACCCTCCCCCGCAACCGCAGCGCAGTACGAAACGAACATGTCGCAATACGGCTGATGATTCATCGGATACCAGCGACCAAACGGCGTGTCATACCGCTTACCGCTAGGCGACAGACCCCCCACGTACCCCTGATCGGCCCACTTGCGGGCTTCTGACAGAGCAGAGCCAACGCTCATAACAACCTTCCCTCAAAGCATGCAAACGCCCCGCCAACCGAAGTCGGCGGGGCGCAGGTCAAGAGTCGAATTCGACCCTTGCTGTTCAGTGATGCGCGTACGCAAGATGCGGAGGCCACACCCTTCCCCGGTAGACGGAACGCACCTTCGGGCCGCCATCGGCGTACGCGGCGACCGGAAGCGCGTGCGCCTGCCTCACCTCCACATCGACCCAACGGGCCTTCTCTGGCGAGACATTCGGCATGTAGCCGTGTTCGCCCGCAAACGTCAGCTCTTCGCCGTACAGGGCGCTGTCAGCGTCACACCCGGGTGCAACCCGGTGCTCCGCCTTACCGGCCGCCGTGCGCAGCGGTACGCCCGTTCCCCGATTCCGAATGCGGATCGAGTAGGCGGGAAGTCTGTCCCCCGCCGGAGTCTCGCCGCACTTCGCACCCGCACAGCGAAGCTTGACTGTCAGCGATGGCATGGAAACCTGTTCAAGGTCGAGCGTGAACCACGGCACCCACCCGCCCGCCGAAACCTCATGAACCACCGGCGGAAAATCAACCGCGCCAGGATTGACGGCCACCCCCAAGACCGGGACACGCTCCGTAGCCTTTCGCCCGTTGGAGGCAAGCTCTAGAGACTGCACGCGAATTCGCAAATCCTCAATCTCAGTGAAGATACTCGGCGCAGTGAGCCGATAGTTGGTTTGCATCAGTCAGACTCCGTAGCTCGAAACATGTCCCGCTCAATCAGTCCTAGATCAACGGAACAAGAACCGTCGTCGCCCACGGTGGTCTGAGTCTCGGTAATCATGTAGGCCGTAACCATCTGCTCACCGAAACGCGACCGAGGAACCTCAAGGTGAACGGTGTCACCCTTGTTAGCTGTCACCGTTGCTAGGTCAAGTTCACCACTCGTGGTCTTGATCGGCAGGTGCGAATACAGCGTGACCCGAGGAATCGTAATTGCACGCTGCCCGAAACGAAGCATCGTTTCCGCCTTCTGCGTAAGTGTTTCCTTGAACTGAATACTCGTGTACTTCCGAAACACGTCCCGTACTGGCCACTGATGCCGCTTACTTGTCGGGTTATGCATCGTAACCAAGGGGTCAGGACTTCCATGCTCGGCGGCCTGCCCGTACGCGTAGGCGACGCGTGCCCATGAGGCACCATCAATGAACAGCTCACCAACCGAACAATTCTCGCCGTCAATCAGCTTGGCCACATGCTTAGAAGCAGGTTCACGCTTAGCAAAGAACATCGTGTGCTTTAGGTCTCCACCCGGAGCCCCCGCGTTAGTGACCTCCGGTTGCATCCACGCAAAGAAGCCCTTGACATTGTCGGCGAGATCGTACGCGGTCTTAGCGGCCGGGTGATACTCGTTCGTGTAATCAAAATCCATCTCGGGTTGTTTCGGCAGTGCCGCGCGGTTCAGCCCGGTATTGATACCCCAGTTGCCATCATCAATCCCGTGCTGATAGATGACCATGCACGGCTCATGGTAGTGCGGGCCCGTCCCCGGAATCGTGGCATGCCCACTCTTAGACCCCATCTTCCGGCACTCATAGAACGTCATGAAGTCGCCGCACGACAGCGACACCACTTCACGCCCCATATCCACCCGCGCCGCCCAAATGATCCCACCAAAGACGCAATGCCACTTGCCAGTCTCCCGGTCGTACCGCATCAGTGCAGCAGCACTCCGAAACGGCTGAATCTGAGCGGGGGTAACACCACTCGGTCGCCCCTGCACCTCTCCACCCGCAACGGGAACGTCAATCTCCGCTGTAGCCGGGCCGTCAATCTTCGTATTCACCCGCGCAGACACAAACGAGACCGGGACGCCATTCTGTGCGAGCTTGAACCCCTTATCGCGAATAGCTTCGGGGCTAGACTTGTCCACTGCTTCCCAGCGATAGAGTCGAAGTTCCCAACTGTAACGATCTTGCTCGTTGGCCCAAACCGATGGCATAAGTCACGCTCCAAACAGAAGCGGGGCAAGAGTCGAAAATGACTCTTGCCCCTCAGGGGGTGGGAGATCAGCGAGCGTAGAACGCCACGCCCTTGATATAAGTGTGCTCAGAACTGCGAATCACGCGGCAGGATTTAGACCAGCCATCAAGGGAGCCCATCATCCGAAATTCGTAAACGGTATTCGCCGGAATGGCCCACCGCGTATTGATGTCAGCGCTACCGTAGATCTCATTAATGGCCGGAGGGGCTATCTTTCCAGAATCGGGAAGTTGCCCGTCATCCAATTCGCCAGGCAACGGGCGACCCGTAATTGCCTTGTAGCGCGAACTCGCCGAGATACCTACCCACGCCCCATTAGCGGGCCGCCCCTGAAGCAGGCCATTAAAGGCGCGGGGGGTCTCGTTCGGATTGATATCGACTATTCGACCCCACCAAGAGCCGAATAGCTCAACCTCTCGCGCCCACGGCTTCGCAGAGAACGAAATTCGAGAAGTCTCGGCCCACTTTCGACGGCCGTTGATATCAATGTTCCCAGTAGGGTGGAAACCTTGACGATACTGCGCAATGCCTCCCACCTCCACCCAATCCCCCGCCGAATCAGCGAGATATTCAACTCCCAATTTGGTGTCTACGTAGACACTCCCTGGAATAGCCACAGCTAATCACCCTCGGGGTACACGGAGACATGAAGAAAGTTGGTCGGCGACGTGGCACCGGTGCGCCATTCCAGCCCCCGCGTTTGCGTGTGATAAACACTCGCATCCAGCCAGACCGCCATAGACTGCCCAGCCCTAAGATTCGTAGCTGACGCACCCGTACAGAATCCTAGAGTCTGGGACGCGTAAATACGCCATGACTCCATCATGGTCACGTCCGAAGAATCGCCACTCTTACGCGTGGAAACACGAACACAGCAACTCTGAACGTTATACCCCTCTTGCTTAATGCTCCCACCCGCAGAACACTTCATAACCACAGCGCGCCGATACGGTCGAGCAGGAATCTCAAGCCGAGAAATATTCTTCCAGGAACCCCTAACGGTATGAACCGCCGCTGAAACAGCCCCCTCAAGGAACTCTACAACCGGATGAGCGACAGGCTTCCATGCGCCCGCAGCGTCCGCAAAGTACCTATCCCCACTCGCGGTATCGATATACCGAGACCCAGCAATAGCCACTACGCCCCCCTTTCAGCATGCAAAGTAACCCGAAGATAGTTCTCGTGATGCGCCGGAACACCATCACCCGTAAACGGCTGATACGTCCTAACCCACTTGGTATTCATGGCGAAACAACGGAGGCGAGACTCAACCTTGAATGCCGCATTAGCCGGAACCCGCACACCCAACGACAGGTCTGCGCCTCCACCATCAGGCCACGATTCCCACCGCGCCGTCTCGCCTTTAAGCGACCCGTTTACGTAAACATAGAGAGTGGTTCGCCCCCAACTTCCCCCATCACCACCAATCGCCTTCCCGGAATGCAGGAAGACGGAGGAATCAATAGAAGCGAACCGCGCATACGGCACTGCCGGAAAGGAGATGCCCGACCCGAGGGAAGTCATAGGCGCATCTCCTCCCGAAGTGGAAGGCTTCAGCTCGATACCGCTGTGAAACTCTTCCTTAGCACTAACCGGCGGGCGGGCGGAGTTCTGCCAAGACCCGTCAGAAAGCCCCGAGTAGAGACGGCCAGCCTTAACGTCCACATACTGCGATCCAGGCACGGCCACTACGCATCACCCGCAAGCGTCGAAATCGACTCTTGGCCATCTGTCGAATCCGCCGCCTTGGGAGGGGGCCCCGATCCGGCCAAAAGCTGCGGACCGCCCGTAAGGCGGTACTCCTCCCCCGCCTTGTTGCGGGCCCACAGGTCGCCACCAGCAGCCCAAACAACCGCGCCATCACCCACAGCGCCCGATGGCGGAGAAGCGGCATCAGCGAGCGAAATAGCCCCATCCGTGCCACTGCCAAGATTTGCGCTCTTAGTGCCAACGCGAATGTTCTTGATACGCGTAGTAGCGCTGAAGTCGTTCCCGCCCGTGAAGATGGTACGGCCCGCGAACTCAAGCCCGTCGCTAACCTGCGCACGCATCTTCCCCGCGTCATCCTTGGCTAGCGCGAAATACTCATCACCAGAGAAGACTGTAAACGCGTCAAAGCTGTGGCCGACAATGTTGTTGCCGTCCACCTGAAGCGTGCCGTCATGAACCAACACGCGGCCTTTTAGGTCGACACCGTCGTACCCGCCCTCAAGGCTTCCCGCCGGTCCCTGCGGACCAATCTCGCCCGTGTCACCCTTCGGGCCACGAGAACCCGTGCTTCCCTTGTCACCCTTCGGGCCTTGATCCCGAACCCACTCGCCACTATCCGTCAGCGCCCAGCGAATACCGTTCGTTATGTTCGTGAACTGCGTACCCCGACGGAATCGCCTCGCATCCTCCGAAGTCGGGTCACGGGGAACAGCCGGGCCCGTACGAGTCAGAAGATATTGACCCGGGGAAGAAAAGCGAACGTCCTCTACGGCCAGAGCCCCACCGACGCGAGTCAGCTTTGCGAGCGTCAGACGCCGGTCGCCTTCAACGGCAGGCTCATCCGCCACATCAAAGCGAAGCTCATTCTGATCATCCCCGAGGCTCTTATCCCGGATACGCAGAATCACGTACCCGGATGTACGCCCAGCATCAACGCCAGTCTCTGCCACGTCCCCCAGCTCAGCCCAGAAGACACCGCCCGGATCATCGGAGTCCTTGACCCAGGCACGCCCAACAGCCACCCGAACGACATTGCCCGACGCTGTCACCTTCATGTCTTCAACCGAGTCAAACCCCGCAGCGAAGTCCTGAAGAGAGCCAAACAGCCGACGGAACACACGGGCCGGATACTCGCCGTCATCCTGAAAGCCAACAAACCGCAAATCAGCCATTACACAAACCTTCCCGGGTACCACTCGACATAGCCCGACGGAGCGCCATCATGAACGGGCTTGAACACCTCTATAGAAACCTCGATAGTGCTACCCGAGGGAGCCGCGAACACCTGCGTGAACTGCGGAGGATCAATGATCTCTTCCCCGGCCGTATTGAAGCGCGTCATAGTTCCCGTAGTCGGCTTGCCCGTAGCCTTATCAATCTTCATTTCGAATTCGACCCGCTCACCCACACCAACGAGATATGACGTGTCGTCGTCCCATTTCAGACGCCCGAACCTGCCGATAGGGCGGCTGTTCTCCTTGGCGTTGATAACCATCCCGTTGAATGGCCCGTGAACAACAACCTTCAAATCACTGTGGTCAAGGCTTCCGTTCGTCACCCACGCCGGAGTGAACCCACCGAATCCGCCGTTTGCCGGAATGAACAACGGGAACGTGACACCCATCTCCGGATCATCCGGAAAGTGCACGCCACCAACCTTGTAAGTGGAGTTCACCGCAAGTCGGCGGGACAGGGAATCTGTCGCCGTAATCCATGGCTGCGTTGCCTCAAACTGCACGTCCACCACGGGAGACATTGCCCCATACGCCCGATCAATACGAACGCTGCGCTTCCGCATGCGTCCCATGACCTTAGCTACAGCCCCCTGCGCCACGCCAGGAATGCAAAACTCTAGGGGCTTCTCCTCGCGCGAGTGCGTGAACGCCGAAGAAACCTCACCCATCAACAAGTCAAGATGTTCACTGTTGTCAGCGAGCGCACGAAAGGACATAGTGACCGACCGGCCGCGCGTGTAGTCGCGACCAGGCAACAGCCCGTCATACTGGATCAATTCAAGGTCTGAATCCTTAACGTCCGGCATAGACGCCAACCCGTCCACCTCAACCGGAATGAGCGGGGACGATCCACCAAGCAGTACGCCCCCATAGCTCAAAGTCCACGGGCATCCGGCGAATTCCTGCCGCGCCGAACTCCCTAGCTGCGCCTGCGCGGCGGGGTTCGCGACACCCTTGGTCTTGATCCTGAATTGATCCGACCACGCCGACCAGCCGCGCTCATTGCCCGCCCGCACCTGAATCAGATACGAGCTACCCGCACCCAACTCCCGGTTAGAGCCAGATGAAATATTGTCACTGCCCACCGTGACCACGGTCCCAGTGACAGCACCCGCCATCGCATGGGGGCGACCCCCGGGAGTCAGCGCCCATACCGCATAGCGCGTAGCCCCGGGGACCGCATTCCAGCGAACACGACACGTGGTTTCCGTGATCCGGTCAATACGAACATTCCCCGGAATGGGCAGATCAGTAATCGGAAGATCCGGACTAGACACGAATCACCGTCCCATCGTGCGAAGCGTCCACGCAACCTCACGACCAATCTCGTACGGATCAGCCTCGGTGCGCGCATTAACCGTGATGCTCGGAGTTGCTCGATCGCCAGCAAGTGCCGAATTCGACTCTTGGCGATCGAGCGAAAAGGATGCCAGCGACTTGTAAACCCCATCGGGTTCGAAGTCGCTGAACGCCGAACCCACCTTCCCCTGAACGGCCCTCAGCGCGTCCGTCACGGGGTCGGCGGCCATCGGGGCCGCAAAGGGGGCCGCGACGGGAGCCGCGAACGCCTCCATGCCCCCCGCAAGTGTCGAAAACGACACTTGCGGAGCCTCGGGGCCGGCTCCCCCGAATTCCGGAACCGAGAGGCTAAACCAGTTAGCGGGATTCAGCTTCGAAGCGACATTCTTAACGGCACCGCCGACAGCGCTTGCCATCGACTTGATTCCGTTAATCAGGCCCTGAACAACTTGCTTACCCTTGTCATACAGAAGCCTGCCCATGTTGCCCAGCGCGCCCGTGATTCGCCCGGGAAGTTCCCTGAACCAACCAATGACCTTTCCGGTCATGTCGCGCACGGCCTGAGTCAGCTTCTCCGGGGACCTAGCGCCCGTCTGCACGGCGGACACAAACCCGTTAATGGCACCCTTGACGATGCTAACCGCCGTATTGAACGCCGACTTAATCAGGTTCCATGCTGCATCGACAGCAGAACGAATAGCATTCATGACCGTCGTTACAACGGACTTGATGGCATTGAATGCCGAAGTAATCGGCGGCTTCAGCGCGTTCACTGCCGCATTCCATGCCGACTTGATCGCACCCCACACGGACGAGATTACCGAAGACACGGCATTCATGACCGTCTGCACCACAGAACGCACGGCGTTGAACGCCGCCGAAACCGGCGGACCGAGGTAATTGACCGCAGCTTGCCACGCGGCCTTGATGCCGGACCAAATAGCCGAGATCACCGAAGAAACGGCATTCATCGCTGCCGATACTCCAGCGCGAACAGCCTCGAACGCCGCTTGCAGCGGCGGCCACAGCCACGTAACCACAAAGTCCCACACGGCCTTGATGGCGTCCCATGCAGCCGAAATGACAGTCTGCAACACCGTCATGACAGCGCTTACAGCCGCCTTACCAGCCTCAAAGGCCGTCGTGATAACAGACCACAAACCTTGGACCAGAGGGACCACAATCGCGGCGATAGCGTCCCACACAGCTAGAACGACACCCTTAACGACAGCGATGATGACCGTTACGAGATCCACGCCGAATTGAAAGGCTGCGACGATTCCGTCCCAAATGGCCTTGACGACTGGAAGCACGTTAGCGCTGATCCAGTCCCAAACGGCCATGACGCTATCGCGTATCGACTCGTAGACGCTGATTGCCAGATCAACGCCCCACTCAAACGCAGCAACAATGCCATCCCACACAGCCTTAGCGGCCGGTATTACGTTGGCAGCGATCCAATCCCACACAGCGACGGCCGCCGTCTTGATAGCCTCCCAAACAGCATTTACAGCGTCACGGAACCACTCACACTTGACATAGAGGAGTACGAGAACCGCAATCACAGCAGCAATAGCCGCAACGATCGGGTTAGCCATGATCGCAAGACTGATTGCCCGGATACCCAGCGCCACACCACGCAACACAGGGCCCGCCACTGTAGCCGCTGATGCACCCGCCTTGAGGATCTGAAAGAAGTTCTTGAGCTTGCCGCCCAAAAGCGCCATAGCCGAGAGACCCGAAGTAGCCGTACCCAGGTTACGGAACCCGGCCACGAACAGCGACACGCCCCGCGACGCACCTACCATGGCCGTACCGATCCGGGACACCCCAGAACCCAATTCCTTCCACGGCTTAGCCAGAGCAATAACAACCTTGCCCAACCGGCTAAACACCAGAAGCAGCGGAGAGACCACAGCCCCGAGAACCAGAAGGATGCCGATAGTCGAATGCACCGGACCCGGAGCGTTCGTCAGCGCGCGAACCCACTCCGTGACCTTATTGGTTACCTTCGTGAATGCTTCCAGTAGGCCACTTTCGCCAATCGCGATAGCCAGACCCTCAACAGCACTCGTAAACCCCTGCATACCCGCTTTAGCAGTCGTGCCAATCTCCGCCGCAAACCTGTCCGTCGTACCCGCCGACGACTCAAGTTCCTTCGTCAGATCCTTAAGCGCCCCCGACCCCTGCTCAGAAAGGGCCGTCATCGCTCGCGCACCTTCAGTGCCGAAAATCCGCATGAATTGCTCAGCGGTAAGCCCAGCCGCGCCTACCTCATCAATGATCTGAGGCAGCGGCTTCATTTTGCCACTGGCATCAAGAAAGCTAAGGCCAACCTGATCCATGGTCTGCTTGGCGAACTTACTCGGCTTCAGCATCGAGCGGAGCGAAGCACCCAACGCCGTACCGCCCATAGAACCCTGAAGGCCAGCACTACCAAGCAACGTATACGCCGCCGCCGCTTCCTCAACCGACAGACCAGCCAGCCGGGCAAACGACGTTCCATACTTGAACGACTCACCCAACATCTCAACATTGACATTGCCAAGCTGAGACGCCTTAGTGAGGAGATCAGTCGCCCGCGTCGCCTCGGCAGCCTTAAGACCGTAACCGGTCATGATATTCGAGACGACATCGGCCGTCCGCGCGAGATCCATATTCGCGGCAGACGCGCCATTCAGAACAGCGGGAAGCGCTTCATAAATCTCCTTCGGCTTAAAACCCGCCATGGCAAGGAACTCCATAGCGTTCGCTGCCTCAGTAGCCGAGAACTGCGTTGTAGCACCCAGTTCCTTAGCGCGCCCCTTCAACATGTCAAAGTCATTGCCGGTCGCCTGAGAAATAGCCTTGACTCGCGTCATGGCGTACTGAAAGTCAGACGACGACTTGATAACTCCGACAAACGCGCCAGCAGAAGCGAGGCTAAATCCCTTCATGGACTGCCCGGCGTTATCGATGGGACGCGACCACTCGTGAAAGCGCTGCCCCATCTGCACGCCACGCTGACCCGTAGCAACCATCGAAGAGCCGAGATTCGCAATCCTCGACCCCATATTACCAAGGGCCACCGTTGAGGCCCGAAGGGCCGACGGCATAGCCGTCAAACCCTGCTGCACACCCCGATTCAGGGCACGACCCGAGGCAGTGCCTACGCGCTGTGCTTGAGCCTGAATTTGACTGAACAGCCGGTCGCCCCGCGCCTGCAAGTCAATGAAAGCCGTTCCGACCTTCATTCCGGCCATAACGGCACCCCCAAACAGCAAGCGTCGAATTCGACACTCGCTAGGTCACGCGGAACGGTGCCGCCTGCGGAGGCTGCTCGGGTCGCTGTGCGCCCATCCTCGCCGCCAGCGACAACAGCCCCTTATTGCTTGCCTTACTCCGCTTCCGCTCGACGCCCGGCCGATACACGGGCTCAGGTTCCGGAATCGGATTCTTCTTCGCGCCGTTGGCCTGCAACAGTGCGCCAAGCAGGTAGTTAGTCACCCGCTGATTCTCAATAACGCTCGCGCTCAGATGGGCATCTAGCGAAGCCCACAACGTCTCCTCCGGAGAGTGGCTCCGTTGCGCCGTAATCGACTCGCGCGGAAGACGCTCCACCAGCGAAGCGAAACGCCCCCACGCCAGCCCCTCTCCCCCAACGTCCCAGACGCTCAATCCATAAAACCGCTGCAAATCCGCGTCTAGATCGTCGCCCTGAGTCTCAATCAGAGCCGCGAGCGCCCTTATTCCCCCGCCGTAGCACCCTGCTCAGCCTGGTAAGCCTCAATAACGAGCATGAGATCCGTCGAGCGATGGCCGCCGGAAACAAAAGCCTCATACTGGTCACCCAGAAGCGCACGCCCCATACCCGGAACGTCTTCAGCGCGCGCAGCATCATGCACCGCGTCATCCCAGAATGCCGGGCCAGGGATGGTGTACGCCTTGCCGTCCACACCATCAAACTCAATAACCGCGTCGCCCTTGGACTCCGCGCGGGCGCGCAGGGTCTCCAGCTTAAGGCGCGACTTGTTCGGCTTACTCATGATGAATTCCTCTCAAAGGCGGGTAGATGGATGACGGGACCGCCCCCACCCATGACGGTCTCGCAAGTCTCAAAACAGAAGGGGCAAGAGTCACTTTCGACTCTTGCCCCTAGCCTTAGATACTCTCTCGAACGTTGCCGGTAATGACATTCTCACCCGGGCCGGGCGGGTCGATCGGTTCGCAAACGCGCTTCTCAAACTTCCAAGACACTAGCGACGAACCGTCGTCGCATGTAGTGGCCGCGTCGCCATAATTGGAGCCAAGGGCCTTAATGGTCATGCCCCACTTAATGGCGTCAGCCGCGCTGAACGTCGGGGCCTCAACCTCCGACACCTGCGCCGACCGCAGATAGGCAGAGATCACCGTCTCGCCATCCTCAAGCACCATCACGGCAGAGAACGGGGCACGCTTAGCCGACGCGCCAACCTTCCACGTGAACGAGCCATCAGCGCCCGGCTTAATGCTGCCAGTCTCAAGGCCATAGAACAGCTCAAGAGTTCGAGGGCTCGTCTCCAGCGCAAGGAACTTCAGGGTCAGGTCTCGACTCGTCACAATGGTGCGTACTACGCCCTGCTGCCAAGACTTGATATCCTCCGTCTCCTCCTCAAAGGCATGCTCAACACCAGTCTCGGCGTCGAACAGACCAAGAGACTTCCATGGGCTGTCTTCACCCTTAAGGTCATCAATGCCGGAGAAATCAGTCTCATTCGGCGCGACGTAGATGCGGCCGACCGCCGCGACCGTAACGGCATCCTTGTTGTAAATCTCGTCAGCCATAATCGGCCCTTCTATTGGGCATGAAAAAGGGCCCGCCCGCACAATGCGCGAAGGGCCCTAGGTCATGCGAACTACTTCGGTCGAACCGCTACACCAACCGATGCATACCAGCGCGGCTCATCAGTCATCGGGTCCGGGGTGTACTGAATGCCTGCAATCTCGTACGTACGCGCCACCGGCAGGCATCCGCCCGGCATCGCGTGAATATGCGCCAAAACCTCTTGCATACGGTCATGAGCCGACGCGCGATCAGCGCCATACACGTAGACAGCCAACACGGCCTGATCGAGAGCAAACCGCTTCTTAACCCCGCCGTTCCGCTCAACGACAGCGAACGGCAACCTGCCCTTGAAATCGGCCGGAGGTTCCGGGCCGCCCTCAAAGGCCGGTATCACGTCACGTAGGTGATTCAGTATCAGCGCCTCAACATCAGGGAATATGACGACAGGCAGCATTAGGCAAAGTCCCCCACGTTGAACACACGGTGAGGCTTACGGCCCGACTTCCGCGAACCGAGAACAATGATGTTGCCCTCGGAGCTACGCGTAGACACACGCGCCGTCATGTGCTCACCATCCCGCGAGCGACGCACCTTCGTGGACACACTGAAACCCGCGCCCCTGAACGCACCCGTCAAGACCGGCGACCGCGCCGCAGCACGCGCCGCCGCGCCCTGCCCCTTGGACTGAAGCAACGCCTTGACCTCCGGCGTCCGGTCAAGTAGCGCGATAGCAGCCCGATCCAACACAACACGAGTCGTCATCCGTCCACCGCCTTAACCTTCACCTTAAGGAGACCCGGACCGAATGCCTGCCGCTGATGCAGCGGCGGACCGTCGATCTCCCACACGTCACCATTCACAGAAAGCCGTGAACGGCCTTCTACGGCCCTCCGAGCCTCCGGGGGCAGCATTACCGCCGCCCCGTACGCCTGAGCGTCCCTGCGGGTCGTTTCTTCGCGTCCAGAGGGGTATATCAGGCGTCCCCGCCACGACTCCCCCGGTATCCACTTGTAGACCGGCGAACCGTACCGGTCCTCACCATCACGCACACGCTTCAACACACGCACGTCATCCCGGAACAGCGCCTTAGACAGCACGCCCGTTCCTCCACTCCACACGGTCACGCTCAGACGTGCCGACCGGCGCGAACAGCCGATACGTAGACCGGTCAACACCGACCCCCACAGGGGCCATAGTGACCGGCGGAATACCGCAAGCCCGCTCCAACTCCCGCCGCTCATCGGCAGAAAGCTGCATACCGCCCTGCGCATGCCGCGCAAGCCGATACGACGCGTCACCAATCGACTCCGACTGAATGCCGTTCGGGTTGTCCAGCGCACGAGAAGCTAGACGGATCACCATCAGGCGAACCGTCGCCGGAATCGGGTCCGTGAGGCAATCACACCCGACCACCTCACGAACCAGGTCCGAGGCGTCCTGAAGCAGGCACTCAGCTCGCCGCTTCTCATCCGCTGTCAGGGGTTCCGGACGGCGGCACGCGAACTCTTCAACGGAAACAAGCGAAGCCATCAATCCTCCCCTGACTCCAGTTCCCTCGGATTGTAGATGCCTGCTTCTACCGGGCCGCTCCATTCACTCGTGCCTAGAATGTTGCAGGCATGGCCCCGGGCAAAGATCCTGTCCCCTGGTTTAAGACCGAAATTGGGGTCATTCACAAGCTCAGACTTTATGTCAATGATGAACTTGCCATTAGTCCCCAAATCGAATGCCTTAACCTGCCCCTTAAACTCGGCATCCTTTGCAACCTGAAGCTCATATTCACGACGCGGGTACTCTGGAAGCTTGGGGCTAGATATTTCGCCTTCCAGGGTGTACACAACGGGAAGCTGTCCCGAACTGACGACCCTGGCATGAACTTCCGGAACCTTGGGAGCGAAGTTCATGCCAATCGCGTCTGCCTGTTCCTGCAAAGCCCGAAACTCCGCAAGGTGATCAGCCCACTCTTGCTTAGACGGGGCTCCATTTGCACCCGCAGGACCCTTAGGACCCTCCGGGCCAGTCTTACCAGGAGGCCCGGGGACCGTAGAATCCTCCCCCTTCGGACCGGCAGGGCCCACGGGGCCGGTATCCCCTGTCGGGCCCACAGGACCACGGTCACCCTTAGCGCCCTCAGGACCCTGTAAACCCGGCTCGCCATCCTCACCCGCAGGACCAGCAACACCAGCCGGACCGCGCTCACCAGCATCGCCTTGCGGGCCCCGTTCGCCAGCCGGACCGGTCTCACCGGTCTCACCCTTCACACCTTGGGGACCCCTATCACCGGGAACACCCGCCGAACCAGGATCGCCCTTCTCGCCCCGCAGACCGGGCTCACCATCGGCACCAGCAGGGCCGGGCGGTCCCGAAGGGCCACGGTCCCCCGTGTCACCCTTCGGGCCCCTCAGTGAACCGTCATCGGCCTTCTCGCGCATCTCACGCAACACCGCAAGCTCAGCGTTATGCAACGCCGCATGACCAGGGTCACCAACCTTGCAGTCACCAGGAATCGCCGTACCCCACTCGATACGCGATGACTTCACCCGACCCTCCACGGTCAGCCCCTTTCAATTACCGGCTAGTGGTCTTGCCCTCCGGCTCAGGATCGGGCTCGGGCGCAGCCTCAAGCATGCCGCCAACAGCACGCATTTGCCGGTTCGCGCCAAACTTGACCTTGCCGAACTTGTCATCACCCGCACCCGAGGAACCAGCGCCCGCCACCCGAATCGCCTTCCGGTCGGTAATCTGCGAGATACCCGAGTAGGCAGAAATCAGGGAACGCTCACGAGCAACAAGGGAGTTGTAATCCTTGATGGCCCGCAGCGCGAAACCACCAAAGGACTGTGAGCCACCCGAAACAGTCGCCGGAACCGACGGAGCGCGATTGGTCAGCATGATTGCCGACGGATGGAACGCCACAATCGCCGCAGCGTCAATCTCACTGGAAATGAACACCGGGAAACCGTAGATACGGCCCAGCTCAGCGCCACGGAAAGCGTTACTGTCGCCCGCCTTATCGGCCTGGACAAACTGAGTGTCCTTAAGCAGATACTCTTCAATATCCACGCCCACGAGAAGGCGACGGCCGCCCTGCTCGACATTGTTCTTATTCAGTTCCTTACGGAGCTTTAGAATCGCGTCACGAATGTTCTTGCCGGTCTCGTCGTCAGTCTTGCCACGCTTGATGACGAGAGGTTCGGTCTTCTCCTCGATATCGATCTGACCAGCGCGGTTCTTCTTCTTAACCTCGGTAGTCAGACCGTTCTCGGCAGCAATCTGGTTGAACTCATCCGCAACCATCTTCTCAAGCTGATGAGCAACCGCCTTGACCTGCGGCTGAAGAACCTGAACACCAAAGTTCTCAATGTCGAGTTCCATCTCAACATCAGTAAGGTCAACAGCACTGTAAACGTGGTGCGTCAGCTTGACCTGAATAACCGACTCATTCAGGTTCTCGGAAAGAATCTTGTACTGCGAATCGGACGGGTCAAAATCACCCTTGTCCATCGTCCGCAGACCCTCAACCGTACCGGCAAGAATCGACGGACGCTTGATGTTCACGACTTCATGAGCCGCACCAGTGAACTGATCGCCCGCGTCACGGGTCACCATCTGAGAGAGAACACTCTCGCCCTCAAGCAGGCCCAGCGCGGCCGGTGCCCACTTCTCAGTGACAATAACGCCCTTGTGGTTCGGCACGAGCGACCCGGACGACTTGTTGCCCTCAGGGGAAAGATTATGGTTAGGCATTGCGCCCCCAACTCCTTGCATAACAAAGGGCCCCGCCAAGAGGCAGGGCCCTACAGAACTTGCAGCAGGTCAGAAGCGACCAGCGGCCTTACGAATAGCTGCGGCCAACTTGCGGGGGTCCACAACTTCGGGAGCCTCCGGCTTCTCCTGACCAGTCGAAACCGTCGGCGTCGGCCGCTTCGGCAGACCCGAACCCCTCGGCGAGGAAATCGCAGCAACAGCCTTAGCCGCACCCATTAGATCCTCTTCCGAATTGCCTGAAAGTAGCGCGACAACGTCAGACGGAAGTCCGGTAGCCTCGGCCACCTTCGCCCGCATCACAACGCGGCGTGCGTCCGCAGCCTCCGCCCGAGCAGCCTCAAGAGCCTCAGTGAGCTTCTGCGCCTCAGACTTACGCGCCTCTTCGGCATCCTTGTGAGCCTGAAGGATCGGAGCCGCTTCCTCAATCTGCTTACGCAGCGCGGCAATCTCGGCATCGCGAGTATCAGGCTCCGTACGCCCATGCTCCGGGGGAAGAGTCGAATTCGACTCTTGCACGGTGACCTCCGGGGCATCCTTGGGCCCCTCTCGGTCAGCCTCCGCACCCGGAATCTCAAGCTGCTCAGACATAACGTCTCTCCTTACGCGCGGCCCTCAATTAGCCGCCTAAACTCGATAGGGTCTCCCCTAGACTCACGCCACAATCGCTCAAACCGAGCCGTATTCTTCGGGGGCTTCGACTTGTAGCTATACACCGGCTCCATTTGACACTGACACGCGCGGTGCACCTGTGCCCCTCGGCCACCCCGGGAAGTGCGCCCCTTGCGGTATCCCTCAGCGCTCTTGCGATCCTTATAGACCGCTCCCCTAGACGCGAGCATCGCACAGAAAGAACAACACTTCGAATTCGCTACACGCTGCCAACCGATGATGCGCCGATCAGCCCCGATAGCGTGATCAATGACGATGTGGCCACCACTGCTAATCACGCCAATCATGTCCCCGGCCTGCCCAGACAGCGCGAGCCGTTTCGCCTCTTCCAGTGAAATCCCGCGCTCTTCCATGAGGGCCCGTACGTACGACGGCCCCCACTGATCCAGCGCCCGAAACACCTCACGCTCCGAAATGTCCGGCCGGTCATGCACCAGGAACCCCGAACCCGCCTCAGCCTTAGCGAACTCATCAATGTAACGAGCCGCAGCGTCCGCGCTCAGCGTGTGAGCGCTACGCAGCAACGGAAGCGCCTTCCGGATGAACTCCCTATATGTGGCAGGGTCATCAATATCGACCCTGCGCCACAGCCTCTCAAGCTGCGCCAACGCCTCACCCTTAAGGGCGCGTTGAGCCGCCGCATGGGCTTGCGTCAACGCCGCCCCCTCAACGGTTACAGCCATCAGATACCGTCACCAGGTCCCGGAGCGTCCTGCCCGGCATCCATCGACGTATCCGAAGTGTGTTGCCCTGTAAGAAGCATTGCTGCCATGTCCACGGAAGACTGTTCATCGCGCATCTTGCGCCACTTCGCGACATCAAAGCTAGTCACACCCGGGATACGCTCCCAAAGAGCCTCAGCGGGCACGCCAAGCTGTTGAACGAGCTTGCCGTAAGCATCCGCAACCTGCGAGATAGAGCGCGCCTCAGTATCCCGCCAAATGATCCGAGCCTCGGTATCCTCGGCGGCCACCGTATCGCCCTCAGCAAGCGCAGCAAGCCTAAGAACCTGCCCCCACGCCTCACCAAAGAGCGTCTGACGTTCATGCACCTTCCGCGAAAGACCCGACTCAAGAGCCGTCAACGCATCCGCGCTGATATTCGCGACACCAGACGCGAACGTGTGCGGCGGAACCTGCGCGATAGCAGCCATAGACCGAACCGCCGCGTCCCGAGACGCCAGATAGCCCGACAGCTCCGTCTGTTCAAACTCACCGAACTTGACGTCAGTCGATGGGGTCGCCCACACACGGTCAATAGCCGCACGGAACGTCTCAACGGGCTTACCAGTCCGAGGGTCCTTCGGAATCTCAATACCGGTCGCCCAACGCTGCCGGAACGCCGAATATGATTGCGCAACCAGCATGTCAAACGTCGTCATGTTCAGCCGGTCAGTGATGGGAATCAGCGGGGAAACCTCACCCAACTCATGCGGCAGCGTGTCCGGCGCATCAGCCCAACGATTCCTGAACTGAATCACCGGGCACTGACCCATCCCATGCGGACGGGACTCCCCCTGTATTCGCCACTCGGACGGGTCCGACTCGTCACCCGGAGGAACCCATACCTCGGTAATACCTTCGGCGTCCCACACTTCATAACGGTCAAACTCATCTTCCTTGACCTTAACGCGCCCAATGAACCGGGCAACATAGTCAAGGAAGTCGCTATCCGGGTCCTCGCTGACCCCAGTAACCGACAACGGCGACATTGGTCGAATAGCCGGGCCAGAATCACCAGGCAGAACACTGACGTACGAGATACCGAAAGTCAGTGCAGCACGATGAACCTGCGCCTGTCGCGAATCAAGCAAATTCTTGGACCAGTGCGACCACGGTCCAAGGTCCTCCGGATCATCCGAACGCCGGTAACCTTCCACCATGAGATTCTGCGCCACCGTTGAGACAATCAACGGCAACCAGTTCTCTAGCGCCTTAGTGACCATCTGCCCAAACTCGGCCTCTGCCCTCTTCGGGATATACGGGCGATCCTGAATCCCCCGATAGTAGAGATCCACCCGCCGAAGTTCCGGCATTTCCTTCTTGCGCTGCATCAGCGCGCCCATGAGGGCAACACGAACATCCCCCACGGGACAACCTCTCAGAAACCGTAGACAACGCCCGGTTCCTTCGGGGCCCATCGCTCCAAAACGCCAGCCTCAATGGCCTTACGTCGAGCCTCACGAGCCAGAACCAGAGCAGCCGCCGCGTCCACCTTCCTGGCAGACTCGCGCGACTCCTTACCAAACCCCACACCAAACGCATTCGGACGACGTCGAGCATTCTTCAAATGGGTCACAAGACGCGCATCCGAATCAACGGAAATCGCCTTGTCCTCAAACGCCGCACACGCAGCCTCAGCCGCATACGTAAAGTCCCGTATTCGGCGACGCATATCGAACGCCACAGAATGACCCGGGCCAGCCTTGATAAACAGCGACTCGTGAAAATCCTCGGCCCACCGGTCAATGTACGACTCAAAGAACGCATAGTCAGCGAAGAACGCCGCTACACGCCACTTCTCGAACGCAGAACGCACAACGGCGTCAATATCGCCCGTCGGCACGCTCCAAGTATCGGCACCCGGCCCGTCCGGACGCTGCCACACGCCCAGCACCCAACAGAACCCCGTAACGGCGTCCGTAGCCACCAAAGCCGTAGCGTCATGGCCTCGACTGCCGTCAAAACCAAGAGCGATGACCCCGCCCTCGGGAGTCTTCCCAAGAGTCGAATTCGACTCTTGCAACGTCGCCGCATCCACATCAGCCGGATCAAGCCACGCATCCGAAGCGGCAACCACGCGACTGAAGTAGAAGCGCATTGCCTCATCACTCGTCGTGCCCGGGTCGTAAATCTCGTCAACAAGACGATCAATCGATATCCACGGACAATGCTGATAGCAGATCCGAAGGTTCCGCCTAACCGACTCTTCGTCGGACAGATCAACATCCGGCTCAGCCTCAAGGGCCGAATACAGCAGACCAGCGCCATACGGCACGTCAGCCACCTTCAGGTAAGCCTCGTACGTGCCTTCCGCTACCGACTCCTCGCCGGGCGCGTGCGCGTTAGTAGTCTCAATGCCACGCCCCTCAACCTTGGCCGCGTTGCGCTTCAGCACACGGGCTAGCTTGTGGCCGCCATTCGCGTTCACAAGGTGGTGCGGCTCATCAAGAATGTAAAAGCTGGTCCGGTTTCCCTCCAGCGAACTAGAGGAGGTGGTAACCGGCTCAAGCTTCCCCCGAATCACTCGACGGCCATCATGACGCCTCATCAGGATTCGAGTCTGACCAACATCTAGACCGAACCGTTCCATCGTCAACGGGCCGACCATCGACCTGATAGACGCGAACGTGTTCTCTGTTTGCGCGAATGAGACGGCAGCAAGCTGCACCAACGGTGCCGGATGAGGCTTACCGATCGCCACACGGACCCCCGAAGGAGTCTCGACTATCTTGTGCGGCAGGCACGGCCCGCAGAGTTCAAACAGTGCAAGCATGGCCGCGAACGGCCCTTTACCCCAGCCCGTAACTTGCTCCGGCGTAGAGCACCACGCCGGAAGCGAAACCGTCCCTTCTCATCAAATGCGTACCACCACGCGATGAAATGCTCTTGCTCCGGAGTTGGCCGCAAAGGCTCACCCGCGCGTTCGCCATCCGGCTGCACAAGGTGTTCACGCATCCAAGAGATAGCCTGATAGCCCAGTGACTCAGCTAGCGTAGGCCAGTTCTCAGGATACGTATCGCGCGGCTTGAACTCGGGAATCGTGCCTATATGCACTAGCCACCCCCGAAGAGGGCAACGACGTTTTCCGCCTCGCCCCTATCGGCCACGGCTGACGCCGGGCCCGTAGAATCACCGGATGCCACCTTTAGGCGGCCCCGGAGCCTGTCAGTATGTGTTGCACCTAGAAGTGATTCGTTCTGCCGAATCTCGCTCAACACGTCCTTACCGGCGCGGAGCTTGCGCGGATCATCCGCCGCCTTATGCATGAGGCGGTTGTATCCATCGACCATGGGCAGCAGGCTCAACAGTCTTTGCCAGTCGGTCGCCTCAAAAACAGCGGACTGTGGAGAAGTGACCCACGCCGACCACCACTCACGAGTAGCTGTAAGCCACTTCTTAGGGGTCGGCAACTCCGGGGCCGGAACACCGCTAGGTTCCAGCTCAACAGCGGACGTACCAAGGTTCTTGGTGCGCCCGTGCTTCTCTTCCTTCGGGAGCGGTCCATACCCCGCCATACGCGCCGCCTCCTTCCCTGCAAGAGTCGAATTCGACTCCTGCTCATCACGTGCGCAGCCCGCAAGCGGGCGCGCATTGCGACGGGCGGCGAAACTCACTGTGCGGCCATCTAACGGCCTCGCGAGCGCCAGGGGCACCAGGGGAGCCGCCACGGCCTCAGGGACCGCCAGGAGGGCGCACAGGGCTTTCTAGAGGGGGCTACGCGTGCGCGTGTACGCGCGAGCGGAGCGCAGCAATCCAACAACCAGCGCGGACACGCGACCAGTTACCCCCGACCCAAAACCACCAGACCCGCACTTAGATCCGGCTGCTATTGGGCCCCGGGTGGGGTTGGAAAAACTTTGGGGGCCCTCCCCCACCCTCTCTCACGAAGAGTCACCTTCGAAGCGCAAAGCGTTCACTCTTAGCGACGCTGCTTACGCTGCTCAAACGGTGAAACACTCACATCGCGTTCACGACGAACACGTTTCGCATTACGCGCATTCGCGCCTTCACTTGCGCTCTTACGCGCATGATGATGACGACACAGCGCCTGAAGATTGCCCAACGAGTGATTGTCACCAGGTTCAATATGGTCAACCTGATTCGCATAACGTGCGCAACGCTGACCAGTATCAACACGTATCCACACGCACGCATAGCCAGCAGCCACTAGCACACGCTCACGTATCACCGACCAATCGGCAGGCAACCGCTCACGGCGCGTGGAACCCTCCCACGCCACAGGAACCCCCTATGCACGGCCCGCAAGATGGTCGATGCTCCATGCTCTTAACAGCGACTCCCGGAACGGGACATGTAGAGCACGAGAACACCGACCCCCGCAACAGGGCCCCTCTATAGGGCCACCCCTCAGAAGCCCCCATGCTGGGGACCCTCAGCGCACACGGCCTATCGGGCCCCCAGAGGCCACCCCGGGGCTAACGGATACTCACCCCGCAGGGAGCCCGGGGGTGGGAAGTCTAGGCCCCGTGAGAACCCTAGGAATGAAGACAGCACTTCCCGCCACACGGGTCAACATCAATCGCAATCTCATGAGGCGGGCACAATGCCCTATCCCCTACAATGCGGGTCCCCGCACCCTCACAGCGCGTAGACGGGTCGTTCGAGTCATCAAGGTACTCACACCTAAACCCTGCCCGCTCCTTGATCGCTAGTCGTGCACGGTGAGCCTTGAACTTCTCGGCACGCGCACGCGGATCACTTCCGCGCATTCCGCATCACCGTAAACACACCCACACCATAACCGCCCACATAGGCAACGATGAGCCCGAGCCAGACCGGCACGACAACCCCCAAACAGCAAGAGTCGAATTCGACACTCGCTCAACCTTCAAAGTAGCTTGCATCCGGCCGGATTCGAACCGACGTTGCCCCACACGGGGGGTTCTAGGCCGCTGAACTATGGATGCTTTAGGCGATTCCGTGGGAGCTACCCACCACACCAAGGGATCGCAGAACGAGCCCACAAGTTAAGGCGACTGGATTCGAACCAGCATCAGTGGACTGAATATGCCCGCCGCTCTACCATTTGAGCTACGCCCCATTAACGCAACCGCCTAGGGTGACTAGCCCATCATCAGTAGTTGCGCACGGTTTCGGCCCCCATGGGATGGCCGTGGACGTGACACCACCTTGCACCCCCTTTGGCCCGGGGGTCAGCCGGGTTATCGCAGGGGACAAGTGGAACCCCCTCCCGTTCCGCTGTCCCGGGTTCGGGGAGTCTTGGAAGGGGAGGGGAAGATTAGGGCCCCTCTGGGGCTCAGAACCCCGGGGAGAGAGGCCGAGGGAGCCGCACACAGAGGGGCGGGCAATCGGGGTGGGGGTGCCGCGTTAGTCGCGCGCACGCGCTCACTTCCCCGCCTTGCATAAAGATTGACTCGGGGTGGGGTACACCAGCAGGTGCGGCGGCTAGCGCTTCGCGGGTCTCGATCTTGGGGTGCAACCACCTTGGGTGTAGAAGTGCAGTTTTAAGGGGTGTTTCTGTATTTCCTATAGGGCCTCTATGTGCATTCCAGAAGACACCCCTAGATCTACACTTCTGCACTTTCCGCAGGTCAGAGGGGGTGTGAAAAATTGGGCAAGTGTAGTTTTGTGGGACGCCATCGCGCCGTTGCGACGCCAACCACAACCCGCAAGAGTCGAATTCGACTCTTGATCCATGCGAACACCCTCCACGACGTGAGCTATCTCACAATATTTAGATGTAGTAAGCATCATGTTTTGAGGTAAAAAAGGGGCCCGGTCGCGAAAACCGGACCCCTGTCACCTACACGGCAACTCGCCCCCTGCCGCCGCTGCGCCTCTTGTACTTGCGCTTACGGGCCTTTGGCTCCCCGGCCCAATTGATGGTCACCCGCTCATCCCCAACGAACTTGACGCCCCTGCCGGGGGCTTTGTGAACCCATATCTCGTCTATCGCCAGGCCCACGAGAGTGCGCCGCATGTGGTCACCCGCCTTGAGCCATGCATCCTCGATGGATGCCGGGTCCATGAGGAACGACACGTCTACGGCCGTCGTCCCGCGCAGTGTTTCGACTTCCTTCCGGGCCTCTAGGACAAGCTCCGTAGCCTCATCTAGGTCGCCGTCGAAGAACGCTTCGTTGGGTCCGTCGTACCGGCCGCGCTTACGGTCCTCCCAAACGCGCTTGAGGGCCGTCTCGGCGTCTTTCAGCGCCTCTTGGGCCTCGTCCATGCCCTCGGCTTCCTCGGGCCTCTCGTGGGCCATCCAGCGCTTCGCAGCCTCAATGACGATCGGATCGTCACGTTCGGCGTTCGTCAGTCGGGATACCACCTTGCGGAAGACGTAGCCCTCAATGGTGACGCCTCTCGCGTAGGCGGGTGCGGGGCAACCCTTCTCACCCTGGCCGTCGCTCTTCCTCCAGCAGCCGTAGCCGTCTCCCTGCCATACCATCGCGCCTTCGCAGCCTTCGCAGAACGAGCGGGTTGATAGGGGGTGGGTTGCGGGGGTCTTTCCGTCTACGCGGGGTGCCCAGCTCGTTCCCTTGCTGGTGTTCTGTGCGGCTCGCTTCTGTTCGTCGGTGACCAGGGGCGGGCCGACCATGACGGAGACCTTTTTGCCGTGTTCGTCTCGGAAGACGCGTCGTTGGCTCTTCACCGCGTCACCTTGGCGTCCGGTGATCTGCCACCCGGCATAGACGGGGTTGTTGATGATGTCGGTCACGGTGGCGGTTGCCCATGCGCCGGTACCGGTGGGAGTGGGGACGCCTTCGGCCGTGAGTTGCGTGGCAATCTTCTTGCGTGACAGGCCGTCGGTCACGGGGAGCGTGTGTATGAGGCGCGCTATGTCGGCCTTGGTGCGCCCCTGGGGGTCACCTGCCGGGTCCTTGGTGACCTGAAGCCGTCGTTCCTCGTACACCTCCCCGTCTTCGTCTTCAACTTCCACCATGGCAAGTTCGAGACCGTAGGGGATGCGTCCTTGCGTCCACTCTCCGCCTGCGCGCTGGTGTTCCTTGGTGTTGCGGACGCGTTCTGACAGGTGCTCTGTTTCTTCCCGAGCGTCCTCGGCGCGGCGGATGAGTTCGCCTCGGTCGCGCTTGTTGGTGGAGTCGAGTTCGGGGCGTTCGGTGCCCTCGTCCCATCCGAAGAGCAGTCGGCGGGGTTTGCCGTCGGCGGGTTCGATGATGCGGAGGATTGATCCCGCTCCCCGGCGGTCCCACCTGTCGAGTCGGAAGCACCACAGTGCGGACACCTCTCCGGCTTCGATGGTTGCGAGTGCCTGGTCTTGGTCGGTGCGGGCCCCCTTCTTGCGGAAGCGGCTAGCACTGCCGACTTCCCGCCAGACGTGGCGGACGGTAAGGCCCAGTTGTGCGGCTACCTGCTTGCCTCGGGCTTCCTGTGCGGCAACGCTCAGCTCCTTCTTTCCGCCACGGCTTGCCCGGCTCTTGACTGCCTTGGACTTGCGACAGAAGAGGTCTATCAAGGTGGCCGGGTCGGGGCCGCTTTCGTGTTGCATGTCGGGATTCTCCCACGTCAAAGCACTATTGGGTGTGGGCAACTTTCCTGGGTGCGGTTCGTGGTGTGGTTCCTGGTCGGCCTGGTCATCTACTTCTCGTACTCCTACCGGAAGTCGGAGCTGGCGGGGGTGCCGGAGTCGGCGCCGCCCGGGCTTATGTGAGGTGCCGTCAGACCACCCGGGGCCCTCTTGACGGGTCGGGGTGCGGGCTCAAGAATGAGCCCGCCTCGACAACGTTGTCGGCCCTCTTCGGGAGGTCTTCCCATGCCCTGGACCAGACGCGGACGGCCGCGCGCCGCGGGCGCGGCGGTGGCGGCGGTGCTCCTCGGGAGCGTGCTCACCGCCCCGACCGCGGGCGCCGCGCCGGCCGAGCCGTCCGGCGGCCGCCTCACCGACCTCGTCAACCCCTTCATCGGCAGCCAGAACGACGGCAACACCTACCCGGGGGCCGCCGTCCCGTTCGGCATGGTGCAGCTCTCCCCCGACACCGGGCACACCACCGGCTACGACTACGACGACACCCACATCCGCGGCTTCAGCTCGGTGCACCTCTCCGGCGTCGGCTGCGGGCTCGGCGGCGACCTGCCGATCCTGCCGACCACCGGCGACGTCACCGAGACCGACTACGCCAAGTACGCCGCCGCGTACACGCACCACGGCGAGTCGGCCCGTCCGGGCTCCTACCGCGTGCGGCTGACCTCGTACGGCGGGATCACCACCGAGCTGACCGCGACCGCCCGCACCGGCCGGCAGCGCTACACCTTCCCGGCCACCGACCAGGCCAACGTCCTGCTCAACGCCGGCCAGTCGCTGCACAAGACGGTCTCCACCCGCGTCGAGGTGCTGGACTCCCGCACCGTGCGCACCGCGATCACCGGCCGCGGCTTCTGCCAGGACACCCGGCCGTACACGGTCTACACCCTGACCCGCTTCAACCGGCCGTTCACCGCGTACGGGACCTGGCGCGGCGACACCGTGACGCCCGGATCGCGGGACTCCACCGCGCCCGGACGGCACGGCGCCTACGTCCGGTTCGACACCCGCAAGGACCGCGTCGTCGAGGCGACCACCGCGCTGAGCTATGTGGACCCGGCCGGCGCGGCGCGCAACCTCCGGGCGGAGGGCGGGAGTTCCTTCGCGCGCACGCGGGCGGCGGCGGACGCGGCCTGGGAGCGGCGGCTGGGCCTGGTGCGCGTCCGGGGCGGCGACCACACGCTGCGCCGCACCTTCTACTCCGCCCTCTACCGCTCCTTCCTCGCCCCGAACATCGGCGGCGACGTGGACGGCCGCTACACCGGATGGGACCAACGCCCGCACCGCGCACGGGGGTTCACCTACTACCAGAACTGGTCCCTGTGGGACACCTACCGCACCCAGACCCAGTTGCTGTCGCTGCTCGCGCCGCGGGAGGCGCGCGACATGGCGCTGTCGGTGCTGCGGGTCGACAAGGAGGGCGGCTGGCTGCCCAAGTGGGGGTACGGCACCGTCGAGACCAACATCATGACCGGCGACCCGGTGACCCCGTTCCTCACCAACGCCCATCGGCAGGGGCTGCTGGCGGGCCACGAGGAGGAGGCGTACGCGGCGCTCAGGAAGAACGCCGACGGGGTCCCGCCGGCCGCCTCCCCGTCCGTCGGCCGGGAGGCCAACCCGGCCTATCTGAAGCGCGGTTACGTGCCATACCTCAAGGGGCGCCCGCACGCCAAGCCCGGTGACTCCGACTTCGACCACGGGGCGTCCGCGACGCTGGAGTACGCCCTGTCGGACGCGATGCTGGCGCAGATGGCGCGGGACCTGGGCCATCGGGCGGACGCCGCGCGGTTCGCGCAGCGGGCGCTCAACTACCGCAACCTCTTCGACCGTTCGACCGGCTTCTTCCGGGCCCGGGACGGCTCCGGCGCGTTCACCGGGCCCGCCGACCCGGCCAGGAGCGAGGGCTTCCACGAGGGCACGGCCTGGCAGTACCAGTGGCTGGTGCCGCAGGACCTGCCGGGGATGCTGGCGCTGATCGGCGGCAGGGAGAAGGGCACGGCGCGGCTGGACTCCTTCTTCGCCTATCCGCAGTTGCTCGCCGACCCGGCGCGAACGGCCCGCGAGGTGTGGGTGAACGGCCCCTACGACTACGACAACGCCGACAAGTACAACCCGCAGAACGAGCCGGACCTGACCGCCCCGTACACCTACCTCTCCACCGGCCACCCCTGGAAGACCACGGACGTGGTGCACGCCGCGCTGACGCTGTTCACCGACGCCCCCTCGGGGATGACCGGCAACGACGACCTGGGCACCATGTCGGCGTGGATGGTGCTCTCCTCGCTCGGCGTCTACCCGGTGCAACCGGGCACGAACACCTGGGGGTTGAGCACCCCGGTCTTCGACCGGGTGGACATGACCCTGGACCGCCGTTACTACCCGTCGGGCCACTTCACCGTCACGGCGCCCGGCACCTCGTCCACCGACCGGTACATCCAGTCGGTGCGGCTCGACGGCGCGCCCCGGGACCGCACCTATCTGACCACCGCCGAGCTGCGCGCCGGCCACGAACTGGCCTTCTCCGTGGGGCGGGAGCCGTCCCGCTGGGGCACGGGCGACCGGGCCGCCCCACCGCCGGTGGGGACGCCGGCGGCGCTCGCCTCCGCCGCACGGCAGTAAGGCGACGGCGAGCGCTGAGGTCACCGCGGCGGAACCCTGGTGCGGGTGCCGCTGCGCGGAGCCCGGTGCCCGGTGTCAGTCCTGGAGCGGCCGCCGGGACTCGTCTCCCCGGTGGCGGGCGAGGTAGCCGGCAGTGCGGCCGTCGGGGGACGCGGCGACCTCGGCGGGGGTGCCGGCGGCGACGATCCGGCCGCCCTCCGCACCGCCGCCGGGTCCGAGGTCGATGACGTGGTCCGCGCCCGCCACCACGCCCATGTCGTGCTCCACGACCACGACGGTGTTGCCCGCGTCGACCAGGCCGTGCAACTGGCGCAGCAACACCTCGGTGTCGGCGGGGTGCAGGCCGGTGGTGGGCTCGTCGAGGAGGTAGAGGGTGTGGCCGCGGCGGGCCCGCTGGAGTTCGGTGGCGAGCTTGATGCGCTGGGCCTCGCCGCCGGAGAGTTCGGTGGCGGGCTGGCCGAGCCGGAGGTAGCCGAGGCCGACGTCCTTCAGGGTGCGCAGGCTGCGGGCGGCGGCGGGGACGTCGGCGAGGAACTCCGCGGCGTCGTCGACGGTGAGGGCCAGCACGTCGGCGATGGTGCGGCCGCGGTGGGTGATCTGGAGGGTCTCGGGGTTGTAGCGGGCGCCGCGGCAGTCGGCGCAGGGGGCGTAGGTGCCGGGCAGGAAGAGGAGTTCGACGGCGGTGAAGCCCTCGCCCTGGCAGGTCTCGCAGCGGCCGGCGGGCACGTTGAAGGAGAACCGGCCGGCGGTGTAGCCGCGGGCGCGGGCCTCGTCGGTGGCGGCGAAGACCTTGCGGACGGCGTCGAACAGGCCGGTGTAGGTGGCGAGGTTGGAGCGCGGGGTGCGGCCGATGGGCTTCTGGTCGACGCGGACCAGCCGGTCGACGGCGTCCAGGCCGGTGGCGCCGGCGAGTTGGGCACGGGCCGCGGGTGCGGAGGCGTCGGCGTCGGCGTCGGTGCCGTCCTGCTCGTCGGCGTCCGGGCGGGTGTCCGCGGCGCCCAGGCGGTCCTGGACGGCCTCCGCGAGGACCCGGGTGACCAGGGTGGACTTGCCCGAACCGGAGACGCCGGTGACGGCGGTGAAGACGCCGAGCGGGAAGGCGGCGTCCAGGTCGCGGAGGTTGTGGAGGGTGACGCCGTGCAGGGCGAGGGTGCCGGTGGGGGTGCGCGGGGTGCGGGCGGGGGGTGGTTCGGCGGCGAAGAGGAAGCGGCGGGTGGCGGAGTGCTCGGCGCCCGCGAGGGCGGCGACCGGGCCGCTGTGCAGGACCCGGCCGCCGTGTTCGCCGGCGCGCGGGCCGATGTCCACGAGCCAGTCGGCGCGCCGGACCACGTCCATGTCGTGCTCGACGACGAAGAGGGTGTTGCCGGCCTCCTTCAGGCGGCCGAGCACGGTGAGCAGCGCCTCCGTGTCGGCGGGGTGCAGGCCGGCGGAGGGTTCGTCCAGGACGTAGACCACGCCGAAGAGGCCGGAGCGCAACTGGGTGGCCAGGCGCAGGCGTTGGAGCTCGCCGGCGGAGAGGGTGGGCGCGGGGCGGTCCATGCCGAGATAGCCCAGGCCGAGTTCGGTGAGGACCTCGATGCGGGCGACCAGGTCGCGGGCGAGCGTGGGGGCGGGGCCGTCGCCGGGGCGGTCCGCGGTGGGGCGCAGGACGTCGACGAGGGTGCTGAGCGGCAGGCCGGCGAGGGTGGCGATGTCCCGGCCCTCGAAGGTGACCGCCAGCGCCTCCGGGCGCAGCCGGCGGCCGTCGCACACCGGGCAGGGCTCCGCGGTCATGAACTGGCGGACGCGCTTGCGCAGGGTCTCGCTCTTGGAGTCGGCGAAGGTGTGCAGCACATAACGCCGGGCGCTCATATACCGGCCCTGGTAGGGGCGTTGGATGCGGCCGGCCTCGCGGACCGGGTGGACGGTGACGACGGGTTGTTCGTCGGTGAACAGGATCCACGCGCGGTCGGCGGCCGGGAGCTCGCGCCAGGGGCGGTCGACGTCGTGGCCGAGGGTGGCGAGGATGTCGCGGAGGTTCTTGCCCTGCCAGGCGCCGGGCCAGGCGGCGACGGCGCCGTCGCGGACCGAGAGCGACGGGTCGGGGACGAGGGAGTCCTCGGTGACGCGGTGGACGGTGCCGAGCCCGTGGCACTCCGGGCAGGCGCCGGCGGCGGTGTTGGGCGAGAAGGCGTCGGAGTCGAGCCGTTCGGTGCTGCCCCGCGGATAGTCGCCGGCGCGGGAGTAGAGCATCCGCAGGGTGTTGGAGAGGGTGGTGACGGTGCCGACCGAGGAGCGGGAGGTGGGCGCGGAGCGGCGCTGCTCCAGCGCGACGGCCGGCGGCAGTCCGCTGATCTCCTCGACCTTGGGCGCGCCGACCTGGTGGATCAGCCGCCGGGCGTAGGGGGCGACCGACTCGAAGTAGCGGCGCTGCGCCTCGGCGTAGAGGGTGCCGAAGGCGAGCGAGGACTTGCCCGATCCGGACACCCCGGTGAACGCGACCAGCGCGTCCCTCGGGATGTCCACATCGATGCCGCGGAGGTTGTGCTCACGGGCGCCGCGCACCCGCACATACGAGTCGGTCATCCCTCCATGATCGGACACCGTGCGGGGTGCCGGGCGCTGGGTGCCGTGCCCGTCGGCGCGCCCGATCCCGCCGACGCACACCCGACGTCCGCTTCGTGGGTGCCGGACGGCAGACGGGAGTGTGCCGTCCGGCACCCAAGGCGCCGGCGATCCGCAGCGGGTGGGCAGCAGCCCGCGAACCGCTGTCGCCGAGGCAGTTGCCTCGGCGACAGCCGGTGCGGCAACTGTCGGTGAGCGGATGCTGCTGGGCAACTGCCGGGCCGTTAGCCGGCGGTGGTGGCCTCCCGGACGCGGTCGCGTGCCTCCTCCCAGGGGACGGGGGTGGCGACCACGGCGCGCAGGGCCCGTATCTGGCGCGGCGGCAGGGCGCAGGCCAGCACGCCGACGGCCCGGCCGTCCCGGCCGAAGAGCGCGACGGCGCGACGGGCGTCGTGATCCAGGACGGTGGTCTCGACCTGGTCGGCGCCGGCGGTCAGGCCGTACGCCTGGAGCTTGAGGCCGTACTGGTCGGACCAGAAGTACGGCACGGGGGCGAACGGGCGGCGCTCGGGCCGCTCCGCACCCTCGTCGGTGCCGCCGTCCTCGGCGGCGCGCTCGGCGGTCAGCTCGGCGACGAGGTTGCGGGCGGCGGCCATGGCCTGCTCGGTGGCGTTCATCCGGTGCTCGAAGCGGAGCGGGCGGCCGTGCAGCGGATGCTCCCAGCGGGCCACGTCGCCGGCGGCGTAGATGCCGGGGGCAGCGGCGCAGTAGGCGTCGCAGCCCAGGCCGTCGGTGGTGTCCAGCGCCGGGTCGGCGAGCCAGCCCACGGCGGGCTCGGAGCCGATGGCGAGCAGCACCAGATCGGCCGGGAGCCGGCTGTCGTCGGCCAGCCGGACGCCGCCGACCTGCGCCGGCGCTCCCGGCGCGGGCTCGCTCGCGGCCTCGAACTCGGCGAGCTCACCGGTCAGCAGCCGGACGCCGCGGGCCGTGTGCTCCTCGGCGAGCAGCTCGCCGATCCCCGCGCCGACGGCGGCGACCATCGGCACCGGCTGGCGGCCGATCAGGGTGACCTCGTGCCCCAACTCCCGGGCGACCGCGGCGGCTTCGCAGCCCAGGACGCCGTTGCCGACCACGACCAGGCGGCGGGCGCCGCCGGACAGCCGGTCGCGCAGCGCCAGCGCGTCGTCCAGGGTGCGCAGGGTGAAGACCCCGGCGAGGCCGTCGGCGGCGGGCAGCGTGCGGGCCGCCACGCCGGTGGCGATGATCACGCCGGCGCAGGCCAGGCGCTCGCCGTCGTCGAGGGTGAGGGTGCGGGTGGCGACGTCGAGGCCGGTGGCCCGGGTGCCGAGCCGCAACTCCAGGCCGAGCGGGTCGATCTGCTCCTTGCTGCGCAGCAGCAGGCGCTCCGGCTCCCAGGCGCCGTGCAGCAGTTGCTTGGACAGCGGCGGCCGGTCGTACGGGAGATGCGGCTCGTCGCCGATCAGGGTCAGGGGGCCGTCCCAGCCGGCCCGGCGCAGGGCCTCGGCGGCGGTGATCCCGGCCGCCGAGGCGCCGACCACCGCGATCGGGCGGGCGGTCATTCCTGGACCTCGATCACGGCGGCGGGGCAGATGGCGGCCGCCTCGCGGACCGCGTCGTGCTGCTCGGCCGGCGGCTCGGCGTCCAACAGGACGACCACGCCGTCCTCGTCGCGCTGGTCGAAGACCTCGGGGGCGACCAGCACGCACTGGCCGGCGGCGCAGCACTTCTCGGCATCGATGGTGATCTTCATGGGGTGGCTCCGTGGGGGTCAGTCGACGGGTGGTGGGACGGTCGGTGCGATCGGTGCGGCCGGTCGGTCACCAGGTGACGGGCAGGGAGTGGCAGCCGTAGATGGCCATGTCGGTGCGGAACGGGATCTCGTCCAGGGGCACGGCGGGCCGCATGGTGGGGAAGCGCCGGAGCAGGGTGGCGATGACGACCTGGAGCTCGACGCGGGCCAGGGCCTGGCCCAGGCACTGGTGGATGCCGTAGCCGAAGGCGACGTGGTGCCGGGAGTTGGGCCGGGCGATGTCGAGGCGGTCGGGGGCCTCGAAGACCGTCGCGTCGCGGTTGCCGGACGGGACGGCCACCACGACGCCCTCGCCGGCGCGGATGAGCTGGCCGCCGATCTCGATGTCGGTGGTGGCGACCCGGCGCGGGCCGTTGCGGATGATGCTGTGGAAGCGCAGCAGTTCCTCGACGGCACCGCGGATCAGGCCCGGGTCCCTGCGGAGCCGCTCGGCCGTCTCCGGGGAGCGCATCAGCGTCAGGGCGCTGAGGCCGATCATGTTGGCGGTGGTCTCGTGGCCGGCGACCAGGAGCAGGGCGGCGAACGCGGCGACCTCGTCGTGGGTGATCTCGCCGGTCTGCTGCTGCTCGACGATCAGCCGGCCGAGGATGTCGTCGCCCGGCTCCTTCTCCTTGGCGGTGACCAACTCGTCGAGGTAGGCGCGGAGTTCGACCCGGGCGGCCTCGCGCTCGCCCTCGGCGATGGTGCGGGAGAGCAGCTTGCCGGTGAGCCGCTGGAAGATGTCGTGGTCGTCGTAGGGGACGCCCAGCAGCAGGCTGATGACGAGCGAGGGGACGGGCAGCGCGAGCGCCTCGACCAGGTCCACCGGCTCGCCGGCCCGGCGCTCCAGCGCGTCGCACAGCTCGTCGGTGAGGCGCTGGATCTCCGGCCGCAGCGCCTCGACGCGCTTGACCATGAACTCGCGGGTGACCATCCGGCGGAGCCGGGTGTGCTCCGGCGGGTCCATGCGGATGAAGCCGCGGTTCTTGGTGCTGCCGCCGCCGGTCATGCCGCTGAGTGGGTAGCCATGGAGGGTGGTGTCGGAGCTGAAGCGGGTGTCGCCGAGGATCGCGCGGATGTCGGCGTAGCGGGTGGCCAGCCAGGACCAACTGCCGTCGGGGAGCGAGATCCTGGAGATCGGCTCCTCGGCGCGCAGGGTGCCGAACTCGGCCGGGGGGTCGAAGGGGCAGCCGCTCGGGGGCTGGACGGGCAACGGCGTCGGGGCCGCGGGAACTGTGGTGTCGATCATCTCGGTCATCTCGCTCCTCGTGCGCACATCGCGGGGGTGTGCGCCATGAGTCGATCCTTCGCCTAACGACTGTAAACTTACAGACGTAATGATCGGGTAAACGCCCCGGGGTTTCCGTCGAAACGTGAGGAAGGGAACACCCGACGACACTCAGCGACGCCCGGCGAAGACCAGGCGCACAGCACGAAGGCCCCGGCCGAAGAACGGCCGGGGCCTTGCGGCGCCACGGGCGGAGGGGGGAGGCGGGAAGGGGAGGAGCCGGCGGCCGGTCCCGAGGCCCGACTCAGCGCTCCAGCAGCAGCTCGATGAGTTCCTCCACGAACCCGTCCAGCCGGCTGGTGTCCTTGCGGCTCGGCATGACCTGCCAGATCATCACCCGGCCGTGCACCGCCGACCACAGCAGGTACGGCGCCTCGGCGCGCGAGCCGCGCACCCGCCAGCCGGCCTCCTCGCAGGCGGTCAGCGCGTGGTGCCAGCTGCGCACCAGGAGTCCGGCCGGGTGGCCGGCGAGCCGCTCGGGGCCGACCGGGGTCTGCCGGGTCTCGTAGAGCAGCCGGTAGTTGGCCGGGTGCTCTATGGCGTAGCGGCAGTAGGCGCGGAGCTGGGCGCGCAGCCGGGCCACCGGGTCACCGTCGTCGGCCTGCGCGGCGGCGTCGGTCATGGCGTGCGCCAGCCGCTCGTAGCTGATCTCCAGGGTGGCCCAGACCAGTTCGGTCTTGTCGGCGAAGTGCCGGTAGATGCTCGGCGCGGCCACACCGGCCTCGCGGGCCACCGCGCGCAGCGACAGCGCGTCCTCGCTGCCGACCTCCTCCAGGAGGCGCTCGGTCGCCCGCAGCAGCTCCTCGCGCAGGCGCTCCCCCTGTCCGCGCGGGTTACGGGGCCGGACGGCCGCACTCTCGCTCACTGCCCTCCGGTCCTTTCCTGGGCTGCCGCACTGATGGTCGGCGGGGCTCTGCTCCTTCACCAGGGTTTCACACCCCGGGGGCGGACCGTACCGGAGGATCGCCGTCCGCTCGTCCCACGACCCGACGGGCGCCCCCGGAAGCCAGGCCGGCGCGTCGGACCGGGAACCAGAAGCGATCACCATCCGTGAGCGCGCGGCGCCCCGGTGACGCCCCGCCCGGCGCCCGACCGACCGCCGGCCCGACACCGCGGGCCGGCACGTACCCGGCAAGGGCACACGGCACACCCTCCCCCCGACGCGTCCCACCAACTCGGCTGCCCCGCAAGCCGGTTACGACACCCGTTCGGACAACACTCCCCACCCCCCGGCCTGTTGGCGCCCCATGGGGTGGGCCCGCACCTAGGGTGCCCGGTACGGACGAGGAACCGCTGCGTGTGACGGTGTGGGACGAGGGGCTGCCCGGGGCGCCGCGGGCGCTGCTGGTGCACGGCACGATGAGTTGGGGAACCGCGTGCTTCGCCGGGCAGCGGCCGTTGGCCGGGATGTTCCGGCTGGAGCTGGTGGACCGGCGCGGCTTCGGCCACAGTCCGGACGTCGAGTGGAGCGACTACGCGGTGGACGCCGAGGGCCTCGGCCGGCTGCTCGGCGAGGGCGCCCACCTGGTGGGGCACTCGTACGGCGCGGCGGCCGCGATGCTGGCCGCCGCGGCGCGACCGGAGGCCGTCCACTCGCTCACCCTGATCGAGCCGTCGCCGCTGCGCACCGCGGCCGCGCACCCCGTCGTACGGGCGGCGTTGGAGCGGCTGCGGGAGGCGTTCGCGAACGCGGGGGCGCTCGGGGAGACGAGCCCGGAGGACTATCTGCGGCAGTCCACCGAGGCGTACGGGATGCGCCTGCCGGAGATCACACCCCGGATGCTGCGGGCGGTCGGGACGGCGATGCGGGAGCGGCCCGTCCGGGACGCGCAGATCCCGTTGGCGCCCCTGATCCGGGCACCGTGGCCCAAGACCGTGATCAACGGGACGTGGGAGACCGCCGACCCGGGATACCGGGCGTTCGTCGGCGAGGCTCTGGCCGCGTGCGGGGAGTACCTCGCCGAGACGGTCGGCACCCGGCACGTGCGGGTGCCGGACACCGACCACGCCCCGCACCAGGACCGGCCCGAGGTGGTCAACGAGGTGCTGACCCGGCTGTGGCAGGGCTGACCGGCGGCGGCCGGCTTCAGCTCACCTCGATGCCGAAGTCGCCCACCAGGGCGGCCAGTCCGCCGGGGTAGCCCTTGCCGCCGAGGACGAAGTCCCAGTCGTCGCCGGTTCGACGGCGGAAGGAGCCGAGCACCAGGGCCCGTTCGCCGGGTCGCCCGTCGGAGACCGGGAGTCGGTCCACCTCGGCGCCCGCGGTGTCCAGCAGCCGGATCCGGGCGTCGGTGAAGCCGCCGAGGTCACCGTCCGGGTCGGTCTCCTGGTCGACCGCGGCGACCAGGACCAGCCGGTCGGCGGCGGGCGGCAGCGCGTCGAAGCGCACCCGCAGCGCGGCGCGGTCCTGTGTCACCCCGGACAGCATCCGCACCGAACCGTCCGGTGTGGCCGGGTTGTTGAAGAAGACGAAGTGGTCGTCGTCGAGGACCGTGGCGCCCTTGCAGACCAGGGCGCAGACGTCGAGGGCGGCCGCGCCGGACCAGTTCATGGCGAGGGTGACGTGCTCGGGCGCCGCGTCGACGGGCGCCGGCGCGCCGGCGCCCGCGTCGTCGGGTCCGAGGCGGCCGCGCAGCCCGTACCGGCCGAGCAGGTCGACGAGTTCGGGGCCGGCGATCAGGGTGAGTGGCTTCCCCTGGGCGAAGCGGTGGGCGCCGGGCCCGAATTGGGAGGTCGTCACCAGGACGCCCTTGTTGGCGCCCTCGGACTGGACGGTCCCGTAGAGGTCACGGACCGCGGTGGGCGGGACGGTGTTGCGGTAGCGCTTGACCTGCACGACGATCTTGCCGCCGCGGATCGGGTCCGGGTCCAGGGCGTCCACGTCGATCCCGCCGTCGCCGGAGCGCTGGGTGGTGACGGCCTGCATGCCCATCGCGCGGAACAGCTCGGCGACCAACTGCTCGAAGGCGAGCGGGTCCATCGCGTGCAGATCGGCCTCGCCGTCGGTGCCGTGCGAGACCACCGCGCCGCCGGCGACGTCGTCCGGCCGCCGCCCGGGGCGCACCTGGGTGCACTGGTCGGGGCGGGCGGAGAGTTGGCCGCGGAGCCCGTCGGTGAGGCAGTCCGGGGCGCTGACCTGGGCCAGGTGATAGGAGTCGAGGGCGCTGCGGGGGGCCAGGACGGTGCCGAGGAAGAGGGTGGCGGGGCGTCCGGTGACCGGGTCGACGTCGTCGACGAAGCCGTTGAGCGCCACCGAGTCCAGGGCGCCGAAGGTGTCCGCGGCGAACAGGTCGTGCAGGACCAGCAGCATGCTCTGGGCGATGACCTCGCGGTAGAGGGCCCGGCGTTGGGCGGCCGGGCGGGCGGTCTCCCGCTCCTCGTCGGGGGTGGGCAGGTAGCGGACGGCCTTGACGGCGGGGACGACGTCGAAGCCGGGCAGTTCCCAGTCGAGGACCAGTTGGCGGGCGGCGGTGTCGTAGCCGGCGCTGAGTTGGCGGGGGAAGCCCTCGGGCCAGGAGGTGCCGGAGTAGAGGGCGGCCGAGAAGTACTCGACGACGGCGTCGGCGTCGCCGGCGCGCAGGCCGTCGAGCAGTTCCCGGACGCCGGCGTTGTGCCGCCGTATCCCGTCGAGGGCGCCGGCCGCCCACTGGTCGTACTGCTGGCGGTAGGCGGCCAGTTGGGACTGGCGCTGGGCCTCGGCGGACTGGGCGGCGTACCAGTCCTGTTCGAAGCGGGCGCGGGCCTCCTGCCGGTCGCGGTCGCGGCGGACGCCGGAGCGCAGCCCGCCGGTGGGCGCCTGGTAGCGGGCCGGGTCGGGCATGGACACCGGGGTGGCGAGGGCGCCGGGGGCGAAGGGTTCGACGCGCTCGGGGCGGAGCAGGGCGTCGGCGGTGAAGGCGGGGGCCCGGCAGCCGTCGGCGAGCAGGTCGGTGAGGGCGGTGACGCGGGCGTCGAGTTCCTCGGTGCGGCGGCGGGCGTCGGCCTCGCGCTGCCGGCGGTAGGCGGTCTGCCGCTCGCGGTGCATGCGGGCCATGGCGCGCTCGGCGGCGCGGGCCTGCCGTTCCTGTTCCCGTTGCTGCTGCACGCGGGCGCGGTGTTCGGCCTCCGTCCGGCGTTGCTGCTGGCGCTGCGCCTCGGCCCAGATGCCGAGTAATCCCTGGGAACGGCGGCTCATTTCGCGGTTCGTCCTCCCCCCGGGGCGGCGGCCCCCGGAACGTGCGGCAGTGGTGGCGTCTGTGCCGGTCTGCCCTGGTCTGCTGTGGTGAGCCGACTTTATCGGGGGCGTGCGCCGGCGATCAGAGGACGGGTGAGTCTCGGCCGGGAGGCGCCGGTGGTAGGGGCGGCCACCAACCCCGAGGGCTCCAAAAATCACAGACATCTCGTGAAGTTCACGTCTTGATTTGAGAACTTCACATGTGGTTCTGTTGGAAACATCATGAGCGACGTGATTCCTGAGGCCGTGCTTCCGCACCGCGCGGCGGACGCCGGCGCCGCGCCCCGCCCGGTGGTGGGCGTCTCGCTGAAGCTGTACTTCGGACTGGCGCAGACCCGGGCCTGGCTCGGCGAAGTCGCCGCCCTCGACCCGGTGTTGGCCCGCCTCCCCCGCCCCGTCGACCTCTTCGTCCTGCCGTCCTTCCCGGCCCTGGCGGACGCCCGGGAGCTGCTGGCCGGCACCGCCGTCGGCTACGGCGCGCAGGACGTGCACTGGGCCGAGCACGGCGCCTGGACCGGCGAGGTGTCGGCCGGGATGCTCGCCGAGACCGGCGCCCGCTACGTCGAGGTCGGCCACGCCGAGCGCCGCCGGCACTTCGGCGAGACCGACGAGACGGTGGCCGCCAAGACCCGGGCCGCCACCGCGGCCGGCCTGGTCCCGGTGATCTGCGCCGGCGAGCACCGCGCCCCCGGTGCGAGCACCGGCTCCACCGGAGCGGCTGGCGCCGCGCAGCCTGCTGCCGCGGCCGCCGAGGAGACCCTGACCCAGGTGCGGGCCGCGCTGGCCGGCGCCGTACCCGGCAGCGAGGTGATCGTCGCCTACGAGCCGGTGTGGGCGATCGGCGCCCGCGAACCGGCGCCCGCCGGGCACGTCCGCGCGGTCGCCGCGGCGATCCGCGGCGCGCTGCGCGACCACGACGTGCGCGGTCGGCTGATCTACGGCGGGACCGCGGGCCCCGGCACCTACGGCGAGCTGGCCGGTGCCGTCGACGGGCTCTTCCTGGGCCGGCTCGCCCACGACCCCGAGGGCCTGCGCAGGGTCCTCGAAGAGATCTCCAGCCGCTGACCGTCCCACCCAGCCCCGAGGAGCCCACCGTGACCCGCACCCCTCCGATCGCGATCGGCGCCGACGACGCCGCCACCGCCATGAAGGACGCGATCGCCGCCTACCTCACCGAGCACGGCCATCCGGTCACCGACCTGAGCGCCACCGCCGACGAGGACTACCCCGACGTCGCCGAGCGGGTCGCGCGCAGCGTGGCCCGCGGCGAGCACGAGCGCGCGGTGCTGATCTGCGGCACCGGCATCGGCATGGCGATCGCCGCCAACAAGGTCCCCGGCATCCGGGCCGCGCAGATCCCCGACAGCTACAGCGCCGAACGGGCCCGCAAGTCCAACGACGCCCAGATCGCCTGCTTCGGCAGCCGCACGATGGGCGTCGAGGCGGCGCTGGTGTGCCTGCGGCACTGGCTGGACTCCGACTTCGCCGGCGGCCGTTCGGCCCCCAAGGTGGAGAAGATCAAGCAGGTCGAGTCGCGCAACCTGCGCGCGGCATAGGCCCCGCTCCCCTCCTCGGCTCCCCAACGTCCCTCTCCCGAAAGGCGGTCACGGTCCATGCGCGCAGTAGTCATCGAGGAACCGCACCGGCTCCACGTCACCACCGTCCCGGATCCGACGCCCGGCCCCGACGAGGTGGTCGTCAGGGTCGCGGCGGCGGGCCTGTGCGGAACCGATGTGCACATGCTGGCGGGCGAGTTCGGGCCGACCCGGTATCCGGTCGTCCCCGGGCACGAGTTCGCCGGCGAGGTGGTCGCGGTGGGCACCGGGGTCACCGAGTTCGCCCCGGGCGACGCGGTCGCGGCCGACCCGGCGGTCTACTGCGGGGCCTGTCACTACTGTTCCATCGGCCACGGCAATCTCTGCGAGCGCTGGGGCACCATCGGCATCACCGTCGACGGCGCCTGCGCGGAGTACGTCTCGGTGCCGGTCCGCAACTGCTACCGGCTGCCCGAGGGCCTGTCGCTGGCGCACGCCCCGCTGATCGAGCCGCTGTCGACCATCGTGCGCGGCTTCGACATCGTCGCCCCCAAACTGGGCGACAACTTCCTGATCTACGGCGCCGGCACCATGGGCCTGCTCTACCTCCAGGTCGCCCAGCGCTCCGGCGCCGCCTCGGTCTCGGTGGTGGACCTCAACGAGGACCGGCTGGCGGTGGCCCGGCAGTTGGGCGCGGACGCCGTCGCCACCAGCGCCGACGCGCTGGCCGACGCCCACCCGCGCGGCTGGGAGGTGGTCACCGACTGCACCGGCAACGTCCGGGCCATCGAGGACGGGCTGACCCGGCCGGCCCGCGGCGGCACCTTCCAGCAGTTCGGCTGCGCACCCGACCAGGAGTCCGCGCGGTTCTCGCCGTTCCGGATCTACCACGACGAGATACGCATCGTCGGCAGCATGGCGATCCTGCACAGCTACGGGCGCGCGGTGGAGTTGCTCGGCAAGGGCGTCATCGACTGCGAGACCATGATCACCCACCGGTTCGGGCTCGACGCGTACGCCACCGCCCTGGAGACCTTCCAGCAGGGCACCGGACGCAAGCTGCAGATCGTCCCGGACGGGCCGGCGGCGTGACGGCCGCGGCGGGCCGGCCGGTCCCGGCCACCATGCGGGCCGCCGTCCAGCGCGGCCCCCGCCAACTCGCCGTCGAGGAGGTCCCGGTCCCCGTGCCGGGCCCGGGTCAACTCCTGGTCCGCGTCCTGGCGGTCGGCACCTGCGGCTCCGACGTGCACTTCTACGAGCACGGCGAGTTGGGCGGCTTCCGGGCGGAGGGGCCGCTGATCCTGGGCCACGAGCCCAGCGGCGTGATCGTCGCGACCGGCCCGGGCGTGACCCGGCGCTCCCCGCACGAGCGCGTCTCCATCGAGCCGGGCACCTGCTGCGGCCGCTGCGAGCAGTGCCGCGCCGGCCGGTACAACCTCTGCCCGGCGATGCACTTCTACGCCGTCCCCGGGCAGGCCGACGGCGCGTTCGCCGAATACGTGCTGGCCCACGAGGACTTCGTGCATCCGGTGCCGGACGGCGTCTCCGACGAGGCCGCGGCGCTGCTGGAGCCGCTGTCGGTGGCCGTCTGGGCCTGCCGCAAGGCGCGGGTCGCCCCCGGCGACCGGGTGCTGGTGACCGGCGCCGGCCCGATCGGTCTGGTGGCGCTCCAGGCCGCGCGGGCCTTCGGCGCCCAGGAGGTCGTCGTCAGCGACGTCAATCCGCACCGGCTGGCGCTGGCCCGGGAGTTGGGCGCCACCGAGGTGGTCGACGTGGCCGAACGGCCGCTGGCCGAGGCCGGTTTCGCGCCCGACGTGCTGCTGGAGTGCTCCGGCTCGGGCGCGGCGACCACCGAGGCGGTCCGCCAGGTGGCACGGGCCGGCCGGGTCGTCCTGGTGGGCATGGGCGGCGTGGAGGTCACCCTCCCGCTCGCCCGCCTCCAGAACCACGAGTTGGAGGTCACCGGCACGTTCCGCTACGCCCGGACCTGGCCGACCGCGCTCGCCCTGGTCACCTCCGGCGCGGTCGACCTGGACCGGCTGGTCACCCACCGCTACGGCCTCGCGGACGCCGAGCGCGCCCTGACCGCCGGCGCCCGCGAACCGGACGCCGTCAAGGCGGTGGTGCTGCCGCAGCAGTAGCGGCCGACGGGCGGCGCGGGGAGCTCACACGCCGAGCGCGGCGAGCTCCGCGCCGGCCATCAGGAAGGCCCCCACGCCGAAGTCGGCGGTGGAGTCACGGGTGACCGGCTGGCCCGACTCCGGCCGGTCGCCGACGCCTTGGACGTAGCCCAGGAAGCCGTCGGGGTGCACGGCGGTGGCCACCATGCCCGCCCAGGCGCGCTCGGCCATCGGCAGATAGCCCTCGCGCGGCACCACGCCGGCGCGGATCGCGGCGGCGACGGCGTAGGCGAACAGCGCGGTGCCGCTGGTCTCCGGGCCGGGCAGGTGCCGGGGATCGGCGAGGTTGACGTTCCAGAAGCCGTCCGGGCGCTGCAGGGCGCGCAGCGCGGCCAGTTGGCCGGCGAGGGTGCGGCGGTAGGCCGCGGCCGGCGCGAAGGTGTCGGGCAGCACCGCCAGCACCTTGGCGTGCGCGGCGGCGACCCATCCGTTGCCGCGGGACCAGCGCACCGGTCGGCCGTCCGGCGAGGTGATCCCGCCCGGCAGGAAGCGCTTGTCGCGGTACCACAGCGCGCTGTCGGGGTCGTACAGGCCGGGCCCGCCCTCGGCGTCCCGGGTGTGGCTGTAGAGGGCGTGCATCGCGGCCCAGTAGGCGGGCTCCTCGCGCAGCGCGCCGAGCCGGGCGAACGACGGCATCGCCATGTGCAGCGCGTCGTCCCACCACCAGTCGTCGTGGCGCTGTTCGACGGTGTCGGCCATCGCCCGCACCGCCTGCTCGATGGCGGCCGGCTTCGCCGGGTCGGGCGCCGGGTCCAGGGCGTAGAGGTCGAGGTAGACCTGGCCGGCGCACTGGTCGTCGGCGCGCCGGGTGGTGGGGCCGTTGTGCAGGCCGTAGCCGTGCCGCTCGGCCCAGGCGTGGGCGTGGGCGAGGTAGCGCGGTTCGCGGGTGAGGCGGTGCAGGGCCGACAGGCCGCAGAAGAAGGTGGCCCGGGCCCAGTGGTTGTCGCCGGGGTCGTGGTGCGCGCCGATCCAGTGGTCGGCGACCCGGCGCAGTACGGCAACGGTGGGGACGTGCCGGCGTTCCATGAACACCCCTCCGGGACGGAAGCACGGATATTCACGTACACGAACAGCGTTTCTGCACTTGAGTGAGCGGGGGACATCGTGGCAGCCAACTCGCGCCGGCGGAAGGGGCGGTGGTGCGCCGGCGCGCGGAGGGCCGGATTGCGCATCGCACGCGCGTGCCCGTAACCTGGGGGCGTGACTACCGGGTCGGCCATGGGCCATGAGCGAGTGAGGCACCCGGTCACTTCGTGACCGCGCGGCGGGTGAGAGCCCCGCCCCCGCCTCCCAACCCCTTCTGCTTCTCCCTCTCTTCCGCGCCTACGCCGCGCGCGCTTCCGTACGGCGCGCCGCCACTCCGCGCGCGTTTCCTTCCTTCCGTGCCACGGACAGCGCCCTGCCGCGGACGCCGCCGTGCCGCGCCCCGCTGCGCCGCACCGCCGCCGTCGCGTGGCCGCTCCGCCCTGCCCGCGCGCTTTGCGCACCTCACCTTCCTCTGGAGAACACCCCTTCATGCCCCATGACTTCAACCAGCAGGTCATCGACGAGTTCCGGGCCAACGCCGGCCGGGTCGGCGGCCCCTTCGAGGGCGGCCGGCTGATCCTGCTGACCACCACCGGCGCCCGCGGCGGCGCCCGGCACACCACCCCGGTCGGCTACCTCCCCGACGGCGAGCGGATCCTCGTCATCGCCTCGGCCGGCGGCGCCCCGCGCCACCCGGCCTGGTACCACAACCTCGTCGCGCACCCCCATGTCACCGTGGAGACCGGGGTGTTCGACTACGAGGCGCGGGCCGAGGTACTGACCGGCACCGAACGCGACCGGCTCTTCGCCCGTGCCGTGGAGGCCGACCCCGGCTGGGCCGCCTACCAGGCGAAGACCCGCCGCACCCTCCCGGTGGTGGCGCTGACCTCAGCCGAGGCCGGCCCGCCGCGCTTCGCCGGCGCCACGCCCGGCGCCACCCTGACGCTGGTGCACGACGCCTTCCGCCGGGAACTGCGCACCATCCGCAGGGAGTTGGCCGCCTCGGGCTCGCTGCTCGGCGCCCAACTCCGGGTCAACTGCCTGGCCCTGTGCCAGGGCCTGGACAACCACCACGCCGGCGAGGACCGCATGATGTTCCCCGCGCTCCGCCACCGGTCGCCGGAGCTCGCCCCGGTGCTGGACCGGCTGGACGAGGAGCACCGGCGCATCGCGGCGCTCCTCGCCGAGCTGCGGCGGACGCTGGCGGATCCGTCCGCCGCACCCGGCGGGATCCGCGCCGAGGTCGAGCGCCTGACGGGCGAGCTGGAGGCCCATCTGACCTACGAGGAGGAGCAGTTGATCCCGTTGCTCGACGCGATGGCCGGCTGAGCGCCGCGCGGGGCCGCGGCCGACGGGCTCAGATCCGGCGGCCGTGCCCCTCCCAATAGGGGTCCCGCAACTGCCGTTTGAAGAGCTTGCCGGACTCGTCCCGCGGCAGCCGCTGCTCGAACACCACGGTCCGCGGCACCTTGTACGCGGCGAGCCGCCCGGCGACGTGGTCGCGGACCGCCGCGGCGGTGAGCCGCACCCCGGACTCGGTCTCCAGGTGCGCGGCGAGGGCCTCGCCGAACTCCTCGTCCGGGATGCCGAACACCGCGGCGTCCCGCACGCCTTCGAGCGAGAGCAGGCAGCCCTCGATCTCCGCCGGGTAGATGTTGACGCCGCCGGAGATCACCATGTCGTTGCGGCGGTCGCTGAGGTAGAGGTAGCCGTCCGCGTCGAGGTGGCCGACGTCGCCGAGGGTGACGAAACCGGGCAGGCCCGGCGCCTCCATGGCGGCGCGTTTCTCCACGTCGCCGAGGTAACTGAAGCGGGGCCAGGTGTCGGCGGGCCGGACGTAGATCTCACCCGTGGCGCCAGGCGGCAGCACCGCCCCGCCGGGCCCGAGGACGGCGACCTCGCAGGTGCCCTGGGCGCGCCCCACGGTGCCGGGGTGGGCCAGCCACTCCTCGCTGTCGCACCAGGTCACCGCGCCGGTCTCGCTGCCGCCGTAGTACTCCCGAAGCACCGGACCCAGCCAGTCGATCATGGCGTGTTTGATATGCGGCGGGCAGGGCGCGGCGGCGTGCACCACGGAGGTCAGCGAGGAGATGTCGTAGCGCTCGCGGACGTCCTTGGGCAGCCGCAACAGCCGGACGAACATGGTGGGGACCACCTGTGTCTGGGCGATGCGGTGCCGCTCGACCAGCCGCAGGAACTCCTCCGCGTCGAAGTGCGGCATCAACGTGATGTCCAGGCCCGCGGCCAGCGCCAGGACCGCGTGCTGGCTGGGCGAGGCGTGGTAGAGCGGGGCGGGGATCAGGGTCCGCCCGCCGGGCTCGACCGCGAAGTATTCGAGGAAGCCGCTGACCGCCTCGGTGAGCAGCTCCTGGGTGACCGGCTCGCGCAGAACTCCCTTGGGACGGCCGGTCGTTCCGGAGCTGTAGATGACGGTGGGCGGTCGGGCGTCGGCGGGACGGTCGAGCGGGAGCCGGTCGGCCAACCAGGCGTCCAGCAGCGGGTACCGGCCGGTGACGGGCGGGACGGCCAGCCCGCAGGCGGCCGCCACGCCGGACGGCACCGGCACCTCGATGACGTGGACGCCGTCGGGCAGCACGGCGGCCACCGCGGGCAGCAGGTCGGTGTGGGTGAAGACCACCGCGCTGCCGCTGTCGGTGAGCACATGGCTCAGGTCGTCCGCGCGGAAGTGCCAGTTGACCGGGACGGCGGCGGCGCCGAGCAGGGCGGCGGCGGTGGTGATCTCCAGGTGCGCGGGCTCGTTGCGGAGCACCACCGCGACCCGGTCGCCGGGCCCGACTCCCAGCTCTGCCAGGCCCGTTGCGATGCGTGCGGCGCGGTCGAGGAACTCCGGATAACCACGTTCGTGCCCGGCGCAGCGGATGGCGGGGGCGCCGACGGTGGACGGTGCGACGGCTTCCATGGTGCCTCCAGGAGGGAGCGGCCAGGACCGGCGCACACCGGTCCGGCTCATTGAACAGCCAACGGTCACGCGCCCACCAGAGCGCCCCGCGCCATCCCCGGCGCACAGACGGCGCGGTGCTCCGATCGCCCCGCACGGGGCGCCGCTGTCGGTGGCCGCTCCTATCCTCGGGGCCATGGGAAACAACGAGATCCTGCGCTCCCACGGCGAGGCGTTGGCGCTCTTCGGCACCCGGGTCCACGCCGTCCGCGAGGACCAGTGGGAGGCACCCACCCCGTGCACGGAGTGGTCGGTGTTCGATCTGGTCAACCACCTGACGGCGGAACAGCTCTGGGTGCCCCGCCTGGTGCGCGACGGGTCCACGATCGCCGCGCTGGACGGGGACTTCGACGGCGACCAGCTCGGCGAGGACCCGGTCGGCGCCTGGGACCGCGCCGCGGCGTCGGCCGTCGCGGCGTTCGCCGAACCAGGCGCGCTGCACCGCTCGGTCCACCTCTCCTACGGCACCACCCCGGCCGACGCGTACTGCACGCAGATGACCGCCGATGCCGTGGTGCACACCTGGGACCTCTCGCGGGCGATCGGCGCCGACGAGCGGCTGCCGGAGTCGCTGGTGACCGCGGCGCTGCGCGAGGTGGAGCCGTACGCCGGGGCGTTGGAGGGTTCCGGGTTGTTCGCCGCGCCGGTGCACCCCCCGGCCGGCGCCGACGCGCTGACCCGGCTGCTGTGTCTGCTCGGTCGCCGGCCCTGACCACCGCGGAAACCGGCCCCGGCCCCCCTTGGGGGCCGGGGCCGGCGGGCGCCCGCGGCCGGGCTCAGGGTTCAGTCGATGCCGCGGACGATATGTGGTTCGACGGGATCGTCCTCGCAGCCGGCCAGTCGCACCGGGGCGCAGCGGTCCCACGCCTCAAGATTGCGGACTTCCTTGATTCGCCCGGGGCGCTCGCCCTGCTTCAAAGGGGGCTGCTTGTGTTGAGCCTTGTGCACTGCCACCACGCACTCCTTCTTCGAGGTATTGGTTCCGACGCGGTGGCGCCTTGTTCTCGGACCGGGAGGTCGGCCAGGGTTCATGGCGTTCCCGCGACGGGCCAATGGTGTTGGCGTCTCCCAGGTGGGTCGTCCGTCGTCCTCCAGGGTATCGGCGTCGCTCGCGGACCGCGCGACTTTTTCGGCGATAACCGCACGTCTCGGGAAGGCGGAAATGCCGCCCGGCGCCAAGGGGCGCACCGGGGCGCCGGAGCACGCTCCGTCATTCACCCGTTCGGGCGACCGTCCCCCTCGCGCGCCGCGCTCCCGGGCCGTGCGGTTGCCGGCCCGGGGCGGATCCGTAGCGTGGAAAGGTAGTGCGTATGCGCGAGGGCGTCGCCCCGCGCGCCGGGTCCGTGCGCCGCTGGCCGCGGTGCTACCCATGGGCGGGTGGAATGGTTCTCGGATCCTGGTGCCTGGCTCGGCCGGCTGGTCTTCCAACGGATGCTCGCGGCGCTGTACGTGGTCGCGTTCGTCGCCGCGGCCCGGCAGTTCCGGGCGCTGTTGGGGACCCGGGGGCTGTTGCCGATCCCCGCGTTCACGGCGCGGGTGCCGTTCCGGCTGTCCCCTTCGGTCTTCCAGCTCCACTACTCGGACCGCTTCTTCGCGGGCTGGGCCTGGGGCGGGGCGGCGTTGGCGGCGGCGGTCGCGGCGGGGGCGGCGGACGCGGTGCCGCTGGGGGCGGCGATGTTGCTGTGGGCGGTGCTGTGGGCGATGTACGTGTCCATCGTCAACGTCGGTCAGACCTGGTACGGGTTCGGGTGGGAGACGCTGCTGCTGGAGGCCGGGGTGCTGGCGGTCTTCCTCGGCAACGCCGACACCGCTCCCCCGGTGCTGTTCGTGTGGCTGCTGCGCTGGCTGCTGTTCCGGGTGGAGTTCGGCGCCGGACTGATCAAGATGCGCGGCGACGGCTGCTGGCGGGACCTGACCTGCCTCTACTACCACCATGAGACGCAGCCGATGCCGGGCCCGCTGAGCTGGTTCTTCCACCATCTGCCGAGGCCGCTGCACCGGGCCGAGACGGCCGCCAACCACGTCGCCCAACTCGTCCTGCCGGTCCTGCTGTTCACGCCACAGCCGGTGGCCGGGTGGGCGGCGCTGGGGATGGCGGTCACCCAGCTCTGGCTGGTGCTGTCCGGCAACTTCGCCTGGCTGAACTGGATCACCATCGCGCTGGCCATGTCGACCGCCGCCCCCCTGTGGGCCGGCCCCCCGGCGGCGCCGGGCGCCCCGCCGGAGTGGTTCGAGGTGCTGGTGACCGCGGCCGCGGTCGGCATCGCCGCGCTCAGCTACCGTCCGGCGCGCAACCTCGTCACCCGGGGGCAGTTGATGAACACCTCGTACGAGCCGCTGCACCTGGTCAACTCCTACGGGGCGTTCGGCAGCGTCACCCGGGTCCGTCGGGAGATCGTCCTCGAAGGGACGGCGGACGCGGTCTCCGGGCCCGGCACGAGGTGGCACGCCTACGAGTTCCACGGCAAGCCCGGCGAAGTCGCGCGCCTGCCGCGCCAGTTCGCCCCCTATCACCTGCGGCTGGACTGGCTGATGTGGTTCGCGGCGCTGTCGCCGGCCTACGCCCGGCCGTGGTTCGTGCCGTTGGTGGCGCGACTGCTGGAGAACGACCGGGACACCGTGCGGCTGTTGCGCCGCAACCCGTTCCCGGATCTGCCGCCGGCCCGGGTGCGGGCGCGGGTCTTCCGCTACCGCTTCACGACCTGGTGGGAACTGCGGGAGACCGGAGAGTGGTGGCACCGGACCGCGGAGCGGGAATTCCTGCCTCCGGTGTCGCGGTCATCTCTTCCCGGAAGGCGATGACCATCTCACGGGCGTGCCGGAGCCCGATGCGGGCGAAGTCGCCCTCCAGGACGTCGAGTTCGGCCAGCGTGCCGATCCGGTCGCGGCCCAGCCGGGCACGGGACTTGGTCAGGCCCAGCCGGGAGAGCGCCTCCCCGCGCGGCTCGCTCATCTCGCGGAACTCGCCCAGCGCGAGGGCGTAGGTGTCGCGGGCCTCGGCGTAACGGCCGGCGCGGTAGAGGACGTTGCCGCGCATCTTGTGGTTGTAGGCGAGCGCGCCGGCGAGGTCCATGGTGCGGCAGATGGTCTCCGCCTCGGACAGCAGGGCCAGCGCCCGGTCCGGTTCGCCGCGGACCGAGAGCACGTCGGCCACTCCGCGCAGCGACCAGGCCCGGCCGCGGAAGTCGTCGGCCTCGGCGGCGATCCGGGCGGACTCCTCGAAGAGTTCCAGGGCCTTCCCGTGGTCGCCGGTGTTGCGGTGCATCTGGGCTATGCCGGACATCGCCCAGACCATGTGCCGGGCCTCGCCGTGCTCCCTGGCCTGCGCGAGGAGTTGCTCGTGGAGCTCGGCGACTGCCGCGTAGTCGCCCTGGATGCGGCCGGTCTCGGCGAGCCCGGCGAGGGAGTAGCCGTGCGCCAGGCGGTCGCCGCCGGTCTCGGCCAGCGTCACCGCGTGGGCGAGCAGCCGACGGGCGAGCGGCAGGGTGCCGCACTGGCGGGCCAGGGTGCCGCCGCTCCACAACGCCCAGGCCATCGCGGCCGGTTCGCCGGCGGTGCGGGCGCTGCGGTAGGCGGCGCGCCAGGCGGTGCCCGCCGCGTCCACCCGGCCCAGCCGCCGATTGGCCTCGGCGACGGCCAGTTGAGCTCTGGACCGCTCCAGCGCGGTGTCCGCGGCGGCGAGTGTCCGGTGCGCGGTGGCCAGTACCTCCTCGTAGGAGGAGTTCACGCTCAGCGCCGAGCCCAGTTCGCCCTGGTACTCGGGGGCGAATGCCTTGCCGTACATCGATCCGCGACCTTTCGATCAAGCGTTTGCCTTGATCGCAAACGTACGGAAGGCGGGGGGTGCGGCGAATCCGTCCGCGTATGGGTTGTGACGTACGACTGGAGTGCTACGCGCGGGGGTGCTGGTCATCATCGGGATGTACGGGGTCCTCGGGGTTCCGCATCACTGACGAGACGTCAAAACCGTTGCCCCGACGGGGTGGTGGGCGGTGGAATCGGGCTGACCGGCATGACACCGGAGGTGGACATGGGCGAGGCGGCTGGGGTCCGGGGCGGGATCGGGCGGCGGGGGTTCGTCGGGGCGGTCGGGGCGGTGGCCCTCGCCGCCGGGGGCGCACGGGCGGCGCGGGCCGCACCGCGGGCGCGACCGCTGTTCCTGGGGACGTACACCTCCCAGCCGGGCGGCGGCACCGGCATCGGGCTGGCCGCCTACGACCCCGCCACCGGCGCCCTGACCGCCACCGGGGTCGTCCCGGGCGTCGCCGACCCCTCGTACCTGGCGTCGGCGCCGGACGGCCGGACGCTGTACGCGGTCGACGAGCGGCAGGACGGCGCGGTGACGGCGCTCGCCCTGCCGCCGGGCGGCGGCGCGCCGGCGGTGCTCGGCGGTCAGCCCACCGGCGGGGCGGGGCCCTGCCATCTGTCGGTGCACCCCAGTGGGCGGTGGCTGCTGAGCGCCAACTACCTCTCCGGGAGCGTGGCCGTGCACCCGATCCTCCCCGGCGGCGCACCGGGGCCGCGGACCGACCTGGTCGTCCACGACAGCCCGCCACCCGGCCCCGGGCAGACCGGGCCGCACGCGCACCAGATCGTCACCGCCCCGGACGGCCGCCATGTGCTCGCCGTGGACCTGGGCAACGACACCGTCTACACCTACCGGCTCGACCCGCGGGCCGGGACGCTGGCCCAGGTGTCGTACGCGACGCTGCGGCCCGGCGCCGGCCCCCGCCATCTGACCTTCCACCCCTCGGGGGCGTTCGCGTACCTGGCGAACGAGGTCGACAACACCGCGGTGGTCTGCGGCTACGACCCGTCCAGCGGGCGACTGGCGCCCGGTGCACCGCAGTCCACCGGAACCCGACCCGGGGTCAGTTATCCGGCGCAGTTCCTGGTCACCCGGAACGGCCGGTTCGCCTTCCTCGCCAACCGCGGCGACAACACCCTCACCCGGTACGCCGTGGAGGCGGGCGGGGCCCGGCTGCGGCTGCTGGACACGGTGCCGGTGGGCGGGGACTTCCCCCGGCAGATCGCGTTCTCGCCGGACGAGCGGTGGCTGTTCGCCGCGAACCAGAAGTCCGGGTCGGTGACGGTGTTCGCGGTGGACGCCCGGGTCGGGACGCTGGTGCGGGTGGGCGAACCGTTCCCGGCGCCGCTGGCGGTCTGCGCGCTGCCGCGGTGATCCGCGGGGCGCGGCGTCCCCCGGCGGCCGGCCGACGCGCCCGAAACACTGCCGCAACACCGTTGCAGGACTGGCGCGTTAGCGTCGCGCCCCATGAGTACGGGAACCACAGCCTCCGGCGGCGGTGCCGCGCCGGACACCAGTTCGCGGCCCGACGGCCCCGCGGAGCCGGGCGCGGCGGCCGCCGGCGCGGGGCTCCAACAGGGCCTCAAGCGCCGCCATATGCAACTGATCGCGCTGGGCGGGGTGATCGGGGCCGGGTTGTTCGTCGGCAGCGGGGTGGTGGTCCGCTCGGCGGGGCCGGCCGCGGTGCTGTCGTTCCTGGCCGCCGGCGTGCTCACCGTGCTGATCATGCGGATGCTGGCCGAGATGACGGTGGCCCGCCCGGCGCTCGGCTCGTTCTACGCGCATGTGCGGGAGACCCTCGGCCACCGCGCGGGGTTCGCGGTGGGCTGGCTGTACTGGTACTTCTTCGTGATCGTGGTCGCCGTGGAGGCGGTGGCCGGCGGCCGGATCATCCGACTGTGGCTGCCCGGGGCCCCGTTGTGGGCGGTCAGCCTGGTGCTGATGGCGCTGCTGACGGCGACGAACCTGGTGTCGGCGCGCTCCTACGGCGAGTTCGAGTACTGGTTCTCGTCGATCAAGGTCGTGGCGATCGTGGTGTTCCTGTTCCTGGGCGCGCTGTACGTGCTCGGGCTGTGGCCCGGCTCGCCCGGCGGGCTGGCGCAGCTCACCGCGCACGGCGGCTTCGCGCCGCAGGGCGTCGGGGCGGTGCTGGCCGCCGTCGTGCCGTGCGTCGGCTTCTTCACCGGCGCGGAGATCGTGACCATCGCCGCCGCGGAATCGGTGGAGCCGGAGCGGGCGGTGGCCACCGCCATCCGGTCCATCGTGCTGCGGGTGGTCGCGTTCTACGTGCTGTCGATCTTCCTGGTGGTCGCGGTGGTGCCCTGGACGTCGAAGGCGATAGAGGTCAGTCCGTACGCGGCGGTACTGGACCGGCTGGCGGTGCCCGCGGCCGGCACGGTGATGAACGCGCTGGTGTTGATCGCGGTGCTCTCCTGCCTGAATTCCGCGCTCTACACCTCGTCCCGGATGCTCTTCGCGCTCACCCGCAATGGGGACGCGCCGCGCGGCTTCACCAAGGTCAGTGCGAGCGGGGTGCCGCGGCGCGCGCTGCTGGCCGGGACCTCGGTCGGATATCTGTCGGTGATCGCGGCCTGGATCTCGCCCGATGTCGTCTTCCAGTTCCTCATCAACTCCTATGGCGCCATTGCCCTGTTCGTCTATCTGGCGATCGCGGTGGCACAGCTTCGGATGCGGCGCCGGCTGGAGCGCGACGAGCCGGAACGGCTGACCCTGCGGATGTGGGGCTATCCGTGGCTGAGCCGGCTGACCATCGCGCTGATGGCGCTGGTGATCGGGGCGATGGCCGTACTGCCGGACAGCCGGGCGCAGTTCTGGCTGAGCTTGCTCACGCTGGGTGTCGTACTGGCCGCCTACGAAATCCGGCGACGGGTCCGACGGACCTAGGGCCGGTGTCGGGCGGGCCGTCCGCGGCGCCACGGACGGCCCGCCCGCTCCCCCCTCGCGGCCGGCTCGGAAACTCCCCGGAAAACCTACGGATTCCCCCCGGATTCCCCAGGATTCCTCAGAGGCACATTTCCCACTTCCCCCTGCACTCCATTGGCGTTTCCGGTTTCACCACTCGCCTCGTCCGGTCGAATTCCCGGCGCATTCGACCGGACGAGGAGCGGCTACGGAGGCCGATCAGCCGCCGTTCATCACTCCGTACCGGAGCCGTGGACCCGCAGATGGGTACCCGGGTAGATGAGGTTCGGGTCCTCGCCGATAACCTGGCGGTTCTTGCGGTAGATTTCCTGCCACGGCTTTCCGTGGACGGTCGCGATACCGCTCAGCGTGTCGCCGATATTGACTGTCACGGTGGCGCCGGAGATCCGGCGCAACGGCTTCTTGTGGGTTTTCTCCGCGGGCACGGGGCGGTGCTTGTGGGCGTGCTTCGGCGCGGCGTGGCTCCGGGCCGGCAGGGTGTGCACGCGGCCGCCGTGGGGAGTACCGTGCAGCCCGAGCGAGGCCGAGCAGGCGGGCCAGGCGCCCCAGCCCTGGCGGGCCAGGACTCGTTCGGCGACCTGGATCTGCTGTGTCCGCGAGGCTCGGGAGGCACGCGCCGCGTAGGCGCCGCCGCCGTAGGAGTGCCAGGTCGAGTGGCCGAACTGGAGCCCCCCGGAGAAACCGTTACCGGTGTCGATCCGCCAGTTGCCGCCGCTTTCGCACTGGGCCAGACGGTCCCAGGTGCCGGTGCTGACGGCCTCGGCCGGCTCGTCGGACACCGCGCCCAGCGCGCCGGCCGCCAGCAGGACGGCGGCCGCGGTGACGCCCCGGGCCCCCCGGCCTCGCAGTGCCTCGCCGCGGGTGGTCCGGTCCGCCGGTTCGCGGGTCTCCGCTGCCCGGCATTCCTGCGCCGCGGGCGATTCCTGCGTTTCCGGTACCTGCTGAGATTCCATTTTCGTGCTCCCGTCGCTTGTGCTGTGCGTACTGATGTGTCACTCGTTCCGGGGTTCCGGTCGGGCCGGTATTTCGGCGAGCGCGCAGAGGTGTCAGCGATTTCGGCGAGTTCTGGGATTCGGGATCGTCGGATGGTTTCCGCGGTGCGCTTTTCTCCGGTGCGTTTTCTTCGGCGCGTTCTGCGGTGTGTTTCTGCGGTGCGTCGAATTCGACGAGGAAGAGACAACCATGGGCCGCGTCGGCATGGGCAGGGCGCGCGGTAGCGCCTCCGACGGGCGGCTCGCCCCCTCGCCGCCGGAAGGGGGACGGAATCCTCCGCATGGCACACGGGCCCGGCGGGTAGGGGCGCACCCTTCGTGCCCGGGGTGCCGGGCCGGGCGACAATCGCCCGCCCGTTCGACTTCGGGGTGTCACCCCCCGTGGCTACGCCGGCGTCGGTGCATATGCGCGGCGGGGGGCCGCACGGACCGCGCACGGTCCGCGACGCGGTGCAACCGCCCGGGTTTCGGGGGGAGTTGGCAGGTCGCCCGGCGGCCGGCGGCCGGTCGCGCGGTGGGCAGCGGCCCGGCGCACCGAGGCCGCCCCTGCCGATCCGCCCCGTGCGCTCCCGCCCCCGCCCGCACGCTCCGCATCCGCGCGCGTCGCCGCGCCGCCCGTGCGCCCCTCCGCCCCACCGACCCGCCGGCCGCGGGGGCCGGGGAGCACCGCGCCAACGGGGTGGCACGTGCGCGGGGCAAGCGCGCTAGGGCCTGTCGGAAGCGAGCAACTGCCGGAGGAGTTCCCGGAATTCGGCCTCGAAGGCGTCGTAGCGGGCGCGGAGCGCGGCGCCCGGCCAGGTGACCGGGAGGAGGGGCGGCGGCAGCAGCGGGTCGGTGAGGAGGTGGCGGAGGACGGCCGCGGCGGCGGTGAAGCGGTCGGCCGGGGCGTCGGCGCGGTCCAGCGCGGCCGACAGCTCGCCGGCGCGGGCCGCCCAGCCGTCCAGGTCCCACAGGCCGCGGGCGAGTGCGGCCGGATCGCCGTCGGGGCTGCCGGTGAACCAGGTGCACTGCGCGGTGGCCACCTCGGGGCGGGGCCGGTCGAGGTTGGCGGGGCGCAGCCAGTTGCCCTCGCGCAGCTCGGCCAGCCGCAGCGCGGCCATCGCCTGGCGCAGCGCGGCGCGTTCGGCCGGTGGGCGGCTGCCGTCCGCGCTCACCACGGCGATCTCCCACTCGCCCGACCAGGGGCGGGTCCGGGGCGCACGGCTCTCGTCCTGCCGGGCCTGGCGCTCCAGCAGCCGGGTGGTCAGCGCGTAACCGCCCGCCCGTTGGCGGAGGTCGCCGGCCGCCACCATCCGGGAGAGCGCGACCCGGACGGTGCCCTCGGCGATGCCGAAGAGTTCACCGACCCGCACCAGCGCGCGCACCGGCAGCCGCGGCGGGTGGTGACCGAGGAGCGTGCTCAGCACGACGGAGCGGGCGGTCAACGGCCGGAGGGCGAGGGGAGCGTCGTTCATAGGTGCCGGAAGTCTAGGTCGTGCGGGCGGGCGGGGCGGACGGGGGGCGGACCAGGGACGGACGGGACGCGGACGCGGTGTGCGCCCCCGAGGCGGCCGGCGTCCCACGCCGCACCCGCCCTTACACCCTTCCTCCAGCCGTATGGAATCTGTAACGTCAGGGTCATGACCGTCACCCATGAAGTAACCAATCAGGCCCCGCCGCTGACCGGTTTCAGCGCGGCGGACGAGCCCGCGTTGCTGGAGGCGCTGCGCCGGGAGGGCGGCGCCTGGGGCGAGGCCGAGGTGGTCGAGCTCGGCGCGCTGGCCGGGTCCGCGGAGGTGCAGGACCAGGCGCACTGGGCGGAGCAGCAGCCGCCCCGGCTGCACACCCACGACCGGTACGGGCACCGGGTGGACGAGGTCGAATTCCACCCGGCCTGGCACCAGTTGATGACCACCGCGGTGGAACACGGTCTGCACGCCGCGCCGTGGACCGACCGGCGCGCGGGGGCGCATCTGGTGCGCGCCGCCAAGTTCTACGTCTGGTCGCAGGCCGAGGCCGGCCACGGCTGCCCGATCTCGATGACCTACGCCGCGGTGCCCGCGCTGCGCGCAGCCCCCGAACTCGCCGCGCGGTACGAGCCGTTGCTCGCCGCCCGCGCCTACGACTTCGGGCTGCGCGCGCCGCTGAGCAAGCGCGGACTGATCGCCGGCATGTCGATGACCGAGAAGCAGGGCGGCTCGGACGTGCGGGCCAACACCACCGCCGCGGTGCCCACCGGGGACGGGAGCTACCGCCTCACCGGCCACAAGTGGTTCACCTCCGCCCCGATGAGCGACGTCTTCCTGGCGCTGGCGCAGACGCCCGAGGGGCTGACCTGCTTCCTGGTGCCGCGGGTACTGCCGGACGGCAGCCGCAACGGGATGCGGCTGCTGCGCCTCAAGGACAAGCTGGGCAACCGCTCCAACGCCTCGTCGGAGATCGAGTACGAGGACGCCGTCGCCTGGCCGGTGGGCGAGCCCGGCCGCGGGGTGCGGACCATCGTCGAGATGGTGAACATGACCCGGCTGGACTGCGTGCTGGGCTCGGCGGCCGGGATGCGGGCGGGGCTGCGGCAGGCGCTGCACCACACCGCCCACCGGCGGGCGTTCGGACGGGAGTTGGACCGCCAGCCGCTGATGCGCGCGGTCCTGACCGACCTGGCGGTGGAGTCGGAGGCGGCCACCGTGCTGGGGATGCGGCTGGCGGCCGCGGTGGACCGGTCGGGGGCCGGCGACGCCGGGGAGGCGGCGCTGCGCCGGCTGGCCCTGGCGGCCGGGAAGTACTGGGTGTGCAAGCGGGGCAGCGGCCACGCGGCGGAGGCCCTGGAGTGCCTGGGCGGCAACGGCTACGTCGAGGACTCCGGGATGCCGCGGCTCTACCGGGAGGCGCCACTGCTGTCGATCTGGGAGGGCTCGGGCAACGTCGCCGCGCTCGACGTGCTGCGCGCGCTGACCCGGGAACCGGCCGCGCTGGACGCCTACTTCGCGGAGGTGGACGCCGCGGCCGGCACCGACCGTCGGCTGGACGCGGCGGTGGCCGGGCTGCGGAAGCTGCTCGGCTCCCTGGGCGACCCGGAGCGGGCCCAGCTCATGGCCCGTTCGCTGGCGGAGCGGCTGGCGCTGGTGCTCCAGGGGGCGTTGCTGGTGCGGCACAGTACCCCGGCGGTCGCCGATGCGTTCTGCGCCTCCCGGTTGGACGGCGAGTGGGGGCACGCCTTCGGCACCCTGCCGCCCGGCGTGGACCACGCCGCGGTCCTCGGGCGCGCCCGGACCGGCGCGGACGCCGGCTGATGGCCGACGAGCCCGAGGCGGCCGTACGGGTCGAGCGGGTCGGGCCGGTGACGACGGTGGTGCTGTCCCGGCCCGCGGCCCGGAACGCGGTGGACGGCCCGACGGCCCGTCAACTCGCTGACGCCTTCTGTGCGTTCGACGCAGATCCGGAGGCGCGGGCGGCGGTGCTGTGGGGCGCGGGCGGCACGTTCTGCGCCGGTGCCGACCTCAAGGCGGTGGGCACCGCGCGCGGCAACCGGGTGGCGGCGGACGGCGACGGGCCGATAGGGCCGACCCGGATGCGGCTGCGCAAGCCGGTGATCGCGGCGGTCGCCGGGCACGCGGTGGCCGGCGGCCTGGAGTTGGCGCTCTGGTGCGATCTGCGGGTAGCGGAGGAGGACGCGGTCTTCGGGGTGTTCTGCCGGCGGTGGGGCGTCCCGCTGATCGACGGCGGGACGGTGCGACTGCCCCGGTTGATCGGCGCGGGCCGGGCGATGGACCTGGTCCTGACGGGGCGTCCGGTGCCGGCCGCGGAGGCCCTCGACATCGGACTGGTCAACCGCGTGGTGCCCACCGGCGCCGCCCGCACCGCGGCCGAACGGCTGGCCGCCGAGCTCGCCCGTCTGCCGCAGGCGTGCCTGCGCAGCGACCGCGCCTCGCTGCTGGACCAGGAGGGGCGGGACGAGGAGGCCGCGATGGCGTCCGAACTCCGGTACGGGCAGGCCGTGTTGGCGGAGGGGTTGACGGGCGCGGCCCGGTTCGCGGCCGGCGCGGGGCGGCACGGCGCGCCGGACGACGCACGGTGACCGGCGGCGGGCCGGCCCGCCCGGAGCGGGGCGGTCCCGGCGCGCCCGCACCTCTACCGGTCGGCCGCCGCCACCCGCGTGCGTCGCCGTCCACCGCCCGGGCGGTGTGGCGCCGCTCGCCGTCACCGGGAGTGACGGCGAGCGGGAATGCGACCCCCAGTGGCCCCGCCTAAGGTGTTCGCATGGCCGAGCGGCCCCCCGACCCCTCCGCGGAGGGCTCCGACCCCCGCGCCGACCGGGTGGCGCCCCGGGGCGAGGAGGAGGCACCCGGGGTGCCCGACCACGAGCCCGTCGGCCTGCGGGAGCGGCTGTCGCTCAACCGGATGGGCACCTTCGACTGGGATCTCGACGGCGGGGTCATGGAGCTGGACCCCGGCGCCCTGAAGGTCTTCGACCTGCGCCCCGGCGAGTACGACGGCGCGCCGCTGTCGTTGCTCTCCCGGCTGCCGGCGGAGGAGGGCCTGCGCCTGGACGCGGCGCTGTCCCAGGCGCTCCAGGAAGGCAACGCCTCCTACGGCGCGTACTTCCGGATCCAGTGCCGGGACGGGACCCGGCGGTGGACCCACTCCCAGGGCCGGATCCTGCGCAACGCACGGGGCGCGCCGTACCGGGTCGTCGGCATCGTCCGGGAGGCGACCAGTGAACTCGCCGACTCGGCGCTGCTGCGCTCGCTCCAGGAGGAGCGACAGCGGCAGACGGTGATGGTGCAGCAGACCACCGCGGCGCTGGCCCGGGCGCTGTCGGTGCGGGACGTGACGCGGGTGCTGACCGGGACCGGCGGCGCCCGGCGGTTCGGCGCGGACGCGCTGGTGCTGGGCCTGGTGGCGAACGACCGGTTCGAGGTGATCGCCACCGCCGGGCTGGACGGCGAGGTGCCGGCCGACATGATGAACTCCTGGCTGGACGACACCCTTCCGCTGTCCGAGGCGGCGCGGTCCCGGCGCCCCAGCTTCCTGAGCACCCGCGGCGAGTTGGTCGCCCGCTACCCGCGGCTGCGCCCGTTCGTCGACGTGCTGCCGACCGGCAGCGCCGCCTTCCTTCCGCTGATCGCCCAGGACACCGTCCTCGGGGCGCTGGGGCTGTTCAACCACGAGCCGGCGGTGCAGTCGGCGGAGGCCCGGAACCTGGCGCTGGCGCTGGCCGGTGTGGTGGCGCAGTCGTTGCAGCGGGCCACCCTCTTCGACCAGGAGCGGGAGTTCGCGACCGGGCTCCAGGAGACGATGCTGCCGCGCCGGCTGCCGCCGATCGCCGGCGGTGAGGTCACCGTCCGGTACCACCCGGCGAGCGTGGGCCGGGACGTCGGCGGCGACTGGTACGACGTGATCGCGCTGCCGCAGGGCCGTACCGGGCTGGTGGTCGGCGACGTCCAGGGGCACGACACCCACGCGGCAGCGGTGATGGGCCAGTTGCGGATCGCGCTGCGCGCCTACGCCAGCGAGGGGCACGCCCCGGAGACGGTGCTGGTGCGGGCCTCCCGTTTCCTGGCGGAGCTGGAGACCGAGCGGTTCGCGACCTGCACCTACGTCCAGGCGGACCTGGAGTCGGGGGCGCTGCACCTCGCCCGGGCCGGCCACCTGGGGCCGTTGATCTGCAACAGTTCCCGGCACATCGACTGGCCGCAGGTGGCCGGCGGGCTGCCGCTGGGGCTGGCCACCGCCTTCGGGCAGGACCACTTCCCGGAGACCCAGTTGTTCCTGGAGCCGGGGTCGACGCTGCTGCTGTGCACCGACGGGCTGGTCGAGCAGCCCGGCCGGGACATCGCGGCCGGGATCGAGGCGCTCTCCGCCGCGGTCCGCGCCGGGCCCGCCGAGCTGGACGCGCTGGCCGACCGGCTCTCGTACCTCCTGTGGGCGGAGCCGGGTTCGGACGACGACATGGCGCTGTTGCTGCTGCACCGCAGCGCGGTGCGCGGGGCGACCGCCACACCGCGGCTGCGGCTCCACGTCCACCAGGCCGATCCGGCGGGCACCGCGGAGGTCCGCTCGGCGGTGCGCCGCACGCTGGACCAGTGGCGGGCCGGCGCGGTCACGCACGATGTCGAGGTGGCCGCCTCGGAGTTGATCGCCAATGCGCTCACCCACACCGAGAGCGGCGCCCTGGTGTCGGTGGAGCTGCTGCCCGGTGCGCCGCGCCGGATCCGGCTGGAGGTCGAGGACCGGTCCAGCCAGTGGCCGCGCCGCCGGCGGCCCGGCGAGACCGCGACGTCGGGGCGCGGGCTGCTGCTGGTGGAGGCGCTGGCGGACCGGTGGGGCGCCGAGCCGCGGGGCAGCGGCAAGGCGCTGTGGTGCGAGTTCTCGGTGCCGGAGACCGCGCCCGGAAACGGAGCCTGACGCACCCCGAACTCCGTTATTCCCCAGGGGAGATGGGCGGGGCGCGCGATGTCGCTTCGGGCACCGGCGAACGGGGCCGCAATCCGGGGTGATCGTGCCAGGATGGCGACGACCGTTCGTCATGCAGGGGGAGGGCATCGATGAGTGGCAGACCCGACGACCGGTGGTTCCCGCACGGGCCGGCCAGTCGCGCCGTACTGATCGGCACCGGCAGGTTCACCGGTCTGCCGGCGATCCCGTCGGTGGCGGCCAACCTCCGGGGCCTGTGGGCGGCCCTGACCCACCCGGACCACGGGTTGTTGGCCCCGGAGCACTGCCGGGTGGTGCCCGACCCCACCGACGCCTCGGCGATCGGGGCGGCGCTGGCCTGGGCGGTGCGGGAGGCCGAGGAGGTGCTGCTGGTCTACTACGCGGGCCACGGGGTGCTGGACGACGGCGGGTTGCTGCACCTGGGGCTGGTGCACACCGACCGGGACCAGGTGGGCTTCTCCGCCGTCCCGATCGAGCTGGTCAAGCGGCACGTGAGCGGGGCCCGGGCGCGGGCGCGGGTGTTGGTCGTGGACTGCTGCTTCTCCGGCCGGGCGGTCTCCGCGATGTCCGATCCGGCCGACCTGGCGGTCGGTCAGCTCGACCTGGCCGGCACCTACACGCTGACCTCCACGACCCGCACGGCACCCTCGCACGCGCCGGAGGGGGAGACCTACACCGCGTTCACCGGCGCCCTGTTGGACGCCCTAGCCGAGCCGGTTCCGCTCACCCTCGACGAGGTCCACGGGCGGGTGGACCGCGCGCTGCGCAGCCGGGGGTTGCCGCGGCCACAGCGCCGATCGGCCGGCGCGGCGGGCTCGTTGGTGCTGCTGCGGGGGCCGTCGGGGGTGCCGGGCGCGGCCCGCGTCGCGGGTCCGACGGTACCTCCCCCGCCGAGGATGCCGCCGCCCCCGCCGCCGCCCAGCGATCCGCCGCCGTTCCACCTGGGCGCCCCCGTGCCGCCGCCGCGGCCGGCGCGTCGCCGCCGGCCGGTGCTGATCGCCGCCGCGGTCGGCGGTGCGCTCGCCGTGCTGCTGACGTCGTCGCTGGTCAGGGGGTGGTTCGCGGGTGACGACGGGGGGTCGGGCAAGGCCGCGGACGGCACCGTGTCGGGCGGGACCAACACGCCCGGCAATACGGGCGGCTCCTTCGGCGGTGCCCCCGACACCGGTCCGCCGGGCGCCACCTCGCAGAGCCCGCACTCCCCACGCCCGGCCGCCGCGAAGGTGGTCTACCGCGACCGGCGGGTGGTCTGGCGCGCGCCGAGCTGCATGGGCAGCGTCTCCCAGGCCCTCGATCTCGACACGCCCGCGGTCACCGCACGGACGGTGGACACCTCCGGGGGCACCACGCTGGACTACATCGGCTGCCAGAACGGGCTGAACGGCGCCCAGGCCGTCATCACGCTCGCCAGCAGCTACGGCAGCCCGGTCCGGGCGGGCACCGCGGACGCCCGGACGAACACGGGCGAGGCGTGCCGGGCGGCCGCCGAGGGCAGCCCGCTGGGCCCCAACACCAACGCCGCGAAGGTCTCCCCCGGCACCGTCTGGTGCGTGGTGACCAAGCTGAACCAGGTGGCGCGGATGACGTTCAGCAAGGTGGACACCTCGGACAGCAGCAGCGGCGCGGGCCCGGGCAATCCGACCTTCGAGCTGACCGTCACGCTGTGGGCCGCACCGTGAACGGGCCGGGCGCCCCGACGAGTCGGGGCGCCCGGCCGCGGTGCGTGGCGGGTCAGTCCTCGGGCCCGTACCACAGCGTGGTCATGTTGCAGAACTCCCGGATACCGTGGCCGGAGAGCTCCCGACCGTAGCCGGAGCGCTTGGCGCCGCCGAACGGCAGGCCGGGGTGGGAGGCGGTCATGCCGTTGAAGTACACCCCGCCGGCCTGCAAGTCCCGGGCCAGCCGCTGCTGTTCGTCGGCGTCCCGGGTCCAGGCGTTGGAACTGAGGCCGAACGGCGTGTCGTTGGCGAGGGCGACCGCCTCGTCGAGGTCGGCGACGCGGTAGAGCGTGGCGACCGGACCGAACGCCTCCTCGTGGTGGATCCGCATGCCCGGGGTGATGCCGGTGAGCACGGTCGGCTCGTAGAACCAGCCGGCGTGCCGGTCCGGCGGGCGGCGGCCGCCGCACAGCGCCCGGGCGCCCTGGTGGATCGCGTCGTCGACCAGCTCCTCCAGGTCGGAGCGGCCCTGCTCGCTGGAGAGCGGGCCGACGTCGGTGCCCTCGTCCATCGGGTCGCCGACGGTCAGCGCGGCCATGCCCGCGGTGAACCGCTCGGCGAAGGCGTCGTGGACGGCGTCGTGGACGATGAACCGCTTGGCGGCGATGCAGGACTGGCCGTTGTTCTGGACCCGGGCGGTGACGGCGACCCGGGCGGCCTTGTCGAGGTCGGCGGAGGGCAGGACGAGGTAGGGGTCGCTGCCGCCGAGCTCCAGGACGGTCTTCTTGACCTCGTCGCCGGCGGTGGCGGCGACCGCGCGGCCGGCGGGTTCGCTGCCGGTGAGGGTGGCGGCGGCGATCCGCGGGTCGCGGAGGATGTCCTCGACGGCGCCGGAGCCGATCAGCAGGGTCTGGAAGCAGCCGTCGGGGTAGCCGGCGCGGCGGAACAGCTCCTCCAGATAGAGCGCGGTCTGCGGCACGTTGGAGGCGTGCTTGAGCAGCCCGGTGTTGCCGGCCATGAGGGCGGGCGCGGCGAACCGGACGACCTGCCAGAGCGGGAAGTTCCAGGGCATCACGGCGAGGACGGTGCCGAGCGGGCGGTAGCGCACCACGGCGCGGGCCGCGCCGGCGTCCTGGACGTCGGCGGGGTCGGGCCGTTCGTCGGCGAGCAGCGCCTCGGCGCGGTCGGCGTACCAGCGCATGGTCTTGACGCACTTGGCGGCCTCGGCGCGGGCCTGGGCCAGTGGCTTGCCCATCTCGGTGGTCATGGTGCGGGCGATGTCGTCCCGGTCGGCTTCGAGCAGATCGGCGGCGGCGTGCAGGAGTTCGGCGCGGCGGGCGAAGGACGTGGTGCGGTGTTCCTGGAACGCCTGGTCGGCGCGGACCAGGCGGTCCTCGATCTCGCCCGCGTTGAGCGCGTCGAAGGTCTTGAGGGTCTCGCCGGTGGCCGGGTTGACCGTGGCGATGGCCATGAGCGGTACCTCCTCGCGGTGTGGTCTGGTGTCACGGGCGTCGGGCGGGCGCCCGGGTGAGCGGCCCGGGGGCCGGGGAGGGCTCCGGGACCGGGTCGGGGTCGGGCCCGGGCGGGCGCGGCACCGGCGACGGTTCCGGCGGGATCGGATCGGGCGGCTCCGGGGGGTGGGGCGGCCCGGGGAGCGGTTCGGGCGGGACGGGCCCGGGCGGCGGTTCGGGGACCGGGCCGGGCGGGGGCTCCGGGACGGGGCCGGGCGGTGGGCCTCCGGGGTCCGGGGGGACCGGTGGGGGCTGCCGGTCGAGGTCGGGGGTGCGGTCACGGCGGACGAGCGGTTGCCGCTGCACGGCGGGCCTCCGGATCGGGACGAATGGTGCCTGTTGGTGCCCCCGTACCCGAGTCTGGCCCGTCCATGGCCCCGGCGCACGGCGGGTTCCGGCGCCCGGTCGGTGCGGTGGCGGGGGCCGGCCGGCCGGGCGCCGCGGGGGTCACGGCTGCGGGTCGCGGGCGTCGTACCGGGCGAAGGCGCGCCGGCCGAGTCCGAGCGCGGTGACGACCAGGACGCAGGCCAGTCCGCCGCCGATCACCGCCGCGGCCGGCGAGGCCAGGTCGGCCGCGGAGCCGGCGAGGAAGTCGCCGAGCCGGGGGCCGCCGGCGACGACCACGATGAAGACGCCCTGGAGCCGGCCGCGCATCTCGTCGGGGGTGGCGGCCTGGAGCATGGTGCTGCGGAACACCATGGAGACGGTGTCCGCGCAGCCCGCGACGGCCAGGAAGAACAGGCCGAGCCACAGGTGTCGGGAGAGGCCGAAGGCGGTGACGGCGGCGCCCCAGGACGCCACCGAGAGCAGGATCGCCAGGCCGTGCCGGCGGATGCCCCCGAGCCAGCCGGAGAACAGGCCGCCCAGGACGGCGCCGACCGCGGGCGCGGCGACCAGCAGGCCGACGGTCTTGGCGTCGCCGCCGAACCAGAGCGCGGCGATCGCCGGGAACAGCGCGCGGGGCTGGGCCAGCACCATCGCGGCCAGGTCGGCGAAGAACGTCATCCGCAGGTTGGGGCGGGTGGCCAGGAAGCGCAGGCCGTCCAGGACGGAGGCGCGGCGGGTCGGGCCGTCGCCCCGGCCGGGCCGCATCGACGGCAGCCGCCACATCGCGTAGAGCGAGACGCCGAAGGCGGCCACGTCGACGAGGTACGCCGCCTGGTAGCCCCACAGGCCGACGATCAGGCCGCCCAGCATCGGGCCGCCCATCAGGCCGAGGTTGGAGGTGAGCGACTGCAGGGCGTTGGCGGCCGGCAACTGCTCGGTGGGCAGCAGGCGGGGGACCATCGACGTGCGGGCCGGCGAGTTCATCGCGAAGCAGACGGCCTGGAGGGCGACGACGGTGTAGAGCAGCCAGACCCGGTGGTAGCCGGCGAGCGCCGCGGCGGCCAGCGTGACGGACAGGACGGTGGCGCCGGTGGCGCTGGCCAGGCCCAGTTTGCGGCGGTCGACGGTGTCGGCGATGGCGCCGCCGTAGAGCCCGAAGACGACCAGCGGGATCAGCGAACACAGGCCCACCAGGCCGACGGAGAAGGTGGAGCCGGTGATCGCGTAGACCTGGAGGGAGACCGCGAGCGCGGTCATCTGCTGGCCCAGCCAGGAGACGGTGTTGCCGCACCACAGGCGGCGGTAGTCGGGGGAGGTGCGCAGCGGGGTCAGGTCGACGAAGATCCGGCCGCGCAGCGGTATTCGGGGCTTGTCGCCCTTTCCGGCCCGGTCATCGGCCGGCGCGTCAGAGGTAGTTGTACGTGGCACGCGGCAGTAAACCACGCCGCGCGGCCACGATGGAACAGGTGTCCCGGTCGGGTGCCCCTTACTTCCCGTTCTCCGCCCCGCCGTTGACGCCCGCCAGCCCGTAGACCCGGCGCGCCGTACCCGCCGCGATCATCGCCGCGACCCGCCGGGCGTCCCCCGCCGACCAGGCCCCGGACGCCACCCAGCCGCCCAGCACCTCCCCCAGCGCCACCCGGAACAGCGCGCTGCCCACCGCGTACAGCTCCGGGAGCCCGTAGGCGTCGGTGGAGAACAACAGCTTCCCGAACGGCGCCAGTTCGAGGAACTCGGCGAGCACGGCGGTGGCCCGCGGGCCGGTGTGCGTCAGCGACAGCCCGACGTCGGCGTAGACGTGCGGGAAGGCCCCGGCGAGGTAGGCGGCCTGCCGGTGGTACGGGTAGCAGTGCAGCAGCACCAGGTCGGTGCCGGTGTCCGCGGTGGCCCGGACCAGGTCGGTGAGGAGCGCCGGGTCGGCGTGGTCCAGCCGCAGGTCGGGATCGCCGAAGCCGGTGTGCAGTTGGAGCGGGCGGCCGGTGGCGACGGCGAGTTGGACGAGGTGGCACAGCAGGACCGGGTCGGTGAGCCGCGGGGCGCCCGCGCCGAGCCAGGCGCGGGCCGCGGTCCGCACCGCGTCCGGGCCGGGCGGCCGGGGGTCCAGGGCGAGGCCGTGCCGGTAGGCGGCCACCGACTTGAAGGCGACGGCGGTGCGGGCCGCGGCGCACACCGCGCGACCGAGGGCGTCCGCGAACTCCCCGGCGCGCACGGCCCCTTCACTCCCCCGGTGGTCGGCCGCGACGCGCTCGGCGAGCGCCTCCAGCCGCACCACCTCATGGCCGGCGGCGCCGCCCGCGGCCGCGGTCTCCTCCGGCCCGGTCAGGTCGCCGGGCAGCCCGGTGTCGACGAGGTACGCGCCGATGCCGGTGGCGGACAGCAGCCGCCGCCGGGTCTCGTCCGGGCCCAACTCGCGGCGGCGGGCCAGGTATTCCTCGGGCGGGCAGTGCGCGGGCAGGTCGAGCAGCGGCGGGCACCAGCGGCGGACCGCGAAGCCGGTCTGGGTGTCGAAGTACGTGGTGCCGGCCGCCGGCGGCCGGTCCGATTCAGTGAGGAACGCGGCGAACGTCCCGGCGTTTGGTGCGTACCGGATCACGCCGTGGCAGTGGTGGTCCACCAGCGGCGGCAGCCCGTCCAGCACCGGGGCGCCGGCGTCGCCGACCGGCCGCGGCGCGTCGGCGGCGCTCACCAGCGCCAACGGGTGGCCGCGGCGATCTGGGCCGGCTCCCACTCCGCGAAGTGCGCCTCCTCGGCGCGCCGCACCGCGAGCACCGCGCCGTACAGCACCTCCCCCAACGCCTCCCGCAGCGGCGTCGACTTCTCGAACCGGTCGGTGGCCTCGGTGAGCGTGGCCGGCAGCCGGACGATGCCGCGCCGGGCGCGCTCGCGGACGCCCAGGGCGCCGGGGTCACCGGTCTGCGGGGCGGGGAGTCGGGCCCCGGTGTCGATGCCGTGCAGCCCGGCGGCGATCACCGCGCCGACGGCGAGGTACGGGTTGGCGGCGGCGTCGAAGGTCTTGACCTCGGCGTGTCCGCCGTCGGGGTCGTCGGGCGCGCCGGTGACCAGCCGCAGCGCCGCCTCGCGGTTCTCCACGCCCCAGCACTGGTACACGCCGGCCCAATGGGAGGGCAGCAGCCGCAGGTAACTGGCGGGCGAGGGACAGCCGATGGCGAGCAGGGCGGGCAGCGCGTCCAGCACCCCGGCGAGGAACGACGCCGCGTCGGGCGCCAGGGCCCAGTCGGCGCCGGCGGCCCGGTGCAGGCTCGCCCCGTCGCGGCGGAGGCTGAGGTGGAGGTGGCAGCCGTTGCCGACCTCGCCGGCGACGACGGACGGGGCGAAGGAGGCGCGCAGCCCGTGCCGGGCGGAGACCGCACGGATCGTCTCGCGGACCAGGACCACCTCGTCGGCGGCGCGCACCGGGTCGTGCGGCGCGGTGCTGACCTCGAACTGGCCGGCCGCGTACTCGGGGTGGATCTGGAGCACGTCGACGCCCTGGACGAGCAGCGCCTCGGTGACGTCCCGGAGGTAGTCGGAGAGTTCCACGACCCGGGCCATGCCGTAGGCGGGGCCGGCGCAGGGGTAGTCGAGCGCGTCGGCGTCGGCGCGGCCCTGCGGGGCGCGGGCGACCACCCACTCCGTCTCGAAGCCCATCCGCAGGTCGAGGCCGGCGGCCGCGGCCCGGTCGACCATCCGGCGGGCGAACAGGCGTTGGCAGGCCGGGTGCGGCTGCCCGAGCTGGTCGTAGCGGTCGACCGGCGCCCAGGCCCAACCGGGCTGCGCGGCCAGGGTGGTGAGCCGCGCCAGGTCGGGGAAGAGCCGCAGATCGCCGTCCGGACCGCCGAGGTGGTCGGAGGCGGTGACGGCGTCGTCGGAGGTGAACACGTCGAAGACCGGCGACATCCCCACGCCCCGCTCGACGACGTCCGTCAACCGCCGGGCCGGCACCGTCTTGGCGCGGGCGATGCCCGCATTGTCCACCCAGGTCAGCGCGATGTTGCCGACGCCGTCCGCGTCGAGTCGCGCCGCCAACCGGCGGGCGCCCTCGCGCTGTTCCGCCCGCGATTCCATAGAGCAGTCCTCACTTGGCCGTGCCGATCCCTCGGCGCCCGCGCCCGCTGGGTCCCGAGGTCGGCCAGGGCCTTCCCGGTCAGGGGCAGTTGAACTCGCACCATACGCACTTTCCACCGCCGCGCGGTTCCACTCCCCACACATCCGCGAGCCGGTCGACGAGCAGCAGGCCGCGGCCGGAGACCCCGGACTCGCCCGGTTCGCGGCGGCGCGGCAGGCTGCTGGCCCCGTCCTCGACCTCCAACCGCAGCCGCCGTTCCGCCCCGTGCGGCATCCGGAGGCTGACGACCGCCTCGCCGTCGGTGTGCAGCAGCGCGTTGGTGATCAGCTCGTCGGCAACCAGTTCGACCTCCTCGGCGCGGTCGCCGGCGCCCCAGGCGCGCACCGCGGCACGGATCATGTGACGGGCGGAGGACAGCGCCGCCGGGTCGGCGGGGGCGACGTGTTGACGGAGACGGCCCGCCGTGTCGTGCTCGGGCGGCCCGAGCCGACGCAGCAACAGCAGCGCCATGTCGTCCTCGCCGCGCCGGCCGTCCACCGACTCGCAGAGCCGGTCGGCGAGTTGCTGGACGTCCGACGGGCCGTCGCGGACCTCCCGGGCCAAGTGCCGCAGCCCGGCGTCCAGATCGGCGCCCGGCTCCTCCACCAGGCCGTCCGTGCACAGCACCAGCGTGTCGCCCGGCGCGAGGTGCACGGTGGTCACCGGGTAGTCCAGCAGCCGGAATTCGGAGGAGAGGCCCAGCGGCAGCCCGCCGGCCACCGGCAGCCGCCGACAGATGCCCTCGGCGTGCCGCACCATCGGATCGAGGTGACCGGCCCGCACGAACCGGGCGGCACCGGTGGCCAGGTCGGCGTCGACGTAGGTACAGGTGGCGAAGCGGTCGGTGTCGAGCTCGTTGAGGAACGCGGAGGCGCGGGCCATCACGGTCGCTGGCGCGTGCCCCTCCGCGGCGTAGGCGCGCAGCACGATCCGCAACTGGCCCATGAGCGCGGCGGCCTGGGTGTCGTGCCCCTGGACGTCGCCGATGACGGCGGCGACCCGGCCGTCCGGCAGCGGGATCACGTCGTACCAGTCGCCGCCGATGTCCCGGCCCATCCGGGCGGAGCGGTAGCGGACCGCGATCTGCGCCTCGACGACGCCCGGGATCCGACGCGGCAGCATCGCCTGCTGCAGGCCGGCCGCGATCTCGTGCTCCTGGTCGTAGAGCATCGCCCGGGCCAGGCTCTGCGCGATGCTGCTGCCCAGCGCGACCAGCACGTTGCGCTCCTGGTCGGGGAAGTCGGTCTCGCGCTCGAAGAACAGGCCGATCACCCCGATCGGACGCCCCTGGGCGATCAGCGGCAGATACGCCCCGGAGCCGACGTTCAACGGCTCGACGGCCGGCCACAGCCGCGGGTAGTTGTCGCGGAACTCGGCGCGGCTGCGGACGAACCGCGGGGTCAGGGTCCGCACCACCTCGCTCATCGGGAACTCGTCGCCGACCCGGGTGTACTCCAGGTCCGGCACGTAACTGCCCGCCCGGCCCTCGGAGACCAGCCGGATCCGGCCGGCCTCGACCAGGCCCAGGATGACGTTCTCCGCGCCCAGCCGGTTCAGCCCCTCGTCGCCGGCGAGGACGCCGATCACCTCGCCGACCGTGCGGGCGTGCGCCAGGGCGGCGGTGGTGCGCTCGACGATGCTGGTGTGCCGCCGGCGCTCCTCGGTGACCGCGATCCGCTCGGCGGCCTGGGCGTACTCGCCGGTGGCGTCCCGGACCACGCCGATGACCCGGCGGGGGCGGCCGATGGCGTCCCGGCGGATGCTGCCCTGGGCGTGCGTCCAGCGCAGTGCGCCGTCCCGCAGCCGGACCCGGAAGTAGGCCCCGTAGGAATGGCTGCCGTCCTTGAGCGCCCGGGTCACCAGCGCCTCCAGCCGCGCCGCCTCGTAGTCCGGCACCCGGCAGCCGAGGGTGGCCGGGCGGTCGTCGTACTCCCCCGGGCGGAGGTCGAAGACCTCCAGCGCGGGCGGGTCCAGGTGCATCAGCCCGCTGTCGAGGTCCCAGTCGAAGCCGCCCATCCCGTTGAGGGCCAGCGTCAGGTCCGGGTGGGCGGGCCAGTCGTCCGGCACCGACACGGTGGGCCGCTTCGCTCCCCGGTCAGCCATGCCGTCACTTTGCCACATTCACCCGTATTGCGGCTTGTCCAGCGGCCCGGACCCAGCCCGCCACACCCCACCCGCCCCACTACTGACTCATACATCAGCCAGCCCGCAACACCATCCCCCATATCCGTACAGAACAGCAGCTTTCACCCTTGCACTCCCTCACATCCGTTGCGATGTTCTCAACGCCCTGTTAGCGTCCCCGGCCATGGACGCAGACCCCGGCGGCCGGATCGCCGACGACACCGGACAGGTCACCGACCGGGTCCGGCAGGTGATCGCCCGGCTCGGTTGCAGCCATCGCGAGTTCGCCCGACGGATCGTGATGGACCCCTCCAAACTCTCCAGATCACTGGGCGGCACCCGGCGCTTCGCCCTCGCCGAGATCGTCCGGATCGCCGACATCGGCGGGGTCGACACCGGCTGGCTGCTCGGCGCCCCGGAACGCCCCGCGGCACCGCCCGGGCGCGGCCCGGCCCCGGTCCCCGAAGGCGGCCGCCCGCTGCAGATCGTCCGGGAAACCGTCCGGCTGATCGCCGAACACGGCTTCCACGCCGTACGGGTCGCCGACATCGCCGCCGCCTGCGGCACCAGCACGGCCGCCGTCCACTACCACTTCCCCGGCCGCGACGAACTGCTGGAGGCGGCCGTCCGCTGGTGCATGGACGAGGACACCGAACGCCGCGCGGCCGGACTGGCGAAGGCCCCCGACGCCCGCGCCGAACTGCTGCACCTGATCGCCCTCCAGACCCCGCGCACCGCACAACAGCGCCGGCAGTGGCTGGTCTGGCTCGACCTGTGGGCCCAGGCCGCCCGCGACACCGCCGTGGGGCGCCTCCACGAGCACTACTACCGGCAGTGGCGCACCACCGTCGCCGACGTCCTCCGCCGCGGCATCGACCAGGGCGTCTTCCGCCCCGTCGACCCCGACGTCACCGCCCTCCGCCTCACCGCGCTCATCGACGGCCTGGCCACCCAGGTCCTGGCCACCGCCCCGGACAGCACCACCCCGGACACCATGCATGCCGCCCTGTCGGCCTTCGTGGACAACGAGTTGGGGTGTGGCGGGAAGGACGCGGCCACTGACTTTGCGAGCGTCGACTCCGCGGCCACCGACCCCGACGCCTCCACTGCCGACGACACCGCTTCCGACGACACCGCCGCCGAGTCCCCTCCCGCCGCCCGACGACGTTCGTGACGCCCCGACCACGTTCATCTCGCTCCGACGACGTTCGCGACGCTCCGACGACGTTCGCGACGTGCCGCCGGGGCGGGCTAGCCGCGGGCCGGCTACCGCGCGGGCAGTCGGGCCGCGCCCGTCGAGCGCGCCCGGACTCCTCAGCTCACCCGCACCCCGGGGAAACACCGACCGCCACCTCTCCCCTCACCCACGCCACCCCACCGCTCCTACCGAAGGGACCCCATGGCCACCGCCCCCACCAACGAGGTCATCATCACCTGCGCCCTGACCGGCGCCGGTGACACCGTCCGCCGCTCCCCGCACGTCCCCGTGACGCCCGAGCAGATCGCCCGCTCCGCGGTCGAGGCGGCCGCCGCGGGCGCCGCGGTGGTGCACATCCACGTGCGCGACCCCGAGACCGGCGACCCGTCCCGCGACCCCCGCCTCTACGCCGAGGTCGTCGACCGCATCAAGCAGACCGGCACGGACGTCGTCATCAACCTCACCGCCGGCATGGGCGGCGACCTGGTCATCGACCCCGAGCGCCCGCTCACCCAGCTTCCCGGCACCGACCTGGTCAGCGGCCTCGAACGCCTCCCGCACGTCGAGGACCTGCTCCCCGACATCTGCACCCTGGACTGCGGCTCCCTCAACTTCGGCGACGGCTCCACGCTCTACGTCTCCACCCCCGACATGCTGCGCGCCGGGGCGAAGCGGATCCAGGAACTCGGCGTCCGGCCGGAGTTGGAGATCTTCGACACCGGCCAGCTCTGGTTCGCCAAGCAGTTGCTCGCCGAGGGACTGCTGGACGACCCCACCGTCTTCCAGTTGTGCATGGGCATACCGTGGGGCGCCCCGGCCGACCCCGGCGTCCTCCAGTCGATGGTGAACATGCTGCCCGAGGGCGCCGAGTGGGCCAGCTTCGCGCTCGGCCGGATGCAGATGCCGTGGGTCGCCCAGTCGATCCTGCTCGGCGGCAACGTCCGCGTCGGCCTGGAGGACAACCTCTACCTGAGCCGCGGCGTCAAGGCCACCAACGCCCAACTCGTCGAACGCGCCGTCCAGATCACCGAACTCCTCGGCGCGACCGTCGCCACCCCGGACCAGGCCCGCACCCGCCTGGGCCTGAAGCCCCGCAGCTGAGGCACGCCCGCCGGGCACCACGGGGACACCAACGGGCGGGCGCCGCAGAACCCCACGGTGACGAGCGGACCGACACCACACCTGTCCGCCCGTCACCGCCTCGCCCCACCATCACCAGCCACTTCACGCCCCGCGCCCCAACCCGGCCTCACACACCTCGCATACCGCGCCCTCGCCCCTCCCCTCACCACTCTCCGCATTCCGCGCAGGAGGCAGCCCCATGTCCTACACCCCCTCCACCACCCCCGAAGCCGCACGTCGGGTGGCGTGCATCGGCGCCGGCGTCATAGGCGGCGGCTGGGTCGCCCACTTCCTCGCCCGCGGCTACGACGTCACCGCCTGGGACCCCGCCGACGACGCCGAGGAGAAGCTGCGCCGCCTGGTGTCCGCCGCCTGGCCCGCCCTGGAACAACTGGGACTTGCCGAGGGCGCGTCCCAGGACCGGCTGACGGTCGTCCCGACCCTCGCCGAGGCCGTCGCCGACGCCGACTTCGTCCAGGAAAGCGCCCCGGAGAAGCTGGAGTTGAAGCGCTCGCTCCTCGCCGAACTGGCTGCCGCCACGCCCCCCGGCGTGGTCATCGCCTCCTCCACCTCCGGCTACCCGATGACCGACATGCAGACCCAGGCGGCGGACCCGGCCCGCCTCGTCGTCGGCCACCCCTTCAACCCGCCGTACCTGATCCCGCTGGTCGAGGTCGTCGGCGGCGCCCACACCGCCCCCGAGGCCGTGACCTGGGCATCCCGCTTCTACGACCTCGCCGGCAAGTCGGTCATCACCATGGACCGCGAACTCCCCGGCTTCATCGCCAACCGCCTGCAGGAAGCGCTGTGGCGCGAGGCGCTGCACATGGTCGCCAACGGCGAGGCCACGGTCGAGGACATCGACGCCTCCATCACCGAAGGCCCGGGCCTGCGTTGGGCGTTCATGGGCCCCTGCCTGACCTTCGCGCTGGCCGGCGGCGAGGGCGGCATGGCCCACATGCTCGACCACTTCGGCCCCTCCCTGAAGTCCCCGTGGACCCGCCTGGAGGCCCCCGAGCTGGACCGGGAACTCCGTGACGCCATGGTCGACGGCTGCGCCACCGCCGCCGGCGACCGCACCTACGCCGACCTGGTGGCCGAACGCGACCAGGGCGTCATCAACGTCCTCCGCGCCACCGGCCGCCTCCCCCACCAAGCCCCCCACGCCACCACCGAACACACCCCGCACCCCAACAACCACGCTGCCCACAACAGCTCCAACGGTGCTAACGGCTCCGATGGCCACCCTGGCCTCGACACCCACGTCGTGCCCAACAGCCACACTGCCCCCGCCGCCCACGCCACGCCCGACAACCAGAGGACCCCCAACACGCCTGGGAGCCCGGCCTGATGAGCGGCGCACCGACCCCCTCCGGTGGGGGCCCCTCCCCCCTCCCCCACCCCGCCCTTCGCCCTCCTCTCCCGCTTTTCCGGCAGGACGTCCAGGACGAGTGGATCGACTACAACGGCCACCTCAGCGAGGCGTACTACGTCCTGGTCTTCGGCTTCGCCACCGACGCCCTGATGGACGCGATCGGCCTCGACTCCGGCTACCGCGCACGCACGGGCTGCTCGCTTTACACCGTCGAGGCCCACGTCCGCTATCTCGACGAGGTCCCCCGCGGCGGTCAACTGGCCGTCCGCACCACGGTGTTGGGCGTGGCCCCGAAGAAGCTCCGCCTGCTTCACGAGATGTACCGTTGCCCTCCCTTTGGTGCTCCCACCGGCGACCCCGTGGCCACCGAGGAACTCTTCGCCCTCCATGTCGATCAGGACCAGGGGCACGCCGTCCCGTTCCCCGACGCCACCCTCGACCGGCTCACGGCCCTCGCCGCTCCGGCCCCGGATTGGGCCGGCCACGGTATCCGCCCGGTCGGTTCCTGATCACCAGGAGCCCGCGCCCCGTACCACCGCCGACGACGGCCCCCGACCGGTCCCGAAGGATGCGGCACCGGCGGCGCCCGCCGCACCCAGACCGGTGAGCGCCGCTCCGCGCCCACGGCACTCCAGCAGCAGCAATCCACCGCGGAGCTCTCCACCGCGGAGATCTCACCGGGGCTTCTGCCCAAGCCCCGGTGCGGACTCACGCCCGTACTCGCGCTCCCGCCCCCAGTCGTACTCGCACCCCCACGCGCACCCACGCCCACGTCCCAGTTCACGTCCCAGTTCACGTCCCGATCCCTTCCCGTAGATCTCTGCCGAAGCCGTCCCAAAAGCCGCCGCCCCCGCCGAGGCGCCCCTTCCGCTCGCGAGCTCTGCCTCTTCGCGAGCTCTGCTTCATACTGTGCCGATCTCGGGGCTCGACGGCTTCAGGGATCTCCCTGAAGCCGTCCCGGATGCGACCCTGAGGTAGTAACCATCCGCTTCACGAACGGAGATCAGGGTTATGTCCACAGAAGGTCACCGCATCGAGGTCAAGCCGGGCACCGAGCCCGTCCGGGTCGTGGTGAACGGGCAGGTGCTGGCCGAGAGCCGGCGACCGTTGCTGCTCTTCGAGACCGGCTGTCCGGTGCGCTACTACCTGCCGCCGGAGGACGTCCGCACCGATCTGCTGACGCCGTCGTCGACGCACACGGTCTGCCCGTTCAAGGGCACCGCCTCCTACTGGTCACTCGAACAAGGCCCCGAGGACGTCGCCTGGGCCTACCCCGAGCCGCATGCCCAGGTCGCCGAGATCAAGGACCATCTCTGCTTCTACGAGGTGCAGTTGGGATAGCGACGGCGACCGGCTCCGACGGCCAGATGGTCAGGAGGTCAGGCGGCGAGGCAGCCCTGCACCCATGCCACCGTGCGGGCGGTGGCATCCCCGCGGCCGTCGGAGCCCCCGGCCTGCCCGTCCCCACCACCCCGCCAACCCACCACCCCAGCACTCCCCCGGCCCCTCACCCGCGCACAATCGAAGGGTGAACACCTCCGAGAACCCCCGCCACCCCGTCCGGCCCGAGGAGGGCAGCGCCCCCGTGACCCGTTCCCGTGATCGCGACGAGCAGGGCCGGGCCCGGAATGCCCGGCCGCGGGACGGTCTCGGACGGCCGTTGCCCTACGGTGCGCCGGGGGTCGCCCGGCAGCCGGAGGGGGTACCCCGCGCACCGGACGAGGCGCTGGTGGAGGCGCAGCGGCTCCTGGATGCCGGGATGCCGTTCCATGCGCATGAGGTGCTGGAGGACGCCTGGAAGGCGGCTCCGGAGTCCGAGCGGGAGCTGTGGCGGGGGCTGGCGCAGCTCGCGGTGGGGTTGACGCATGCGGCGCGGGGCAATGCCGCGGGCGGTGCGGCGCTGTTGGGGCGCGGCGCCGCGGCACTGGTGCCTTATGCGCCGGCGGCTCCGTACGGGATCGATGTCGCCGGGTTGTCGGCGTGGGCGCGGGAGTTGACCGGCCGGCTCGCCGCGTCCGCGGAGGACGCGGCGGCCGGCCCGGTTTCTGCGGCCGAGGAGGCTCCCCGGTTGCGCACCCGGTAGGCGGTCGCCGCTCGCGGCCCGTTCCGGCGGTGGGGCGTGGTGGGCGTTACGAGCCGTCGTCGGTGGAGTCGGAGCGGCCGACCGGTTCGGCGTGCGTCAGGCGGTTGAAGCCCCAGTCCAGCAGTGTGCCGGCCTCCTTGTAGACGCCGTTGAGCGCGCCGGATTGGGGGTTGAGCACGGTGGCGATGAGGGTGTGGCCGTTGCGGCGGGCGGCGGCGATGAGGGTGTTGCCGGCCTTGCTGGTGTAGCCGTTCTTGACGCCGATGATGCCGGGGTAGCGGGCCATGCCGTGCGAGCCGACCAGCAGACGGTTGGTGTTCTCGATCTGGACGGCGGCGCCGCCGGTGGCGGGGAACGTGGCGCGGATGGTGGAGCAGTAGCGGGCGAACTCCTCGTTGGCGAGGCCGGCGCGGGCGAAGACCGTGAGGTCGAAGGCGGAGGACACCTGGCCGGGGGTGTCGTAGCCGTCGGGGGACTTGACCGTGGTGTCGCGGGCGCCGAGCCGGTTCGCTGTTTGCTGCATCTCGCGGGCGGTGGTGGACCAGCCGCCGTTCATGGCGGCGAGGACGTGCACCGCGTCGTTGCCGGAGCGCAGGAAGACGCCGCGCCAGAGGTCGGCGACGGTGTAGCGGCTGCCCTGGTGGACGCCGACGACGCTGCTGCCGGCGCCGAGGCCGGACAGGTCGGAGGCGCTGACCTGGCGGACGCGGTCGGCGGAGAACTTGGGCAGCACGGTGACGGCGAAGAGCGTCTTGAGGGTGCTGGCCGGGGCGAGTTTGCGGTGCGAGTTCTTGGAGGCCAGCACTCTGCCGGTGTCGGCGTCGGCGACCATCCAGGCCAGGGCGCTGAGGCCGCTGGGGGACTGTCGGGCGGGGGCCGTGGTCTGACGGCCCGTCGGCGCGGCGGGGCGGGCGTCGGCCGGTATCGGGGTGAGGGTCATTCCGGCGGCGGCGATCAGTGCCAGCGCACCGGTCTTCTTGGAGACGAGCGCGTCAAATGCCATGGGGTCACGCTAAGTAGGGCGGGCGGTGGGCGCAGCACGGTTGCGCCAGACGGGCCACGGGGTGGTGGTGTGTTCGGCGTGTCGGGGGCGTGCGCGGGTGCAAAGAAGGACCCGCCCGGTGCGACGGGGGATGCACACCGGGCGGGTCACAGCCCTTTTCTACCGCATGTCTGAACGGTTACGCATCAAAAAGATGTGCGCTCTTGGATTACCAGGCCACGGGCAGCGAAATCAGGCCACGTGAGCGGATCGTCCGGCGGTGGCGTACTTCGTCCCGGGGGATGTCGAGGTGCAGTCCGGGGAAGCGGCTGATGAGGGCGGCGATGGCGGTCTCGGCCTCCATGCGGGCGAGCGGGGCGCCGAGGCAGTAGTGGATGCCGTGGCCGAGGGCGAGGTGGCCGGTGGGGTCGCGGGTCGGGTCGAAGGCGTCGGGGGCGGGGAAGCGGGCCGGGTCGCGGTTGGCGGAGGCGAGGGAGAGCAGGACGCTCTCGCCGGCGGGGATGCGGACGCCGCCGATTTCGATGTCCTCGACGGGGAAGCGGCGGATGGCGAGGGCGGCGGGTCCGTCGTAGCGGAGGAACTCCTCTACAGTGGCGCCGAGTTCGGCTGGATTTCGGCGCAACGCCGCGAGCCTTTCGGGGTGGTCGAGGAGGGCGAGGGTGGCGTTGCCGATGAGTTGGACGGTGTTCTCGTAGCCGGCGAAGAGGATGAGGAAGGCGAGGGAGGTCAGTTCGTCCTCGGTGAGCCGGTCGGTGGCGGCGTCGCCGGGGCCGTCGTCGCGTACCGCGATCAGGTCGGAGAGCAGGTCATCGCCGGGGGTGGCGCGCTTGGCGGCGATCAGGTCGGTGTAGAACACCAGCATCGCGCCGACCGCTTCCTTCGTCGCGTGCGGGCGGTTGGGGTCGGGGGTGATGAGCGCGTCCGACCAGGCCAGGAAGTCGCGCCGGTGTGCGGTGGGGATGCCGAGGAGGTCGCAGATGACGGTGATCGGGAGCGGGCCGGCGTAGTCGGCGACGAGTTCGGCGCGGCCCTTCGCGGCCATGGCGTCCAGCAGTTCGTCGGCGATGCGGCGGACGGGGGCGCGGAGGGTGTCGATGCGGCGCGGGGTGAATGCCTGGGCGACCAGGCGGCGGATCCGGGTGTGGTCCGGCGGGTCCATGTTGAGCAGGTTGGCGTCCAGGGCGGGCGGCAGGGCGAAGCCGCGGTAACTGCCGGGCGCGGCATGGCGCTTGTCGAGCGAGAGCCGGGGGTCGGCCAGGGCGCCGCGGACGTCGTCGTAGCGGGTGACCAGCCAGGCGGGCTGACCGTCGGTGCCGGTGATGCGGTGCACCGGGCCGGCCGCGCGGAGGGCGGCGCAGGCCGCGTACGGGTCGTCCAGGAGGGGGGTGGTGTCGATCGGTGCGTCGGGGCCGGTCTCGGCGGTGTTCTGCATGGCGTACGAGCCTAGATCAGCGGAGGCAGCGGCCGGGCGGCACCGGCCGGGTGGGGTCGGTGCCGCCGCGGGCGGGTCGGGAGGCCCGGACCCCCGTACCGGGCCACCCCGTCTGTGGGGTGCGGTCAGCGGCGCGGGGTGGCGCTGCGCTGGCGCAGTTCGACGAGCACGGTTTCGATGAGCGGGGAGCGGTAGACGTCGGCGACGAGCGCCAGGTGTTCGTATTCGGCGGCGAGTTCGGGGCGGCGGTGGGCGGCGGCGACCACCACGCTGTCGGCGCCGTGGTCGGGGACGTGGCCGACCGCGCGGTTCTCCAGGCCGCGGCGCAGGGCGGCGGCCTCGGCGACGGCGGCCAGTTGCCGGTCGTCGAGGGAGACGGCGCGGGCGCGTTCGAGGACGATGTCGATGGCGTCGGACTCCACGTGGCGGCGGATGCCGCGTTGGACGTCGCGGATCTCGGCCATCTGACGGTTGGCGCGCCATTCCAGGTCGGCGAAGGGCCAACGGCCGGACCACCGGCTGCCGTCCATGGTGACCTCGGGGGTCTGGGCGGTGACGGTGCGCCAGAGGGGCGTGAGGCGGCGCAGTCGGCGCCAGGCGGCGACGCGGGGGCCGGCGGCGGGCAGGCTGAAGCCGGTCAGGACGAGGAGCGCGGCGACCGAGGCGCTGAGGGGGGCGACGCCGTTGGAGAGCCAGTGGGCCGGGTGTCCGGTCCATGACAGTCCGAAGCCGATGACCTTGCAGGCGCAGTAGACCAGGCCGAGCCAGCAGCCGGCGGCCAGCACCCGCAGCCCGCGGGCCAGCCAGGAGCGGCCGAGCCGGGCGGCGTAGCGGGGGCAGAGGGTGCCCAGGCCGGCGAGGCTGGCGCCGAAGACGGCCAGGTACAGGACCAGGAAGACCATCACGCCGGGGGCGTCGGTGTACGCGGTGCTGAAGTCGCGGGGGTGTTCCACGGCGTCGGGGCGGCCGACGGCGAAGCCGGTGACGGCCACCGCCCACAGGAGCGCCACCGCGCCGACCGTCCGGCGGGCCCTGGTCCGGGCCCTGGCCCGGGCCGCCTCGCCGTCGCCGGCCGTCCAGCGGAGCAGCAGCACCAGCGCCCCGGCGGCGAAGACCATGACGGAGGAGTACAGGAAGACCATGGCGAGGTTCGCGACGCCGACCAGGTGGTCGAAGCCGCGGTAGAGGCTGGGTGCGGAGAAGAGGAAGACCGTGGCGACGCCGCCGGTCATCACGCAGGCCAGCCCCAGGTCGGTGTTGCTGCGGTCGCGGAACCAGGCGACGGCCTTGTACGCCACCAGGGCCCAGGCGGCCGCCCCGAAGCAGAGGTAGACGACGTCAAACACCACTCTCCCCTTCCTCCGCGGCGGCCTCCCGTTGGCGGCGGATGTGTTGGAGGGCGGGGCCGAGCGCGGCCGCGACCTCGGCGGCCGGCCCCTCCAGCGGGAGTTCCCGCTCGGCCGCGGAGGGCACCACGTGCTCCATCAGCAGCGCGCCGAGCACCTCGGTCTCCCGCTCGGCGGGGTTGTCGTAGCCGTGGTGACGGGCGAAGCCCATGGTCAGGCCCATCCGTCGCATCGCGGTGGCGACGTCGACGGACGGGGTCCACAGCCGCAGCGCGTCCTCGGTGACGGCCGGGTCCTGGGCGTGGCCGAGGAGGAGGTGGCTGAGTTCGTGCAGCACGATGTGGGCTTGGTGCCAGGGGGAGGTCTTGAGTTCGTAGAAGACCCAGTAGCCGTCGTCGGTGGTGGCGGTCATTCCGGAGACCACCCCGCCCAGGCCCATCGGCGCCAGGTGGACGGGGCGTTGGACGCGCGCGGCGACGATGTCGCAGATCCCCCGCAGGTCGGTGGCGGCGGGCAGCCGCAGCTCCTTGATGAGCTGCTTGCACCGCCTGCGCATCTGCCCCACTCGCATGCTCGTCCCGTCCTCGTGTCCGGCCCGCCGCCAGATGGTGAAGACCCCGTCGCGCTCAGCGGTCGGTGTCGGGCCGTGCGGCACGCCGCTCACCTCCCTGCTCCGGCGGGCCGTCCGGCAGGTTCATCTGCCGGCGGAACTGGGAGATGATCGTCGTCAGGCTGTCCTGGACCTCCGGGGGCAGCCCGACCGAGCGCAGCGCGATGGCGCGCACCCGTTGGTCCCGCATGGCGGCCAGGAACCGGACCTCCTCCTCCACCCGCGCGGCCTGCGGCTGCGAGAGGTCCCCCAGCAGATACCCGACGGGCACCGCGAAGAACTTCGCCAGCGCGCGCAGGAGTTCGGGGCTCGGGTTCGCCCGTCGTCCGTTGCGCAGCATCGACAGGTACTGCTCGGTGACCCTGACGCCGCCGTACTCCGCCGTCCCGCGGCTGATCTCCTCGGCCACGTGGGCGTTGGTGTAGGGGGCGCCCGGCGGGTGCATGTGCGCGAAAAGGTGGTCGAGCCGTTCCGCGAGCACGCTCCCCTCCCCCTTGGACCGGTTGTCTCCTCCCACGGTCATCCCCCCGTCCGTCCCGCCGGCCCAACGAGCAGTTAAGGCCGCCGAAGTCACCTCCCCATCCTGTCACGCCGGGAACGCGGCGCACCAGTCCACATACGGACAGTGAGGAACGCCCGACTTAACCGGGAGTTGAGTGATGAGGCAACAACACTGCGTCGACCTGAGCAGGGCGTACAGAGCGGCGGGACGCGGCGGCTGCGTGGGGCTTCGGGCGGGCGCGGCAACGGCGTTGGGCCGACGTCGGGCGAGGGGTGGGTGCCGGGGAACGCGAAGAGGCCGTGTCGGATATTTCCGACACGGCCTCCAACTCACGTTTCCGTAAGTCGGGACGACAGGATTTGAACCTGCGACCCCTTGACCCCCAGTCAAGTGCGCTACCAAGCTGCGCCACGTCCCGATGCTCGCTGCCCCGGGGCTCCCGGAGCGGGCGTGCGACACAACGATACCGCACTTCAGAGGGTGGCTGTCGCCATTTCCCGACCGATGAGGGCCGGGCGGTCGGCGCCGGTGATCGCCCTCCGGTCGGCCTTGACCTCAAGTCGGCTTGAGGTTGCAAGGTCGGGGGCATGACGAACACGGCGACGCAACCGACCCTGGACGCCCCGCTGCACGGCGCCCGCGGATTCGACGAACTGCCCCGCCTGATGGGGCTGATGACCGGCGACGAGAAGCACGGCCCCGCGGCCACCTCCACCCTCGACGCCCTCTGGGTCCTCTACGACCGGGTGCTGCGGGTCTCCCCCGCCACCGCCGACGCCACCGAGCGGGACCGCTTCCTGCTCTCCAAGGGCCACGGCCCGATGGCCTACTACGCGGTGCTGGCCGCCAAGGGCTTCTTCCCCGCTGACTGGCTGCCGGGCTTCGGCGCCTACGACTCGCCGCTCGGCCACCACCCGGACCGGATGCTGGTGCCCGGCGTCGAGATCGGCAGCGGATCGCTGGGGCACGGGCTGCCGCTGGCCGTCGGCACCGCGCTGGGGCTGCGCGCCCAGGGCCGCACCGGGCCGGCGGTGTGGGTGCTGATCGGGGACGCCGAACTCGACGAGGGCAGCAACCACGAGGCGCTCGCCTACGCGGGCGCGGCCGGCCTGGGCCGGCTGCACGCCCTGGTCATCGACAACTCCTCGGCCACGCACGGCTGGCGGGGCGGGGTCGCCTCCCGCTTCGAGGCCGCGGGCTGGTCCGCGACGACCGTGGACGGCCGCGACCACGAGGCGCTGCACGAGGCGTACCGCGCCCCGCACCCGGGCCGGCCGCACGCGGTGGTCGCCCGCGTCGAGCCGAAGAACGCCACCGCCCCCGCGCCGCCCCGGCGGGTGGCCTGAGCGCCCCACGCCACACCACCGAGGGCGTTCGACGTTCCCCGTGACGACCGACGACTGACGGCGCTCGACCGGCGCCTGAACGACCAACAGACCCGATTCGAGAGGACTTTGAGTGAGGGACACCATGCGGGAGCGGTTCGCCGCGGTCGGTTCGCGACTGCTGGACGAGGACCCGCGGCTGGCCGTGGTGCTGGCCGACATCGGCGCGGACGGCTTCGCGGACGCGACCCGGCGGCACCCCGAGCGGGTACTGAACGTCGGCATCCGGGAGCAGTTGCTGGTCGGGGTGGGCGGTGGGTTGGCGCTGACCGGGATGCGGCCGATCCTGCACACCTTCGCCAGCTTCCTGGTGGAGCGCCCCTTCGAGCAGGTGAAGTTGGACTTCGGCCACCAGGGCACGGGTGGGGTGCTGGTGAGCGCCGGCGGCTCCTACGACTGGCCCAGCGGCGGTTTCACGCACATGGCCCCGGGTGATGTGGCGCTGTTGGACACCCTCGACGGCTGGACGGTGCACGTGCCGGGGCACCCGGACGAGGCCGAGGCGCTGTTGCGGAAGGCCGCGGCGGCCGGTGACGACAAGGTGTACGTGCGGCTGTCCGTACAGGTCAACGAGGCGCCGCGGGCGGTGGACGGGGCCGGCTTCGTGACGGTACGTCAGGGCGGTGGTGGCGTGGTGGTCGTGGTGGGCCCGATGCTGGACAACGTGCTGGTCGCCACCGAGGGGTGGGACGTGACCGTGCTCTACGCGACGACCGTGCGGCCCTTCGACGGCCGGGCGCTGCGGGCCGCCGCGGACGACGCCGGTTCCGCGGACGTGGTGCTGGTCGAGCCGTATCTGGCCGGGACCTCCACGGGGGACGTCAACGACGCGCTGGCGGACCGGCCGCACCGGGTGCTCGGACTGGGCGTCGGCCGCCGGGAGTTGCGCCGTTACGGGCGGCTCGACGAGCACCTGGCGGCGCACGGGCTCGACCCGCGGGGGCTGCGGGACCGGATCGGCGGGTTCCTCGGTCGGTAGGCCGGCCCGGCGGCGGGTGGGTCAGAGGCGGGCGTCGAGCCAGGCCAGCAGGTCGGCCTGGACCTCGTCGCGGTCGGTCTCGTTGAGGATCTCGTGGCGGGCGTCCGGGTAGGCGCGCCAGGTCAGGTCGCGGGTGCCCAGGTAGCGGAAGTCCTCCAGGAGTTCGTGGACCAGGGTCATCCGCTGGTGGCAGGGGTCCTGGTCGCCGACCGCGACGTGGACGGGCAGGCCGCGGGGGATCCGGGCCAGATGGGCGGGGTCATTGAGTTTGCGGATGGCGCGCACCCAGTCCAGCACCAGGCCGGCGGAGAACGGGAAGCCGCAGTCCTCGTCGGCGACGTAGCGGTCGACCTCGGCGGTGTCGCGGGAGAGCCATTCGTAGCCGGTGCGGTGCGCGAAGGCGTCGTTGAAGGCGCCGAAGGTGCGGGGGAGGAAGGGCGAGGGGTGGGCGCGGCCGTGGGCGGCGCTCTCCGCCTCCAGTTCGGCGGTGGCGGCGTCGATGTCGAGGCCCGGCAGGGTGCGGAAGGCACCGGTGAGGACCAGTCCGGCGAGGTCGGCGCCGTACTCCTGGGCGTAGTCGCGGGCCAGCATCGCGCCCATGCTGTGGCCGAGGAGGACGAGCGGGAGGCCGGGGTGGGCGGCGGCCGTGTGGTCGCCGATGCCCTTGAGGTCGCCGACGATGGCCCGCCAGGCGTCCTCGCCGGTCACTCCGCGGCCGCCGGTCGAGGGGGCGGTGGCGCCGTGGCCGCGGTGGTCGGAGGCGACGACGACGTAGCCGTGGTCGGTCAGGAAGCGGGCGAAGCGGTCGTAGCGGCGGGCGTGTTCGGCGGCGCCGTGGGCGATCTGCACCAGGGCGCGCGGGGCACCGGTCTCCGGGAGCCAGGTGTAGGTGGCGATGCGGGCGCCGTCGGGGGCGTGGTGGACGTCCTGCTGCATGGTGCTCTCCTGGGGCGGCGTCGGTGGTCGCGCCCACTCTGGCCGGTGGGGCGGCCGTTGGCCACGGGGCGCGCGAGGCGGATATGGCCGAGTGCCCGCCCGGCGTGGCACGATCGGGCGGTTCTGAGTCGACACCGTGCCGCAATCCCCTTTCGCAGGAGGAACGTTGGACACCGCAGACCGCTCCGAGCACTACCCGATCCGGCGTGCGCCGCTGACCCGCCGCAGATTCCTCCAGGGCACCGCCTCGGCCGCCGCCGCGGCCGGGCTGGCCGGCGTCGCCGCCCCCGAGGCCGAGGCCCTGCCCGCCGCGCCGTCCGCGGGCGCGCCCGCGGCGCTGTCCTTCACCGCCGCCACCAACGGCGCGGCCACCCTCGCCCCGTCCGGTGACCATCTGGTCGCCGAGGTGCAGAACGTCCTGTGGTCGCTGCCCCGACACGGCGGCGAGGCGCGGGCGTTGACCCCGCCCGACCTGGAGCCGACCCGCCCGGCGTACTCCCCCGACGGGCGCCGGCTGGTGGTCTGCGCCTATCGGGGCGGGAACTTCCACCTGTGGGCGCTGGCCCCGGACGGCTCGGGCCTGACGCGGTTGACGGACGGGCCGTGGGACGACCGGGGGCCGGCCTGGTCGCCGGACGGGAGCCGGATCGCGTTCGCCTCGGAGCGCGGCGGCGACGCGGTGGCCGGGAGTCCGTACCGCATCTGGGTCCTGGAGGTGGCGTCCGGGCGGATGTCCCGGGTGACCGGGCTGCCCGGCCAGGACGGGCCCCATCAGGACGGCGCCTGGGAGGACTTCGACCCATGCTGGTCGCCGGACGGCTCCCGGATCGTCTTCGTCCGCGGTCGGGTGAGCGGCGCCGCGCTGCTCTCCCGGACGGTGGCGTCGGTGCCCGCCGACGGGCGGGGCGCGGTGCGCACCGAGCACACCGAGGCCGCCGCGGCGCAGGTGATGGTGCCCGCGCTGTCCCCGACCGGGCGACTGGCGTATCTGCGGACCACCGACGCTCCGGGGGCGACCTGCACGCTGGTGGTGGACGGGACGGCGGTGGCGCTGGATGGCGATGTGGAGCCGGTGCCGCCGCGCTGGGTGTCGCGGGAGGAACTGTTGCTCACCGTCGGCGGGCAGTTCCGCTTCGTCCGGCCGGATGCGCCGCAGCACGTCGAGACCGTTCCGTTCACCGCGCGGCTGCCGCTGGATCGGCCGCGGTACCGCCTGAAGGACTACGGTTTCGAGTCCTCGGCGGCCGGCCCGGTCCGCGGCATCCATCTGCCGGCGCTCTCCCCGGACGGCCGCAGGGTGGCGTTCGCGGCGCTCAACTCGCTGTGGGTGGCGCCGACTTCCGGCGCCGGTGCGCCGCGCCGCATCACCTCGGCGGCGGCCACCCGGTATGTGCTCGCGCCCAGTTGGTCGCGGGACGGCCGGGCGCTGGTGTACGCGGACGACCGAGACGGGCTGTTCGCGGTGCGCCGCCGGGAGTTGGGCTCGGGGGTGGAGACGGTGCTGGCGACCGGCGGGCGGGTGCAGCCGGCGCTGTCGCCGGACGGCGGCCGGCTGGCGGCACTGGACATGGCGGGCAATCTGGTGGTGCGGACGCTGGCCGGTGGCGCGGAGAAGGTGCTGGCCGCGCCGATGGGGGCGGGCGGGCTGCCGGGCCGGCCCAGTTGGTCGCCGGACGGGCGGTTCCTGGCGCTGTGCGACCGCAATCGGCTCAACCGCCGGTTCCGCGAGGGCTACAACGTCATCCGGATCGTCGACGCGGAGTCCGGGAAGGACCGGTTGTACCAGGTCGCCGAGCACGTCTCGATCGCCGACCGCTATGACTCGGGCCCGGTGTGGTCGCCGGACGGCACGTGGTTGGCGCTGATCGCGGAGTCGGCACTGTGGGTGCTGCCGGTGCGGCCGGACGGGACGCCGGCGGGGGCGCCGCGGCAACTGACCGAGGAGGCCGCGGACCATCCGTCGTGGTCCGGGGACTCCGGGACGCTGCTGTATCTGTCGGCCGGGAAGCTGCGGTTGGTTCCGGTGGCCGGCGGTCCGGCGCGGACCGTTCCGGTGGCGCTCACCCGGCGCCCGGCGCGCGCCCGGGACACCGTGGTGCACGCCGGCCGGTTCTGGGACGGCACCGGTGAGACGGTGCGGGAGGACGTCGACGTGGTGGTGCGGGACGGGCGGATCACGGCCGTGGAGCCGCACCGGGCGTCCCGGGCCGGTGCCGCCCGCCGGGTGGACGCCGGTGAGCGGACGGTGCTGCCGGGACTGTGGGACGCGCACACCCACCCGTGGCAGACGACGTACGGCGGGCGGCAGTCCGCGCTGCAACTGGCGTACGGCATCACCACCACGGTGTCCTGCGGCGGCTTCTCGTACGAACAGGCCCGGCTGCGGGAGGCGTTGGCGTCCGGGGCGCTGACCGGGCCGCGGCTGCTGACCTGTGGTGAGCTGCTGGACGGTGGCCGGGTGGCGTACAGCATGGGGCGGGCGCACCGCACCGAGGCGGGGCTGCGTCGGTCGTTGGCCCGGGGCGCGGCGTTGGACTGGGACTTCGTCAAGACGTATGTGCGGGCGCCTGGTTGGGTGATGGCCGAGGCGGCCCGGTTCGCGCACGAGCGGCTCGGGGTGCGCGCGGGGAGCCATCTGGTCACTCCGGGCGTGCAGTTGGGTCAGGATCTGACGACCCATCTCCAGGCGACGCAGCGGCTGGAGTTCGGGCATGCGGTGTCGGCGTCGGGGCACGCGTACCAGGACCTGACGGAGGTCTATGCGCACGGCGGGTTCCGGATGCTGGCCACGCCGTTCTCGGCGTCGCCGCTGATCGGTGAGGATCCGGCGCTGGCCGAGGACGTGCGGGTGAGCCGGCTGATGCCGCCGTGGGACGTGGCGGTGGTGCGGGAGAACGCCGGACGCCGGCCGACGGCCGCCCAGTTGGCGGACATCGGGACCGAGGTCGGGGTCTACCGGCGGGTCCTGGACGGCGGCGGGCTGGTGGCGCTGGGCACCGACCAGCCGTTGGTGCCGGTGGGCCTGTCGTTGCATCTGGCGTTGCGGGCGCTGCACCGGGGCGGGTTGAGCGTGGCGCAGGCGCTGCGGACCGCGACGGCGCTGCCGGCCGAGGTGTTCGGCGCCGAGCGCGATCTGGGGACGCTGGAGGTCGGCAAGCTGGCGGACCTGACGCTGGTGGACGGCGACCCGTTCCGGGACATCGCGGCGCTGGTGCGGACCTCGGCGGTGCTCAAGGGCGGGCGGCTGTACGAGCAGCGGGAGTTGGTGGAGTCGTTCCCGGCGCCCGGTGCGCCGGCGTCGGAGGCGGCGACCGGTACGGACTGGCTGGAGGTGGGCCGGCAGCAGCGCCGTGAGTCCTGCTGCGACCTCGGGCACTGACGGCCGGGGAAGCGCGGGGTGGCGCGGTTCCGCGGGGTGGCGGGACCGCGTCGCACCGCGCTCCCGGGAGGGGGTTGTGCGGCGCACTTGCGCACTCCAAGTGTCCGTATGAATACGCCGGGTTGATGTTTTGTGCGCCCCGGAGCTGGTATGCCAACGGGTATTGCGTACCGCAGGAGCAAGATCGTTTCCTATACGATCGGGCGGCGCCGCGCGCGTCGCCTCCCAGCGGGGAGCGGTCCGCAGGCAGGAAGTTCGCGGAGGAGGGCTCGTCTTGCATCGCTACTTCACCGACCGGCGGCACGAGGTACTCCGGCGCCGGGTACGGGACTTCGCCGAGCGCGAGATCCGGCCCCGGATCGCCGGCATGGAGGCGAACCGCGCCGTCTGCCCCGACCTGTCGCGGCTGATCGCCCGTCAGGGGTGGATCGGCGCGACGGTGCACCGCAGATACGGCGGGATGGGCGCCGGGCACGTCGCCAAGACCCTGATCATCGAGGAACTGTCGCGGGTGAGCGCCGCGATGGGCGCCATGGCGCAGGCGTCCCAGCTCGGCGCGGCGAAGATCATCCACTTCGGCAGCGAGGAGCAGAAGCGGGCCTGGCTGCCGGCGATCGCGGCCGGCGACTGCCTGCCGACCATCGCGGTCACCGAACCGCACTCCGGCGGCCATGTGTTGGGGATGGCCTCCACCGCGGTCCGCGACGGCGACGACTACGTCCTCAGCGGCCGGAAGACCTACGTCGGCAACAGCCACATCGGCGATCTGCACGGCGTGGTGGTCCGCACCGGCGAGGGCTCCAAGGGCCTGTCGGCGTTCCTCGTCGAGTCCGGCACCCCCGGCTTCCGGGTCGGGCCGCAGCAGCCGGCGATGGGCCTGCACGGCTTCAGCTTCGGCGAGTTGTTCTTCGACGAGTGTCGGGTCCCGGCCGCCAACCTGCTGGGCCGGGAGGGCGACGGACTGTCCGTGGCGTACTCCTCCAGCGTGCTGTACGGGCGGCCGAACCTGACGGCGGTCTCGCTCGGCATCCACCAGGCCGTCCTGGACGAGACCACCGCGTTCTGCACCGAACGTCGCCGCTACGGGGAGCCGCTCGCCGAACTCCCCACCATCAAGCTGAAGTTGGGCCGTATCCAGTCCCGGCTGCTGCTCGCCCGGCTGGCCGCGTACCACGCCGTGCACCTGTTGGACCAGGGGCTGCCGTGCGATGCGGAGCTGATGAACGCCAAGCTGGTGAACGTGGAGTCGGCACTGGAGTCGGCGCGGGACGCGATGGACATCCACGCCGCCTGCGGGCTGTTCACCGACCGGCCGGTGGAGCGCTTCCTGCGCGATGCGCACCACATCTTCGCGCCGGCCGGCACCTCCGACGTCCAACTGCTGCGGCTGGGCGAACTGGCGCTGGGGCAGGGCAAGGGCGAGTGGTCGGACCGGCTGGCGGGACTGCTGCGGACGCCCTCGGACGCTTCCGAGCCCCCCGGGTCGGACGGACTTCCGGGCGGCCGTGGGGCGTTGGCCGGGGTGCTCTGAGGCGCCGGCGGGCGCGGCCCCGACCGGCTCCCGGCCCGGGGCCGCCGGCCCGCCCGGTCAGGGGGCGCCGGTCTCCTGCTGCCGCTGCTCCATCTCGTGGATCTGCTCGACGAGTTCGGCGGCGAACGCCTTGATGGTGTGCAACCCCTCGCGCCCCCAGGGGCGGGGCTCGCGGTCGATGACGCAGACGGTGCCCAGGGTCGTGCCGGTGCGGTCGATCAGCGGGGCCCCGAGGTAGGTGCGGATGCCGAGCTCGTCGACGACGGGGTTGCCGGCGAACCGCGGGTAGTCGCAGACGTCCTCCAGCACCAGTGCCTTGCGCCGCACCACGACGTACGGGCAGTAGCCGTGGTCGCGGGCCATGATCCGCTCCGGGCGGCCGCTGGGCGGCGCCGGGCCCAGCTCGACGGCGGTGTCCAGGTCCGGCGCGTACAGGCCGGCGAAGTACTGCTCCCGCTCGTCGATGAAGTTGACCATCGCGTAGGGGGTGTTGGTGGTCCGGGCCAGCTTGCGGGCGAACGCGTCGAAGGCGGGGAGCGGGTTCTTGCCGATCCCCAGCTCGCGTAGTCGGGTGACCCGGGCCGGCGCCTCGTGGTCCTCCGGCGTGATCAGCAGGCGACGCGTCAGATCCTCGGTGAGATGGGGTAGTTGCGAGGACGGATAGCGCCAGGACGGATAGCGGGAGGGGAACGGGAAGCGTGCGGAGGGGACGTTCATGGCAGCTCCGGGGTGGCGGTGAGGACGGGAAAGGTGAGCAGGTGCGCGACGAGGGACACCAGCACCTGGGTGCCGGACGCGCACTGGCGGGCGTCGCAGGGGACGACGGGGACCTGTGGGTCGAGGTCCAGGGCGGCCCGGATCTCGTCGGGCGCGTAGCGGTGCGACCCGTCGAACTCGTTGACCGCGACGACGAAGTGGATGCCCCGCCCCTCGAAGAAGTCGACCGCGGCGAAGCACTGGTCGAGCCGTCGGGTGTCGGCGAGCACCACCGCGCCGAGCGCGCCGTGGGACAGCTCGTCCCACAGGAACCAGAAGCGGTGCTGCCCCGGCGTGCCGAAGAGGTACAGGACGTGGTCCGGACCGAGGGTGATCCGGCCGAAGTCCATCGCGACGGTCGTGGTGGCCTTGTCCTCGACGCCGGTCAGGTCGTCGGTGGCGGCGCTGATCTGGGTGATGAGCTCTTCGGTGCTGAGCGGTTCGATCTCGCTGACCGCACCGACGAAGGTGGTCTTGCCGACCCCGAACCCGCCCGCGACCAGGACCTTCAGCGCGGTCGGGAAGTGATCGGACGACGGGTCCGCCAAGGTGTGGGGGTCAGAGTCGTTGGCGAAGTCCATGCAGCACCGCCTCCAGCAGGGCGCGGTCGGGACGGGGGGCGGGGGCGGCCGAGACGGCCGAGGGAGTACGCGCGGCGAGCGCCCCGCAGTCGACGAGGTCGGCCAGGAGCACCTTGGTGACGACGGCGGGCAGCCGGATGTGGGCGGCGATCTCGGCGACCGGGACGGTCCGCCCGTCGCACAGCCCCAGGACCCGGTCGTAGTCGGGTCCTTGCAGCCCGGCGGGCCGCCGGCCGGTGGCCCGCACCATGGTCATCAGGTCGAAGTCCGCCGTGGGGTGGGTGCGGCCCCTGCTGACGGTGAACGGGCGGACCAGGGGGCCCGCCACGTCGTCGACCCACGGGGCGTCCGGTCCGAACGGCCGCTGCCGGTGGGGCAGGGCCACGGTCAACGGCCACCCGCCGGACCCAGGGTGCGCGGGGCCGCCGACAGATACGGCCGGACGCTCTTGACCAGCATCCCCATCTCGTAGCCGAGCACGCCCGCGTCGGCCTCGCGGCCGGCGAGCACGGCCAGGCAGGCGCCGGAGCCGGCGGCGGCGACGAACAGGAAGCTCTCCTGCATCTCGACGACCACCTGGAGGATGTCGCTGCCCTCCCCGAAGCGCGAACCGGCGCTCCGGGCAAGGGAGTACAGGCCGGAGGAGAGCGCCGCCATGTGGTCGGCGACGTCCGGTTCGAAGCCGTGGCACGCCTTGACGAGGCCGTCGGCGGACAGGAGGACGGCGCTTCGGGTGTGGGGCACCCGCTGGACGAGTCCGGTCAGCAGCCAGGAAAGGTCGGTGTGCTGATTGCCGCGGAACTCCGCGTGCCGCTGTGCGCGCACATCACTCACCATGGTCGGGTTCGTCTCCTCGGGGGCGGGCCGTCGGGGCGTCGTGGTCAAGGGGAAGGAGCAGATCGGGGTCTACGGCGCGGCCGGTCCCGCCGTCCTGGCCCGGGGTGGTGGCAGGAACGGGGCTGGGACGGCCGGCGGCGGCCAGGCCGGCCGCGTAGCTGGGGTCGCCGCGGCTGAAGCCGCGTTGGTAGGCGGCCATCAGATGGGGGTCGTGGAGTCGTTCGGGGTCGGTGCGCTGCGGCGGCTGGACCGGCGCGTCGCGCAACTGGGGGGCGATGTGGGCCTGCTTGATGCGGCGCGGCAGCCGGGGGCGGTCGAGCTCGTCCAGGGGGAGCGGCGGGGGCGGCAGGACGACCGGGCCCGGGTCGGCGGGGCGGGTGGGGGCCGGGCGGGCGCCGGTGGGGCGTTGGTCGGCGGGGTGGCCGCCGCCCGGCAGCGCGCCGGGCGGGACGCCGGCCGGGCCGGAGGCGTGCTGCGGCGCGGTCGCGGCGGCCTCGACGCTGGCGGCGGTGGTCTGTGCGGGGGTGCGGACGATGCGACGGCGGGTGGGGAGGCCGTCGGATCCGGTGGTGGGCAGCGCCGGCAGGGCCCGGGGCGTGGGCCCGGCGGACGGCTCGCGGCGGTCGAGGGCGTAGTGGAAGCGGTCGCCGTGCGCCCGTTGGCCGCGCGCCGGGGCCGGTGCGGGCTCCTCGTCCTCCATCCCGTCCGGGAACTCCTCGCGGATCTCGGCCGAGTTGGCGCCCAGCAGCTCCGGCGGCACGATCACGACGGCCTGCACGCCGCCGTAGATGTTGCCCTGGAGCCGGACCAGCAGGCCGTGCCGCTGGGCGAGCGCGGAGACGACGTAGAGGCCGATCCGGCCGTCGTCGAGGAGTTCGGTGAGGTCGATCCGCTCGGGGTCGGTGAGCAGCCGGTTCATCTGCTCCTGCTCGCCCCCGGCCATGCCCAGGCCGCGGTCCTCGACCTCGACGGCGAGGCCCGCGGTGACGTGCCGCGCGCGGACCGTGACCGGCGTCTCCGGGTCGGAGAACTCGGTGGCGTTCTCGACGAGTTCGGCGAGCAGGTGGACGACATCGGCGACGGCGTGCCCGCGCAGGGTGCCCTCGAAGGGCGAGACCAGCTTGATCCGGGTGTACTGCTCGACCTCGGCGGTGGAGGAGCGCACCACCTCGGTCATGGTGATCGGGCGGGTCCACTGGCGGCGGGTGATGGCGCCGCCGAGGACGGCGAGGTTCTCGGCGTGCCGGCGGATGCGGGTGGCCAGGTGGTCGATGACGAACAGGCCCTTGAGCAGGTCCGGGTCCTCGACCTGGTACTCCATCTCGTCCAGGGTGAGGATCTGGCGGTGGACGAGGGACTGGAGCCGCCGGGCGAGGTTGACGAAGACCTCCAGCTTCTGCTCGTTGCCGGTGGCGTCGCTGCGGACGATGCCCACCGCCTCGATGAGCGCGGCCTCCGCGGCCCGGCCGGTGACGGCGATGTCGTGGGCGACCTGGCCGAGGGGGTCGCCGCCGGGCTCCGCCAGCGGCTCCCGGTCGTCGCGGGGCCGCAGCCACTCGTCGTGGCGGACCCGGTCGAGGAGGTCGACGAGATCGGCCTGGGCGCGGGCGCACGCCTGGCGCAGCCGCGTGCAGCGGTGCGCCTGGGCGCGCGCCTCGGCGTTCCCGACCAGCGCGCCGATCAGGACGATGACGCAGACCGCGGCGAGGCCGCCGGCCAGCACCGTCCACTCGCGCTCGGTGATCCGCGCGCCACCGCTGCTGACCACGAACGCGGCGACGCCGGCGCAGACGACGGCCACCGACAGGGCGGGGATGGCGGCGAGCCGGACCAGGCGGGACCGCAGCGCCGCATCGGCCACCGGCTCGGGGAACGCCGCCCGGCCGTGCCGGCCCCCAGGGGAACCGGCAGCCTCCTGGGACCTCTCGGTCCTCGGCGTTGCGGTACGCATCGGCGCCCTCCGGATCGGCCGTTGGCAGTTCACGGAGCACGCACGCTAGTTGTTGCGGGGGTGGGGTTCGGACCGTCTTCGGGGTTTCGCTACCCCACGCCACCTACTTGGGTATGCATGGCCCGCACGGGCGCGCGATAAGATCCGAACTCCCGTACAAACAGGGGCGGTTGAGTAGCACACCAGCACCCCAGCCGCCCCAACGGCCCCGCCTCACCGCGGGAGTTCGACGGCGGCGGGGTCCGCCTCTCCCTCCACCGCGACGGCGGCCCGCGCCCCCGGGCCCACCGGCGGCCAGCTCGGCCAACCCTGGACCGGCGGCACCGCGACCGCCCGCCACCACGGCTCCACGACCTGCGCCTCGGCGGGCTCGAACGGCCGGCCCGGCGGCGGCACCGCGACCTCGACCCCGGCCCGGTACGCCGCGGCGACCGTGCGCTCGGCGGGCTCGGCCCACGGGTGCGGGGCGAGGTTGAAGGTGCCCCAGTGGATCGGCAGCAGCACCCCGCGCGGCCGCCCGCCCTGGAGGTCGAGCTGCGCCCGCAGCCCCTCCTCCGGCGTCATGTGCACGTCCGGCCAGAAGTCGGAGTAGGCCCCTATCTGGACCATCGTGGCGTCGAACGGGCCGTGCTCCGCGCCGATTTGGGCGAAACCGGGGAAGTAGCCGGTGTCACCGCTGTGGTAAATGCGGTGCTCGGGGCCGGCGACGACCCACGAGGCCCACAGCGTGTGCTGTGCACCGCGCAGCCCGCGGCCGCAGAAGTGCTGCGCCGGGGTGGCGGTGAGGGTGAGCCCGCCGACCCGGGTCGACTCGTGCCAGTCCAACTCGGTGATCCGGCCCGGGGGCACGCCCCAGAACTCCAGGTCGGCGCCGACGCCCAGCGGCACGACGAAGACCGCGCCGGAGGCCGCCAGTTGCTTGATGGTCGGCATGTCGAGGTGGTCGTAGTGGTCGTGCGAGATCACCACCGCGTCGACCGGCGTCAGCTCCGCCAGCTCCACCGGCACCGGGTGCATCCGCTTGGGCCCGGCCCAGCGCAGCGGCGAGCAGCGCTCGCCCCAGACCGGGTCGAAGAGCACCCGGTGCCCGTCGATCTCGGCGAACACGCTGGAGTGCCCCATCCACGTCAGCCGCAGCCCGGAGGCGGGCGGGCGGACCCAGTCCGCGGCGGTGGGCCGGTGCACCGGGATCCGCCCCACCGGCGCCCTGCGCAGCCGCCCCTCGCGGCTGAGCTGGGTGCGGGCCATCGGCAGCGCGGCGCCGCGGAGCAACTGCCGGGTGGGCGTCGGGTTGCGGAACTGCCCGTCCACGAACTGTGGCGACCTGCGCATCCTCGCCAGCCGCTCCCCCGTCGGCTCGGCGCCGAAGCTGGCGGGGCGCAGCGCGGTCAGTGGTCTCGGGCGGGGACGGGATGCGGTCACGGCACCTCCATGGTCGGGGCAGTCGCGAAGTGAACGGACCGCACGAACGGTGGGTTCCGACGACCGCCCGACCGCCGCACCGCGGCCCCGACTGCGCCACCGGCACCCTCCGTGGGCAACGACCCGGCCGCCCGCCGCATTCCCGAACCGGCGAAGCGACATCTCGACGAGTCGACCGGCGGGCGGGCCGACGGACGGACGAACCCGCAGTCAGGCCCGTACTTCGTCGTACGACGGGGTGAGCGACGGCGCCACGCGGACTCCCCCGATCGAGTGAATCCGGAACGGGGTCGCGGCCCCGGCACGAGCGGCGCACACCCCGTCCCGCCGAACCGCCGACCGCTCCCCTCCCCCTCCTCGCCCCCTCAGGTCGTCTCCACCGTGCCGGGTGGCCTGGGCAGCCCCGGGCGGCGGGGCAGGAAGACCGTGCGCAGGAGGACCCGCGGGGCCATGAGGCGGGCGGGTGGGGCGGTGAGGCAGAAGACGTCCCGGAAGGCGCCGCCGACGACCCGGTCGACGGCGGCGCGGGCGGCCAGCCGGTCGAGGTACCACGACATCAGGCGCTCGCCGGGGCCCGCCTTGGCTTCGGTGCCGTGCGCATAGGGGCGGTCGGCGCCGACCGCCGCCATCCAGGCGGACTCCGCGGCCCGGCCGACCGCCCGCTGTGCCCGGGCGAGGACGCCGGGACCCGGGCCGCCGGCGGCGTCGAGGGTGTCCCGCAGGGCCACCGCGCCGAGCGCGGCCACCGACATGCCCTGGCCGTAGACCGGGTTGAAGGTGCAGTTGGCGTCCCCGAGGACCAGCAGGCCCTCGGGGAGGGCGCCCGGGTGGTCGTAGTGCCGGCGGCGGTTGCGGGTGTCGCGGAAGCCGTGCACCGGCGAGACCGGCTCGGCGCGGGTGAGGAGTTCGTGGACGTAGGGGTCGCCGATGGTGGCGCTGAACGCGGCGAACTCCGCCTCGTCCGTGGGTGGGTGGTGCCCCGTCACCCCGGACAGGGTCAGCAGCCAGTTGCCGCCCTCCACCGGGAGGTAGGCGGCGCCCCGGGGGCACTCCGGCCAGCCGGGGACGTTGACGGCGGTCTCGGGTTCGCCGTCCTCGTCGGTGGGCCGGTACATCCGGGTCGCGTAGGCGAGGCCGGAGTCGACGGTCTCCTCCCGTGGTGCCTCGCGGCCGAGTTCGGCGTACCACTGGGGCGTGCGGGAGCCGCGTCCCGAGGCGTCGACGACCAGGTCGGCGGGGAGCGGGCGAGAGGTGCCGGTGGCGCGGTCGCGGACCGTGACGCCGGCGACCCGCCGGGCGTCGCCGAGGAGGCCGACGGCCTCGGTCGCCTCCAGGACCTCGACGCGGGTGGTCGGTCCGAGGGCACGCAGGGCCCGTTCGCGGACGACGGCGTCGAGCACCGGCCGGGTGACGCTGAGCGTGGGGTGCCGGCGCTCGTCGAAGCGGCGCTGCCAGCCGGTGGGGGTACGGGTGAGCAGGTCGCGCGGGAGGTAGAGGCTGCGAGCCCCGGCGTCGGTGAGCGCGGCGACCGTGCCGGGCAGCAGCCGCTCCAGTGCGCGCTGCCCGCCGCTGAGCAGGATGTGCAGGTGGTGGGCCTGCGGGACGCCCTTGCGGAAGGCGTGGCCGGCCGGATAGCGGTCCCGTTCGACGACCGTGATCGTCTCGACGTGCCCGCGCAGGGCGACGACGGCGAGCATCCCGGCGAGCCCGCCGCCGATCACGACCGCGGTGCGCCCGCGGGCGGTGTGCTCCGGCATGCGTTCTCCTTCTCCGCGCAACGGGCCGGCCCGCCGGTCCGTTGGTCAGCGCCGCCGGGAGCCGATCACTGTCGGGCCTCAGACTCAGGCGCCCGCCGGGCCGGTGTCAACGACCCGTTCCCGGCCGTGACCGGTTCGACGGCCGCTCGACAACTCCCGTCCCGCGCTTCCTCCTGACGCGCGGCGTCCGGCGCCCGGCCCGCCCGTCGGCGCCCCGGCCTCGGGGTGTGAGCAGCGACTTCTCGGCGCCCCTTCCCCCTGCGCGTCACGCCAGTCCCTAACATCCCGATATGAGGCGAGTGTGCGTCTAGACTCCCGTCGGCGGGCGCACCGCGGCCGCGGCCGCTCCCACCAGCACGGGACTCGTCGCACCAGCAAGGGATTCAGGGACGCTTGTGACCTTCCAGCAGGTATCTGAGCCATATGACGTACTCGTCGTCGGCGGATCGGGCGTGGACACCATCGTGCGGGTCAGCGCGCTGCCCGTGCCGTCCGCCGACAGACACCGGGTGCCGCCCATCCACGAGGAGGCCGGGCACACCGGTACCGGTGTCGCGCTCGGCTGCGCGGCGCTGGGACTGACCACGGGGTTCGTGGACTTCCTCGGCGACGACCCACCGGGCGCCCTGGTCCGCGAGCGGCTGGCCGGCAGCGGGGTCGACTTCCGCCCGCTGGCCTCCCCGCACGGCACCCGACGGGCCGTCAACCTCATCTCGCCGGACGGCCGTCGGACGTCCTTCCACGACGCCCGCGAGCCGCTCGATCTGCGCATGCCGCCCGAGCACTACCTCCCCCTGCTGCGCCGCACCCGGCACGTCCATCTGTCGATCACCCACTTCGCCCGGCACCTCTTCGACGACATCGAGGCGCTGGGCCTCCCCGTCTCCACGGACCTGCACGACTGGGACGGCCTGACGGAGCATCATCGCGAGTTCGCGTTCCGCTCGGAGCTGGTCTTCCTCAGCACGGCGGGCGCCGGCGAGCGGATCGGTTCGATCATGCGGGAGATCGTCCACGAGGGGCGCGCCGAGGCCGTGATCGCCACCGCCGGCGCGGGCGGCGCCTATCTCCTCACGCCCGAGGACCGCACCCCTCGACTGGTGCCCGCGGCCGTGCCGCCCCGCCCGGTCGTCGACAACAACGGCGCCGGCGACGCCTTCACCTGCGGCTTCCTCTACGGCCGGCTGACGGGCCAGGACCTGGAGGAGTGCGCCCGACTGGGCGCCGTCGCGGGCGCCCACGCCTGCACGGCCGAGGGCGCGCACACCGCCCTCGCCCGGCCCGACGACCTGCGCGCCGCGCAGACCCCGCCGCCCCCACTGGCTCCGGTGGCCGCCGTCGAGGCCCAGGTCTCCCGCACCGGGGCGTAGCGCTCCGCGCCGAGCCCGCAGGCCCGGGCGACGCCGTCCCGCGCCGCCCGGCCCCGGACGGTCGACCGCCGTCTCAAGTGCCGTGCCACGCACCGGACTTGGCACCGCTTCGCGCCACCGCCCGGGCGGGCGGGTGCGGTTCAGCCCTTGCGGCCCACCGCCCCGTAGAAGATGGTGTTGTTGAGCTCCTCCGGGCCGGGCACGGGCTCGTCCGGCCGCCACAGGGGCACCCTCACGACGCCCGGTTCCAGCGGGGTGAACCGCCCGAGGAGGGCGGCGACCTCGTCCTTGGTGCGCAGGGCGAGCGGGGTGGTGGCGCTCTTGTAGACCTCCTCGACGTGGGCGCGGGCGGCCTCGTCGACCCGGCCCTGCGCGTAGCCCTCGTACGGCTCGTAGGTGCCGTTCGAGAGGATCAGGTGGCTGCCGGCGGCCAGCGCGGCGCCGAACGCGGCGAGCAGCGCGGCGGGGTGGTCCTCGTCGCCGAGGAAGTCGAGCACGCCGCCGACCAGGAGGCCCACCGGCCGTTCGAGGTCGATGAGTTCGCGGACCGTCGGGTCCTCCAGGACCGCCTTGGGGTCGCGGATGTCGCCGAGCGCGAAGGCGGTGCCGGGCGCGTTGGCGAGGCGGGCCCGGGCGTGGGTGGCCACGATCGGGTCGCTGTCCACGTAGACCACCCGGGTCTCGGGGGCGGTCTCGCGGGCCACCTCGTGGGCGTTGGGCGAGGTGGGGATGCCGATGCCGAGGACGAGGAACTGCCGGACCCCGGCGGCCGCCACGGCGCGGACCGCGCGCCGGCGGAAGGCGCCGTTGGCGCGGACGCTGTCGCGCACCTTGGGGTGGAGTTCGATGACGCGGTCCGCGGCGACCCGGTCGACCTCGTAGTTGTCCCAGCCGCCGAGGAAGTAGTCGTACATCCGGGCCGGGTGCGGCCGGCTGGTGTCGATCTCCTCGGCGGCGAAGCCCAGATGGTCCGGGCCGGGCGGGTAGGGCCCGATCGCCCAGGCCCCCGGGTCACAACCGGGAGGACCGTGCTGCTCGTTCATGACTCCCCCCTCAGTGCGCCGGGCACGACGCGGCGGAGAGCAGGAAGTCGGCGTGGCCGGCCTTCGCGCCCTCGATGAAGCTGACCATCTCGCGGTGGGTGTAGATCAGCGCGGGACCGTCCGGGTCGGTGGACTGGCGCAGGGCGACCCGGCCGTCGCGCAGGCGCAGGGCCTCGACGCACTCGCCGCCGTTTCCGCCGCTCCACGGCTTGTGCCAGCCGTCGCTGCCCAGTTCGCTGGCGGGCATCCCGTTGTAGATACGTATGCGGTCCATGGGGGGTTCAGATCTCCTTGCGAAAGCCGCCCAGGATGGCCTCGGTCGCGTGTGCCGGCGCGGCCTGCGCACACATCCGGTCCAGGGCCTCCAGGAACTGCGAGACGTCGTTGCGCTGGTCGAAGTACACGGCTCCGACGAGGCTTTCCGCGTACGCGATGTCCGGGAGCTCCGGGATCGGGAAGCGGAAGATGTGGAACGGCCCGTACATGGCGGGGTGCGGACCCGCGGCGAACGGCATCACCTGGAGCCGGACGTTCGGCATCGAGGCGGCCTCCATCAGCCGGGCGATCTGATCGCGCATCACCTTGGGTCCGCCGATGGGTCGCCGCAGCACGGTCTCGTCCATGACCGACCACAGCATCGGGGCGTTCTCGCGGGTCAACAGCGCCTGGCGTTCCATGCGCAGGGCCACGATGCGGTCGATGTCGGCCGGGGCGGCGTGCGGCATTCCGGCGCGCAGCACGGCGGCGGCGTAGTCCTCGGTCTGCAACAGGCCGGGGACGTAGTGTGGTTGGTAGGAACGGACCAGGTTGGCTTCGCTCTCCAGGCTGACGAAGGCGCTGAACCACTCGGGGAGGACATCGCGGAAGCGGTGCCACCAGCCGGGGCGGTTGGCCTCGCGGGCCAGGGAGACGAAGCCGTCGATCTCCTCCTGGTCGGTGACGCCGTAGGTCGCCAACAGCTTTTCCACGTACGGGAGTTTGAGGCCGACCTCGGCCTTCTCCATGCGCCGTATCGTGGCGTGCGTCACATCGAGCGCGGCGGCGGCGCGCTCGAAGGAGAGCCCCGCCCCCTCCCTCAGGTCCTGCAGTCGCTTGCCGAGCACCACCCGCAGGACGGTCGGTGCACCTGCAGACCGTGGGTCCGCCACGTCCGATCCCCTCCAACCAGCTTCAGTGCTCAGCAGTGTGTCATGCCGTCATCAGCTCGAACAGACTGCACTTTCAATTCTGCAAATTACAGACTGATCCTTGCCAACGGTGAGCAACATCGCACATAGTTAAGTCGTGGCTTCCTACAAAAACGCTCCGTCGTTAGGGCGATGCGGCGGCTTCGCCGCCCCGAGCCCGCAGGACGCGTTCCACTTGCCGGCGCTGCGCACGTCCGTTCCCGAGGCGCGCAGGCGCGTCAGCACGCTGCTGTGCGAGTGGGGCGCGGATCAACAGGTGCGCGACGACGTGGAGTTGGTGGTCACCGAGCTGTTCACCAACGCGGTGCGGCACACCGACAGCGAGAAGGTCGGCTGCGAGATAGCGGTCGTCGGCGCGCACATCCGCATAGAGATCACCGACGAGGGCGGACCGGGCACCTCCGCACCGCACGCCCTGCCCGGCAGTCTCGATCAGGAGGGCGGCCGGGGGCTGTTCCTGGTGGGTGCGCTCTCCGAGAGCTGGGGCACCCGACCCGACGACGGCGGCCGGGGCCAAGTGGTCTGGGCGGACCTGCCGTATCGGGCGACGGCGCACTGAAGGCCCCGTTCCGCCGCGGGGCGGGCACGGGGCCTTCAGCGTGCCGTGGGGGTTACAGCGGAAGCAGGTCGGGCCGCTTGGGCTCGACGTCGTCACCGGAGGAGACGCCGCGCAGCCGGCGCCCGATCCACGGCACCAGGTGCTCGCGCGCCCAGTGGATGTTGTCCCGCCGCGCCTCGGCGGCGGTCCGCTCCGCCTCCTGCGGCCATGCCTGGTCCGGGTCGGCCGGCACCTCAAGTCCCAACACCTGCGCGGCGCGCAGCGCCACCCGGGTGTGCCCGTCGGCCGACAGGTGCAGCCGGTCCTCGCTCCACGCCCGCCGGTCCTGCACGGACTTCAGCGACCACAGGTCGAGCACCGGGCAGTCGTGCCGGTCGGCGATGGCCCGCACATGGGCGGTGTACGTGGCGATCTTGCCGCGCAGGTGCTTGAGGACCGGCATGCCCCGGGTGTCAAAGCCGGTGCACAGCAGCACCGTCGGGACCGTCTCGCGCAGCGCGGCCACGGCCGCCTCGTAGCGCTCGGCCACCGCGTCCGGGTCCGAGCCCGGCCGCAGGATGTCATTGCCGCCGGCGCAGAACGTCACCAGCTCGGGGGCGAGCTGCTGCGCCCGGGGTACCTGCTCCTCGATGATCCGGTCCAGAAGCCGCCCCCGCACAGCGAGGTTCGCATAGCGGAAGTCCCCCTCGTTCCGCTGGTCGGCGAGGAGGACCGCAAGGCGGTCCGCCCAACCGATGTACGCCCCGTCCGGACCGGGATCCCCGACCCCCTCGGTAAAGCTGTCCCCGACGGCTGCGTACGACCCGATGGCGCTGATCGCGCCGTTGCTGATGTTCTTCGAATCGTCTGCCACGTCAGGACATACTTCACCGCGAGAAGTGACCTACGCCACCGTAACCAGGGGTTGACGAGGGGTGATTAATACCACCAAGTCAAATTCTGTCCAAGTGGGAATAATGATCGATCAGGAAGTGCTGCCCCACCGCCATGTATGGGGGATGATGCGCGCCGTTGCACCGGTGTTGCACCCCGTTGCCACCTGATTGCCGCAGGCATCGGTGTCGTATCGTCGGGAGAAGCCCCCGCCTCGCCGACGAGCAGCGTCGGCGACCGACCCCGAGGAGCGCCCGTGACGCAGCAGACGCCGCAGGTCCCCCAGTCCCAGCCGGAACTCGCGGAGGTCCGCAACTTCCGCGACGTGGGCGGGCTGCCGACCGTCGACGGGCGTCGCATCCGACACGGGCGGCTCTTCCGCAGCGGTCACCTCGCGCACGCCACCGAGGCGGACGCCGCGTTCCTCGCCGGCCTCGGGCTGCACACCGTCTTCGACTTCCGCAACGCCGCGGACATCAAGCTGGAGGGCCCCGACGTCGCCCTCCCCGGCGTGCGGAACGTCAACATCCCGCTCACCGACCCCGCCGACGGCGCGGAGTTCTGGGCGATGGTCCGGGACGGCGAGTTGGACCAGCTCCGGATCGCGCTCGGCGACGGCAAGGCCGCGGGCCGGATGGCCAGCACCTACCGCGAGATCATCACCACCCGCACCGAGGACCACAGCCGGCTGCTGCACGCCCTCGCCGAGGACAGCGTCCCGGCGCTGATGCACTGCGCCGCCGGCAAGGACCGCGCCGGTCTGTCCATCGCGGTCACCCTGCTCGCGGTCGGCGTGGAGCGGGACGCCATCGAGGTGGACTACCTCAAGTCCAACGACCCCAGCCGGCGCTACAAGGTCCGCCGCTCGGACAGCTCGGCGGCCGGGATGTCGCCGGAGGTCATGGAGCTGTTGTCGCCGTTGTTCGGCGCGCACATCGACTACCTCACGGCCGCCTTCGAGGCGATCGACGAGACCTGGGGCGGGGTCGAGTCCTACCTCGCCGACGGCCTCAAGCTCTCCCCCGCCACCCGCGAGCAGCTCCGTGAGCGCCTGCTGACGGACTGAGCCCCGCCCCGACGCTGCACCGCTCGGCGACGCTCCCGGCCGCCGTCACCAGCCGCGTCGCGCGGTGCACCGCGAGAAGGCCGAACGGCCGCTCGTGGTGCACCGCGGCGCGCACCGTCGCCCCTGCCGTCCCCCGTGTGCCGGTCAGCGGTTGGCGACCGCCTGTTTGACCAGCGTCCGCCCGAAGTCCCACATCAGGCCGCCGCCGCTGTGGGCGTCGTCCATGACGGCCGTGAACGCCTCGACGAAGCGGTCCACCTCCCGTTCGCCGATGATCAACGGCGGAATCAGCTTGATGACCTCCAGGTGGTCGCCGGAGACCTGGGTCAGGATGCGGTGCCGCTGCAACAGCGGCACCACGACCATCTGCGCGAACAGGCCCTTCCGGGCGGCCTGCAGCATCGTCCAACGGCTGCGCAGCCCCAGCGACTTGGGCCGTCCGAACTCGATGCCGATCATCAGGCCGCGGCCGCGCACCTCGTGCAGCAGCTCGTAGCGGTCGACCAGCCCCGCCAGCCGGGAGCGCAGCAGCTCGCCGGTGTGCCGGGCGTTGGCGACGACCTGCTCGTCCTCCATGACCGAGAGCACCGCCAAACCGGCCGCCATCGCCTGGGCGTTGGCGCCGAAGCTGGCGGAGTGCACCAGCACCCGGTCCATGGACGAGTAGACCTTCTTGAAGATCCAGTCCTTGCCCAGGGTGGCGCTGACCGGGACGTAGCCGCCGGAGAGCGCCTTGGCGACGCAGACCAGGTCCGGCTCCACGCTCTCCTCGTGCTGGAAGGCGAAGAAGTCGCCGGTGCGGCCGAGGCCGGTCTGCACCTCGTCGACGATCAGCAGCGCCTTGTGCCGGTGCAGCAACTCCTGGGCGGCGCGCAGGAATCCGGGCGGCGCGGCGGTGACGCCCTTGCCCTGAACGGGCTCGACGACGAAGGCCGCCACGTCCCCGCGCCGCAACTCCCGCTCCAGCGCGTCCAGATCGCCCAGCTCGACGGCGGTGTCCGGCAGCAGCGGGGCGAAGCCGTCCCGGAAGCCGTCCTCGCCGTTGACGGAGAGCGCGCCGGTGGTCAGGCCGTGGAAGCCGTGCGTGCAGTAGACGACGCGCGGGCGGCCGGTGACGTAGCGGGCGAACTTCAGGGCGGTCTCGACGGCCTCGGTGCCGCTGTTGCCGAAGAACACCCGGTCCAGGTGGGGCGCGTGGCCCAGCAGCTTCTCGGCGAGCAGCCCGGGCAGCGGCGGGCAGTCGAAGCGGGTGAGGTCGGCGAGTTGGGCGTCGAGGACGTCGTGCAGCGCCCGGCGGACGACCGGGTGGTGCCGGCCCAGGCCCATCACGCCGAAGCCGGCGAGCATGTCGAGGTAGTCCCGGCCGTCGGCGTCGTAGAAGTAGGCGCCTTCGGCGCGTTCGTAGACCTTGTCGAAGCCGATGGTGTGCAGCATCCGCGGGAGCTGGTGGTTGAGGTGGCGGCCGTGCAGGTCGTAGCGCTCGCCGCCGCGTTCGGCGAGCAGCTCGGTGAGGTCGAATCCGGTCACGGTGATCTCCTTACGGGCGGGCGGCGAAGACGGGTCGGGGGCGCCGGGGCCCGGTGGCCCCGGCGCCCCCGTTCACCGGGTCACCCGCGGTTGCCCGCGACGGTCTCCTTGGCCGCCCGGAGGGACTCCTTCAGCGAGCCCATGGTGGCCAGCACGGCGGTGGGCTCGTAGCCGCAGTGCGCCATGCAGTTGGCGCACCGCGGGTCCTTGCCGCGGCCGTACTTCTCCCAGTCGGTCTCCTCGATCAGCTCCCGGTACGTCGGGACGTAGCCGTCGCTCATCAGGTAGCAGGGACGCTGCCAGCCGAAGAGCGAGTAGTTGGGGATCGCCCAGGCCGTGCACGGGAAGTCCGCCTTGCCCTCCAGGAAGTCCAGGAAGAGCGGGCTGTGGTTGAGCCGCCAGCGCCGCCGGTTGCCGCCGGCGAACGCCTTGCGGAACAGCTCCCTGGTCTGTTCCACGCCGAGGAAGTGCTCCTGGTCGGGGGCCTTTTCGTAGGCGTAGGCGGGCGAGAGCATCATCTCGTCGACCTTCAGGTCGTCGTTGAGGAAGTTGAGGACCTCGATGATGGTCTGCGGGGTGTCGGTGTTGAAGAAGGTGGAATTGGTGGTGACCCGGAAGCCGCGCCGCTTGGCCTCCTTGATGGCCGCCACCGCCTCGTCGAACACGCCCTCCTTCGCGACGGATTCGTCGTGCCGCTCCCGCATCCCGTCGATGTGCACCGCGAAGGCGAAGTACGGCGAGGGCGTGAACTTCTCCATCTTCTTGCGCAGCAGCATCGCGTTGGTGCACAGGAAGACGTACTTCCGGCGGGCCACCAACTGCCGGACGATCTCGTCGATCTGAGGGTGCATCAGGGGCTCGCCGCCGGCGATGGAGACCATCGGGGCGCCGGATTCCAGCACCGCTCCCACCGCCTGGGCCACCGGCATCCGCTGCTTCAGAACTCCGGCCGGGTGCTGGATCTTTCCGCAGCCCTCGCACTTCAGGTTGCAGGCGAAGAGCGGCTCCAGCTCGACAATGAGCGGGAACTTCTCCCGCTTGCGCAGCACCCTCTGTTCAAACAGATAGGTCCCGACCCGGATGGTTTGGCGAAGCGGCATGGCCATCTGGCTCACCTCCTGGGGAGCGGCAAAGAACGGTGCCAGTCAAAGAGAACGGGGAATACCGAGCGCAGCACACAGAAGGCCGATATTCCCCCGCGTACCGTCCCGATGCGCACGAGTTCGTGTTCCGGGGAGTCCACGACCACCCGGACGGCCGCAACCGCGGGGCTGCCGCACCGCACCGCCGTCCGCAGCGTCGCGGCGGACTCCATGTCCACCGCGATCGCGCCCTCGGCGTGCAACGCGGCCCGCTCCGCACCCCGTACGACGTGGTCGGAGCCGCGCAACAGTCCGGTGTGCACCCGCAGATCGCGCGCCCGCAGGGCGCGCACCAGGGGGCCGTTGTCGCGACACGGCACGTCCGGGACGCCGCTTTGGTGGTCCCGGGTGGCCTCGGCGACGATCACGTCCCCGGGCCGCATTCCCGGGGCCAGCCCCGCGCAGAAGCCGCTGGCCACCACCGGCGAGCCCGCGGTGGGCGCGCCCTCCCCCAGCGCGTTCGCCAGGGCGCGCTCCGCCGCCTGCGGCCCCATGCCGGTCCGCAGCATGACCGCGGGCGCCCCGGCGGGCCCCGGGTCACCGCCCCGCAGCGCGAACCGTTCGATGCCGAGCGCACAGGCGACCAGCAGTGGCGGCTCCGCGTCCTGCGGGGGGCGTCTTGGCATCAGTCCCCCACCGGTGCCCCGGCGGTGGGGCCGGTGGCCGGTCCGCCGTGGACGTAGCGGCCGAGGGCGGTCAGCGGGAAGACCTGGCGGTAGAGGTGGTAGTTGATGGAGAAGTCCCAGGGGAAGCCGGTGCCGGTGAAGTACGGCTCGTCCCAGGAGCCGTCCGGCAGTTGACTCTCCACCAGCCAGCGCACCCCGCTGCGCACCGCCTCGCCGTCCCGCTCGCCGACCGCGAGCAGCGCCATCAGCGCCCAGGCGGTCTGCGAGGCGGTGGAGGCGCCGCGCCCGGCCCAGCCGTCCCGGTCCCGGTACGAGCGCTGGTCCTCGCCCCAGCCGCCGTCCGCGTTCTGCACCCGCTCCAGCCAGCCGACGGCGCGGCGGACAGCGGGGTGCTCGGCGGGGATGCCGACCGCGGCCAGGGCGGGCAGCACCGAGCCGGTGCCGTAGACGTAGTTGGTGCCCCAGCGCCCGAACCAGGCGCCGCACGGCTCCTGTTCGGCCAGCAGCCAGGCGACGCCGCGGCGGGCGCGCGGGTCGTGGCCGCGCCCGACCTCGGCGAACATCTCCACGACGTGCGCGGTGACGTCGGCCGACGGCGGGTCGATCACCTCGCCGAAGTCGCAGAACGGCAGCCGGTTGGGGAACGGGCTGGTGTTGTCGGCGTCGAAGGCGCCCCAGGCGCCGTTCCTCGACTGCATCCCGGCGTTCCAGCGCACCGCCCGGTCGATCGACTCCCGCACCCGCTGCGGGTCGGGGTGCCGCACCCGGCGCAGCGCCAGGACCACCTCGGCGGTGTCGTCGATGTCCGGGTAGTTGCCGTTGTGGAACTCGAACGCCCAACCGCCGGAGGGGAGTTGGGGGCGGCGCACGGACCAGTCGCCGGGCCGGTCGATCTGTTCGCCCAGCATCCAGTCGGCGGCCCTGACCAACTGCGGGTGGTCGGCGGGCACTCCGGCGTCGGCCAGCGCGATGGTGGCCAGGCAGGTGTCCCAGACCGGTGACTGGCAGGCTTCGACCATCCGGACGCCGTCCGCGCGCCAGACCGCGAACCGCTCCAGGGATTCCAGGCCGGCCCGCAGCACGGGGTGGTCGAGGTCGTAGCCGAGCAGGTGCAGGGCGATGAGGGAGTAGACGGCGGGGGGCTGGATGCCGCCCCAGCAGCCGTCGTTCTCCTGCCGCTCGACGATCCAGCGGGCGGCCGAGCGCATCGCCGCGGCCCGCGGCCGGCGCAGGGCGACCTTGTGGTAGAGGTGCAGCGCCTTGTCCAGGCGCTGGAAGAGGCCGTCCCAGCTCGTGGTGCGGGCGAGCGGGCGCGGCGGGTTGGGGACGGCGGGGTCGGTGTGCAGCTCGTCGAGGGCGAACGGCGCCGGACGGACCGGGCGGGTGGCCGAGACGATGGTGAGCGGCACGATGGTCTGCCGGGCCCAGCAGCCGAAGGCGTAGATGCTGAGCGGGAACCACTTGGGGAAGTAGATGAGTTCCGGGGGGAGTTGGGGCAGGTCGTTCCAGTTCCACCAGCCGAAGAGGGCGAGCCAGATCCGGGTGAAGACCCGGGAGGCGGCGATGCCGCCCTGCTCGCGGATCCAGGCGGACGCGGTGGCCATGTGCGGGGCGCCCGGGGCGTCGCCGGCCAGCCGCAGCGCCACGTACGCCTCGATGGTGGTGGAGAGATCGCCGGGCCCGCCGTAGAAGGTGGCCCAGGTGCCGTCCGGGCGCTGCTCGCCGCGGATGTGCCGGGCGGCGGCCTCGGTGAGCTTCGGGTCCTGGATGCCCAGGAACTGACGGAGCAGCAGATCCTCTGCGTCCATCGTGACGTTGGTTTCCAGGTCGCCCTTCCACCAGCCGGCGGGGTCCTGGACGGAGAGCAGGTAGTCGGTGGCGCGGGCGGTCGCCTCGCGCGCGGCGTCCGCCGTGCCCTGCAGCACGGCGGTGCGTTGTCTGCCGGCCGGGTCGGCCTGCTCGGCCGTGTCGGTCACGGTCTTCTCGGTGTCGGCTTCGTTGGCCGAGGGGGCCCCGGGCGCCAGCGCCCCGGTGCTTCCGTCGGTCGTCGCTGTCATGGCTTCCCCTTCGTGCAGTGAACTGTCAATGCGTGACCAGGGATTCCGTCGGCCGGCGCCGGGAGGGCGCCGGCCGGCGACTGCGAGCTAGTTCGTGTTGATGGTCATCATCTCTCTCGTACGACGACGAAGTCCGCGAGCGCGACGAGCTGCGCACGGATCCGTTCGGGCATGTCGATCTCGTCCAGGGCGGCGATGGCGGTGGCGTGCTGACGGCGGGCCTCCTCGGAGGTCCACTCGCGGCCGCCGGCCTCCTCGATCAACGCCGCGCGGGAGGCGAACTCTTCCTCGGTGAAGTCGGCGATCTCGGTCTCGGTCTTCTTGGCGTCGGCGGCCAGGATGCCGGCGAGCCGCTCCGAGGCGGGCCCGCCGGCCGCGAGCGCGGCGACGACGGGCAGCGACTTCTTGCGCTGCCGCAGGTCGCTCCAGGTCTGCTTGCCGGTGGCGTCCGGGTCGCCCCAGATGCCCAACAGGTCGTCGACGGCCTGGAAGGCGAGGCCGAGGTGGTAGCCGTAGCGCTCCAGGATGTCCGCGGTCCGGTCGTCGGCGCCGCCGAGGACGGCACCGATGGAGACCGCGCAGGCCAGCAGCGCGCCGGTCTTGTTGCCCTCCATCTCCAGGCACTCCTCGACGGTGACCCGCTCGCGGTGCTCGTAGGAGATGTCCTGGGCCTGACCGTCGATCAACTTGCGGGTGGCCACGGTGAGTCGACGCGTGGCGCGGCCCGCGTCGACGGTGCCTAGCTCCAGCAGTATTTCGTTGGCCAGCGCGAACAGCGCGTCGCCGACGAGGATGGCCTGGGCCGGACCGTGCACCTTCCAGACGGTGTCGCGGTGCCGGCGCTGCTCGTCGCCGTCCATCAGGTCGTCGTGCAGCAGCGAGAAGTTGTGCACCAGCTCGACGGCGACCGCGCCGGGAACGCCGACCTCGGGGCCCTTGCCCGCGACCTCGGCGGAGAGCAGGGCGAGCGCGGGCCGCACGGCCTTGCCGCTGTCACCGTCGCTGGGGTTGCCCTCCGCGTCGATCCACCCGAAGTGGTAGGCGGCGACGGTGTCCATGGGAGGGGCGAGCCTGGATACGGCGGCACGCAGCACGGGAGTGGCGAGCGTCCGCCCGCGCTCCAGCAGCGCGGTGACGCTCGCGGTGTCGATAGCCGGGGAAGCCACGGTTTCTCCTCTGTTTCCGATGCTTGTGCTCGTGCGGGCACGCAGATGCGTCGTCATGCCGCCTCCTGAGGCAACTGGGCCTGCGGGACGCCGAGTTCGGAGAGTGCCTCACGGGCGGCTGTGGTGCCGCTGCGGATGGCGCCCTCCATGGACGCGGGCCACCCGGTGGCGGTCCACGCACCGGCCAGGAAGAGGCCGGGGGCTTGGGTACGGGCGGACGGGCGGAGCCGGCCGACGCCGGGGACGGGCGCGAAGGTCGCGGTGCGCTCGCGGGTGACGAAGAAGTCGAGGATCCGGGCGCCCCGGGCGGCCGGCAACAGTCGTTCCAACTCGGGGAGGTAGCGGGCGCGGAGCTTGGCGACCGGTTGGTCGATCTCCTCCTGCGCGGCGGACTGCGACAGGGCCAGGTACTGACTGCGTTCGTGGCCTGCGGTGCGGGCCAGCCCCGAGGCGTCGGTGCGGTCGAAGACCCACTGCACCGGCGAGCCGATCGCCGCGAAGAACGGGCGGCGCACCACCTTGCGGTCGTAGATGACGTGGACGTTGAGGATCGGTGCGGTGCCGATGCCCAGCAGCCGGTCCCGCTCGGGCAGCGCGCCGTCCGGCAGCAGGGCGTGCGCCTCGCGCTGCGGCACGGCGAGCACGACCGTGTCCGCGGCGAGCGTCTCGGTGCCGTGCGGGCCGTTCTCCACCGCGACCCGCCAGCCGGCGCCGTCGCGGGTGACGGCCGCGGCCCGGGTGCGCAGGGCGGTGCGGACGCCGGCCTTGTCCAGTGCGGCGGCGGCGCGGGTGTGGTGGAGTTCGCCGAGCGGGGTCCGGGCCCAGCCGATGTCGGCGGCACCGGGGTCGGAGAGCAGTCCGGTCTTGAAGACCTTGGCGGCCAGGCCCAACGAGACGTCCCCGGCGGGGGCGTTGAGGGTGGCGACACCCACGAGGTCCCACAGCGCCTCGATGGCGCGCGGGCTCTGGCCGTGCCGGCGCAGCCAACTGCCGAAGTCGGTGGCATCCAACTCCGGGTCGGCCGGGTCCAGTTGCTGGAGCGCGAGGGTGGCGCGGACCACGCCGGCCCGCTCGGCGAGCGAGAGGTGCGGGTAGAGCGCCAGGCTCTTGGCCAGGTGGAGCGGCACTGGCAGGGCGGTGCGCCGCAGCCGGCCGAGCCGCATCAGGTCGGCGTCCAGGACCGGCACGTCCATGCGTTCCTGGAGCGGTGCCAGGCGCTCGGCGCCGAGCCGCGCCAGATGGTCGCCGTAGGCGGTGCAGCAACGCAGGTAGACGTGCTGGCCGTTGTCGACGGTCAGCGGCCCGACGGCCGAGTCGCGGCGGAAGGAGAAGACCAGCCCGCCGAGCCGCGGCCGGCCCTCGACCAGCGTGACCCGCAGGCCCGCGTCGGCCAGCGCCAACGCCGCGGTGGTGCCCGCGAGTCCGCCCCCGATGACCACCGCGGCCGCCCCTTCGGGACGGCCGGAGGGTCGGATCGGGTCGCGCCCGGGCAGCGTGGCTCCCGCTGTCATGCGTTCTCCCCCCTCACGCCTGTCAAGGACGCCTCCGACCGGCGAAGGGTTGCCCGCCGCACCGATTCCGGATCATGGCCGGGGTGCGCGGTCCGGCACGTCATCCACGCCTCCTGACCGCCTGCCGGCGGCCGATCGCCCGCGCGTCGAGCCCGGAGAGCCCGCGCACCGCGACGAACGCCTTCTCCCGGCCGGGCAGCGAGACCCGGCCGCGCAGCACCGCCTCCGGGTCGTCGGCGATCCGCGTCAGCAGCCGGTGGTAGATCCCGGCCATCGCCGCCACGCAGGCGCCGCTGCGACGGTCGAGCATCGGCAGCAGCCGGAAGCCGTCCGCGAACAGCGCGCGGGCCCGCCGGACCTCGAACTGCACCAGCCCGGTGAAGTCGGCGCCGGGCGGCGGCACCGGACCGTTGAACCCGGCCGAGCAGCCGAACTTGGCGAGGTCCTCGGCCGGGAGGTACGTCCGCCCGTTGCCCGCGTCTTCGCGAACATCCCTGAGGATATTGGTGAGTTGGAGCGCAAGCCCCAGCGTATCGGCGTATTCGGGGGCGTGTTCGGCGTCGGGTGCGCCGGGTACCGTGCCGAACACCCCGAGTGAGAGCCGGCCGATCCCCCCGGCGACGCAGCGGCAGTAGACCTTCAGCTCGTCCCAGGTCTCGTAGGTCTCGCCGCGGACGTCCGCCAGCACCCCGTCGATCAACTCGTCCAACGCGTCGAGCGGAACGGGGAAGCGCCGGGCGGTGTCGGCGAGCGCGACGGCCACCGGATCGGTGTCGTCCTCCTCGATCCGGCCGTCCTTGACACGGCCGAGCAGGGCGCGGGTGTCCGCCAGCCGCCGGCGCTTGGCGTCGAGGTCCAGATCGCCGTCGCCGATGTCGTCGACCCGGCGGGAGAAGGCGTACAGCGCCGACATGGCCTGCCGCTTGTCGGCCGGCAACAGCCGGATCCCGTACGCGAAGTTGCGCGCCTGCTGCCCGGTGACCGTCTCGCAGTAGCGGTACGCAGCGAGCACCGGCGCGGACATCTGTGTGGTGGTCTCCACGGTCCGACTCACCCCTCTCGTCGCAATGTCGCCCCGACCTCGCGCAGCAGGCTGAGCTTGGTCGGCTTGGGCGGTCCGGGGAGCACGTCGTGATCGGCGGCCGCGACCGCCTGGAGCGCGGCGCGCCCGCCGGCGACGAAGCCGGCCAGCAGCAGCCGGAGCCGCCCCTGCACGCTGTTCACCAGCGGCGTGCCCCGGTCCAGCAGTTCCCCGGCGCGCTCGGCCTGGAAGGCGATGAGCGCCCGCACCGACGGTCCGCCGGTCGGCGCGGCCAGATCGTCCTCGGTGACCCCGAAGCTCTTCATGTCGTCGGCGGGGAGGTAGATCCGGTCCCGGCCGAGGTCCTCGGCCACGTCCTGGATGTGCTCGACGATCTGGAGCGCGGTGCAGATGGCGTCCGAGAGGCGGACGCGCTCGGGGCTGGAGGTGCCGGTGACGCCGAGCACGAGCCGGCCGACGGGGTTGGCGGACAGCTCGCAGTAGGCGGCGAGGTCGTCGTAGGTGGCGTAGCGACTGACCCGCTGGTCCTGGCGGTTGGCCTCGATCAGGCCGAGGAACGGCTCGGGGGTCAGCCCGCAGCGGCGGACGGTCGGACCGAGCCGGCGCATCAGCGGGTGCTTGGGGCCGGGCGCGCGGTCGCTGAAGACCCGGTGGAGGTCGGCCTCCAGGGCGTCGAGCAGCGCCGGACGGTCGTCGTACCGGGTGCGCTCCAGGCCGAGCAGGACGGCGTCGCCGCCGCCGGGGGCCAGGTCGCCGTCGCCGATGTCGTCGACGAGGCGGGCGAAGCCGTACAGGGCCATCAGGTCGGCGCGCCAGGCGCGGGGCAGGAAGAACGGCGCGACGGGGAAGTTCTCGTGCGCGGCCTGATCGAGCACGGTGCGCGTGTGGTCCCTCCCGCCACTCACCGCCACCTTCCGGAGGAAGGCGCGACGCGCCTGCTCGTCTCCTCGGCTCACCGGGGGCTACCCGGCGCGTTGTGGAGCCGGAGCGAACCAGTAGCCATTGCCGTCACGTCTCCCGTTCTACACCGCCGAGCCAAAACAACCCATTTCGGACACGCCGCAGCGTGGGGGCGCCTCCCGCTCGATGAGCGTAGCCGAAAGTGGAGGGGCGCCCTCCGATCGAGCTTCATCGCTCGCCGGGGTGAATATTGCCCGACTTGCACCAATTTTTCCGTTCAGTACCCGTACAGCTTACGCCGTACATCTAGGCGTCGATCGATCGGGTACCGAAGCCCCAGGCAACGACCTAACCAACGTCACAGGATGCTCAACCGTTCCCGTATTCACGGGAGTTGACTATTTCTTCACGTTCGAAGGCCCCCGCGAACGGACTCGCGAGGGCCTTGCGCGAAGGGGCGGGCTATTTGCCCGTTTCCTTCTCGTACGCCTTGATGACCTCGTCCGTCGGGCCGTCCATCAGCAGCTCGCCCCGCTCCAGCCACAGCACGCGATCACAGGTGTCCCGGATCGAATTGTTGTTGTGGCTGACCAGGAAGACCGTACCCGCATCCTTGCGGAGCTCGCGGATGCGGGCCTCGGAGCGCTTCTGGAAGGCCCGGTCACCGGTGGCCAGCGCCTCGTCGATGAGCAGCACGTCGTGGTCCTTGGCCGCCGCGATGGAGAACCGCAGCCGGGCCGCCATACCGGACGAATAGGTGCGCATCGGCAGGGAGATGAAGTCGCCCTTCTCGTTGATGCCGGAGAAGTCGACGATGCCGTCGTAGCGCTCGCGGATCTGCTCACGGGACATGCCCATCGCCAGACCGCCGAGGATGACGTTCTTCTCGCCCGTCAGGTCGTTCATCAGGGCCGCGTTCACGCCCAGCAGCGAGGGCTGGCCGTGGGTGTAGACCTTGCCGCGCTCGGCGGGCAGCAGCCCGGCGATCGCCTTGAGGAGCGTCGACTTGCCGGAGCCGTTGGAGCCGATCAGGCCGATCGACTCACCCTTGTACGCGGTGAAGGAGACGCCCTTGACCGCGTGCACCTCGCGCACGCCCATCGACGGTCGGCGCCGGATGATGCGGCTGAGCGCGGCGGTCGCGCTGCCCTTGCCGGCGCCGGTGCCGTAAACCCGGTAGACGATGTGCAGTTCGTCCGCGATCACCGTCGGGACCTGCTCCTGCGCCACCTCGGTCGGCTGGACGCCTTCCATCTGCTCAGCCACGTCCGTACCGCTCCTCAGCCTTCCAGAAGTACACAAAGCCCGCGGCGCCCGCCAGCACCGCCCAGCCGAGCGCGAACGCCCAGACGTGCGGCGGCAACTGGCTCGCCTTGAAGCTGTCGATCAGCGCGAACCGGATCAGGTCGATGTAGACGGCGGCCGGGTTGCCGTAGAGCAGCACCTCGACCCAGTGCGGGACGTGCTTGCCCTTGAGGATCACGCTGATGCTGAACATCACGCCGGACGCGTACATCCACGTCCGCATGATGAAGGGCATCAACTGCGCCAGGTCCGGGGTCTTGCTGCCGAGCCGGGCCATGATCATCGCCAGGCCGGTGTTGAACACGAACTGGAGCAGCAGCGCGGGCAGCACCAGCAGCCAGGACCAGGTCGGCACCTGCCCGAAGGCGAGCAGGATGACCACCAGCACGCCCATGGAGAACAGCAGTTGCTGCAACTGCATCAGGCAGAACGAGATCGGCAGGCAGGCCCGCGGGAAGTGCAGCGCACGCACCAGACCGAGGTTGCCGGAGATCGCCCGGGTGCCGGCCATCACCGAGCTCTGGGTGAAGGTGAAGATGAAGACACCGGTCACCAGGAACGGGACGTAGTCCGGGACGCCCTTACGGGTGCCGATCAGCAGACCGAAGATGAGGTAGTAGACGAGCGCGTTCAGCAGCGGCGTCGCCACCTGCCAGACCTGACCCAGCTTCGCCTGGCTGAACTGCGCGGTCAGCTTGGCGCTGGCGAAGGCGGAGATGAAATGCCGGCGGGCCCAAAGCTGCCGGACGTACTCCACAAGGCTGGGCCGGGCCCCGCTCTGCGCCAGTCCGTACTTCTCGGCCCGCTGGAGGGGGCTGAGACCTTCGTCGGCGGATGGCGGGGCACTCATGGCGACCGCACTGTCGTGCGTAGTCTCGCTCACAGTTGACACTTTCGTCCTCAAGGTGCGCTGCCGGGGACGCCCCGGTTCGCGCCTGATGCTCTCAGATACGAGCTTGTCAGATGATGGGAGGGCGGCCCAGCCGGGTCAGGCGCCACACGGTAGTCCACTTCATGGGACGCCGAGGACCGCAGGCCGTTGACCAGCCCTCTTTGAAGCCGCCCAGCCAGGCCCTGAGTCCGGGCAACGATGGCCGGCGGGCGAGGGTGAGCAGGAACCAGACACCGAGGTAGACCGGCACCAGCGGGGCGGGGAGGTTGCGGCGGGCCAGCCAGACCCGGTTGCGGGCCACCATCCGGTGGTAGACCGCGTGCCGGGCCGGGGCCGTGGTGGGGTGGTGCAGGACCAGGTCCGCCCGGTAGTCGACCAGCCAGCCGGCGTCCAGTGCCCGCCAGGCCAGGTCGGTCTCCTCGTGGGCGTAGAAGAAGTCGTCGGGCAGGCCGCCGACCTCGGTGAACACCGCGGTGCGGACGGCGTTGGCACCGCCGAGGAAGGTGGTCACCCGCGAGGAGCGCATCGGGTCGGAGGCGCGCAGTCGCGGGACGTGCCGGCGCTGGGTCAGCCCGGTGTCCGGGTCCGCGATGCGGAAGCTGATGATGCCCAGCCTCGGGTCGGCGGCGAACGCCTGCCGGCACAGCTCGGCGGTGTCGGTGTTCGGCAACAGTCCGTCGTCGTCCAGGAACAGCAGCGCGTCCACGTCCCGGCCGCCCGGGCCGAACGCCTCGATGCCGACGTTGCGGCCGGCCGGGATGCCGACGTTCTCCGGCAGCTCGACGGTCCGCACGGTGATCCCGGGGACGTCCAGCTCCGGCAGCGGGGCGCCGTTGCCGACCAGCACCACCTCGATCGGATCGCCGTCCTGCTTGGCGACGGACTCCAGCAGCGCACGCAGCTCGACGGGGCGGTTGCCCATGGTGAGGACGACCGCCCCGAGTCGCATGCGGGGTGCCCCGGTCATTTCAGCCTGCTGGACGCGAGGATGGACACGAGGTGCAGCAGGGTCTGGAGCAGCGCGATGCCGGCCAGCACCGCGACGCCGAGCCGGGAGAAGAACAGGTCGCCCCGGACCGCGTCCACGATCGCCAGCACCAGGATGAGCAGGGACGCCTCGATCCCGAGCACCAGTCGGTGGAACTTCAGCGCCGCTGCCGCCTTGCGGGCCAGCGCCAGCCCGGACGAACGCGGCTCGGCCGCCGCCTCCTTGACCGGCGGCAGCCCGCCCTGGTGCCGGGCGACGCCGACGAGGTCGGTCTCCGCCTTGATCAGGATCGCGCCGAGCGCGGCCAGGGTACCCAGGAACGCCCAGAGCCAGTCGATCCGGCCGGGGCCCCACAGGTCGGCGGCGCGCAGGCCGAAGCCGACCAGCACCGCCGCGTCGCACAGGTAGGCGCCGACCCGGTCCAGGTAGACGCCGCCGAGCGAGAACTGCTTCTTCCAACGGGCGACCTCGCCGTCGACGCAGTCGAGCAGCAGGTAGAGCTGGACCATCAGCACGCCGAGCACGGCGCCCCAGACCCCCGGCACCAGCAGCGCCGGGGCGGCGAGGACGCCGAAGACGGTCATCAGGTAGGTCAACTGGTTGGGCGTGACCTTGGTGTTCACCAGGTACCGGTCGCAACGCAGCGAGATTTCCCGCATGTAGAGGCGGCCGGCCCAGTGCTCACCGCTGCGCCGGTCCTTCACGCCCTCGGGGTGAACGACCGGGCGGAGTTCAGCTACTGATGGTTTCGGCATAGTCGGCGTATGCGTCCCTGATCTGGTCGGTGGTCAGGTCCAGGTGCTCCAGAATCGTGTAGCGGCCCGGACGGGTCTTCGGGGCGAACGCGACGGCCTGCACGAACTCGTCGTCGGTGAAGCCGATGTCGCCCGGGGTGACCGGCAGGCCGTGGCGCTGGAGCACCTCCACCATCAGCCCCGCGGTCTCCCGGTCGCCGCGCAGGTGGGTGGCGAAGGCGGCACCGAGGCCGCACTGCTCGCCGTGGCTCGCCGCCCTCTTGGGGAAGAGGAGGTCGAAGGCGTGGTTGATCTCGTGGCAGGCGCCCGAGGCGGGGCGGCTGTCGCCGGCCACCGACATCGAGATCCCGGTGAGGACCAGGCCCTCGGCCAGCACCTGGAGGAAGTTGTCGTCGCCGACGCTCCCGGGGTGGCGCAGCACGGCCTCGCCGGCCTGCCGGGCCATCGCCGCGGCCAGCCCGTCGATGTCCTCGCCGGTCTCCCGGTGCGAGAGCTCCCAGTCCGCGACCGCGGAGATGTTGGAGATCGCGTCACCGATGCCGGAGCGGACGAAGCGGACCGGGGCCTCGCGGATGATGTCGAGGTCGATCACCACGGCGATCGGGTTGGGCACGCCGTACGAGCCGCGGCCCGCGTCGTTGTCGAGGGTGGCGACCGGCGAGCACAGCCCGTCGTGCGACAGGTTGGTCGCGACCGCCACCAGCGGCTTGCCGATGCGCGCCGCGGCGAACTTCGCACAGTCGATGATCTTGCCGCCGCCCAGGCCCACGACCGCGTCGTAGTGGCCCTTCTTCATGGCGTCGGCGAGCTTGATCGCGTCGTCGAGGGTGCCGCCGCCGACCTCGTACCACTCGGCGCCGGGCAGGGCGGGGGCCAGCCGCTGGCGCAGCCGGGCCCCCGAGCCACCGCTGATCGCGATGGCCAGCTTGCCGGAAGCCGAGATGCGCTGGTCGGCCAGCACGCCCGCCAGGTCGTCCAGGGCGCCGGCGCTGATGTCGACGACGACCGGGGACGGAATGAGGCGGGTCAGTACAGGCATGCGATGTCACGGCCCTTCGCGAGGTCGTCGTGGTTGTCGATCTCGACCCACTTGACGTCGCCGATCGGGGCCACGTCGACCTTGAAGCCGCGGTTGACCAGTTCCTGGTAGCCGTCCTCGTAGTAGAGGTCGGGGTCCCGCTCGAAGGTGGTCTTCAGGGCGTCGGCCAGCTCGGCGGCGGCGGAGCCCTCGATGAGGGTGACGCCGATGTACTCGCCGGTCGCCTCGGCCGGGTCCATCAGCTTGGTGATCTTCCTGACGCCCTTGGCGGGGTCCGCGACGACCTTCATCTCCTCGTCGGCGAGCTGCTTGACGGTGTCCAGCGCGAGGATGATCTGCTGGCCGTCGCCGCGCGCGGCGAGCAGGTCCCGCTCGACGGAGACCGGGTGCACGGTGTCGCCGTTGGCGAGGATCACCGAGTCGTGGACCGCGATCACGTCACGGGCGCACCACAGGGAGTAGGCGTTGTTCCACTCCTCGGCCTTGTCGTTGTCGATGAGGGTGATCTTGAGGCCGTACTGCTGCTCCAGGGCCTCCTTGCGCTCGTACACGGCCTCCTTGCGGTAGCCGACGATGATCGCGACCTCGGTGAGACCGATCTCGGCGAAGTTGCCGAGGGTCAGGTCGAGGATGGTCTTCTCGCCGTCGACCGGCACCAGTGCCTTGGGCAGGGTGTCGGTGTAGGGGCGCAGACGCCGTCCGGCGCCGGCGGCCAGCACGAGGCCGATCATGCGGGTTCTCCTTCATCGTGAACGGCGGGTGCGCCGTGCTTGTGAGCGGCCACCCAGAAGCGGATGCTCTCGGCGAGCACCAGCAGCGCCAAGAGCACAGCGAGTGCCGTGAGCGCGACTGCGAAACCTGTGGCGGGCAGCGCGGCGGCCAGGACGGTGACCACGAGGATCCGCCCTTCGTGCCCGCCGGTGGCCCGGACCAGCCACCGCGGTGGGGCGCCGGCGCCACCGCGGATGCGGTAGACCGTGTCGTAGTGATGGTAGGCGACCGCCGCGACCAGCCCGAACGCCGCGGGCAGCGCCGCGTGGGCGTCCGACCGGGCGGCCAGCACCAGCACCGTGAGGTATTCGCCGGCCCGGAAGAAGGGCGGGACGAGCCAGTCCAGGGCGCCCTTGAGCGGGCGGGACAGCGCCGCGGCGGCCAGCAGCGCGGCGCAGACGGCGACGCCGACGGTGAGCCAGGACGCCGGTTGCGGCTGCGAGACCAGCCACACCAGCAGTACCGCGGACGAGAGAAACGCCATAACGGGCGCCAGGAGGGAACCGGTCCGGCCCCGGCCGCGACCGTGGCGGGTGAGCAGTTCGACCAACCGGCCGTAGTCGGCGAGCTCCCCGAGCGCGCGGGCGGCACGGTCGGTGCGCCGGGCGCGCCGGGCCCGGGAGCGCAGCACCCGGCCGGCGGTGGTGTAGCAGGCGGCCAGCGCGCAGCCGACGAGCAGGGCGTAGAAGACGATGCGCGGGGTGGTGAGCGCGGTCAGCACGGCGATCATGGCCCAGCGTTCGCCAATGGGCAGCACGATCATCCGTCGCACCCAGACCGTCCAGCCGACGCTGTCGAGCCGGTCGGAGAGCGCCACCGCGGGGCCGGCGGCCCCGGCGCCGCCCTCGAAGTCGCTACCCTCGTTGAAGGCGAAGTCGACGATGTGCCGGCAGGTCTGGAGGATCATCGCGCCGAGCGCCAGCGCCCAGACGTCGTCCCCGCCGCGGGCCGCGCCGAGGGCGAGCCCGGCGTAGTACGCGTACTCCTTGGCGCGGTCGAAGGTGGCGTCCAGCCAGGCGCCCAGCGTCGAGTACTGGAGCGAGTAGCGGGCCAGTTGCCCGTCGGTGCAGTCCAGGACGAAGGAGAGCAGCAGCAGCACGCCGGCGGCGACGAAGCCGCCGCGGGTGCCGGTGGCCGCGCAGCCCGCCGCGATCAGCGCGGTGAGCAGGGACGCGGTGGTGACCTGGTTGGGGGTCAGGCCGCGGCGCGCGCACCAGCGGGCGAGGTAGCGGGAGTAGGGGCTGATGCAGAAGGTGGTGAAGAAGCCGTCGCGGGACTTCACGGCGGTGCGCAGCCGGACCGCCTCGTCGTCGACGGCGGCGACCGCCTCGCGGGCCTCCTCCCGCTGGGCGGGGGTCAGCGCGAGGGTGGCGACCAGGGTGCCCGGCTCGACGCGGTGCAGTCCGACGTCGGCGCGGTCCAGCGCCTCGGTCAGGGTGTCGGTGAGCACGTCCGTCAGGTGCGCGGTGCCGGCGCCGACCGGGATGCGTCCGGCGGCGCGGTCCAGCGCGGCGCGGGCCGCGGGCTGGACGGTGAGCGCGCCGGGCACGGCGGCGGCCGGGAAGCGGGGGTCGGTCAGGGCGAGCCGCAGGGCGTGCAGGTGCCCGACGAAGCGGGGGTCCACGACGGCCACCCGCTCCTGGGCGGGTGCCTCGGTGAGGAGCGCGGCGGCGCCGGCCGGGTCATCGGCCGCGCGGACCTCGAAACCCAGGGCGCGCAGGTCGGCTTCGAGCGACGACCCGGCGACCGGCGGACCGGTGAGGATGGCGGTCGACAGACGAACTCACTCCTTGGATGCTGACGAGCAGCGCCGGTCGGTCCGCATTCGGCACGAACTACCCGGGCGGCGGGCGTGGCACACCGGGCCGTGGAAGACCGGGGGCACGTCGGCAGAGGCTATCTGATCGCGGGATGCGGCCGTTCACCATGCATTCACCACTCGATCGGGTGACCGACGGCTGCGCCTGCCGCGATCATCATGGTGGATCGGGGCGCGCCGGAACAACTGGCCGGCGGGCCGGGTGCCGGATATGCGGGGGCTGGTCACGGTTGCCAGGGGGCGGCTGTGGCGAGGGCCATGCCGGCGGCGGGCCCGCGACCGTGGCCGCACCGGGCGGCGCTCTGCCGAAGATGGCCGGCCTGGTGGGGCAGACTTGACACCGACGACCGACGACAAGGATGGGCATGCCGATCACACCTCCCAAGGGACAGACCGCCGGAACCTCTGCGGTGGGGGCACCGGACGGCGCCGCCGAGCCGATCATGCTGGAGCTGGTCGACGAGGACGGCAGGACGGTCGGCACCGCGGAGAAGCTGGCGGCGCACCAGCCGCCGGGGCAGTTGCACCGCGCGTTCTCGGTCTTCCTCTTCGACGAGAAGGGACGGCTGCTGCTCCAGCGCCGGGCGCTGTCGAAGTACCACTCCCCCGGCGTGTGGTCCAACACCTGCTGCGGCCACCCGTATCCCGGGGAGACGCCGTTCGCGGCCGCGGCCCGGCGGACCGCGGAAGAGCTCGGAGTGGCCCCGGCGCTGCTCGCCGAGGCCGGGACGGTGCGCTACAACCATCCTGATCCGGACTCCGGTCTGGTGGAGCAGGAGTACAACCACCTGTTCGTGGGGCTGCTGCGCACCGAGCCGGCGCCAGACCCGGAGGAGATCTCCGAGACCGCCTTCGTCACGCCGGCGGAGCTGGCCGAGCGGCATGCCCGGGCGCCGTTCTCGGCGTGGTTCATGACCGTGCTGGACGCGGCGCGTCCGGCGGTCCGCGAGCTCACCGGGCAGTCGGCGGGCTGGTAGCCAGCGGGATCAGCGGCAGCTCGGCCCAGATCGCCTTGCCGCCGCCGGCGGTGAGCTCCACGTCGCACTTGCCGCCCACCTCCGCGGTGAGCACCTTGACCAGCCACAGGCCGCGGCCGCCGATGTCGCCCTCGTCCGCCTCAAGCGCCTTGGGGCGGTAGGGGTGGTCGTCCTCGACCGCGATCCGCAGCCAGCCGGCGCCGAGGGTGAGCTGGACGGCGATCTGCGGGGAGAGCAGCGCCGCGTGCCGGACGGCGTTGGTGACCAGTTCGGAGACGATCAGCAGCAGCCCGTCGAGGACGTCGTCGGCGACGGGCACGCGCTGTTCGGCGAGCAGATCCCGGACCGCGTGGCGCGCCTGGGGCACCGACGACTCCAGTGCCGGGGCGGTGAACCGCCAGACACCTTCGTACGCGAGCGGGGAGGTCAGCTCCTCGGGGGGTTCTGCAGGGGGTCCGGAAGGCATCCTCACAGGACGAGTGTTGAGAATGCGCCGGTCCTGGCCGGCCTCCTGAACACAAGTCAGCGCCTATCGACGGCAATTGGTCGATTCTGGCGGAATTGAGCGGCCTCGTGACACGTCCCGTCGCTTCACTTTCGTATTTTCGGCGCGGCATCGGGGGGCGTTCCCGGCGTCCGGACAAATCCGTCGGCGCCGGGGTAGGGATCAAGCCACTCTGCCGCCCTCGACCATGTCGACCACCCGGCGGCCGCCGAGTCCCATGGCGAGCAGGCCCAGCCCGTCGAAGAGGAGCTCCAGCGAGAAGAAGGTGCCGATGACGTAGAGGCTGCTGTGCGGCCAGTTGGCGAGCACCAGGATGCCGAGCAACAGGCCGATGACGCCCTGGAGGAGCGTCCAGCCGAACTGCGGTCCGCGCACCACGACGGAGCCGACCAGCCGGAACAGTCCGCCGGCCAGGAAGAGCAGGGCGGCGAACATGGTCAGGGCGGCGGCGCTGGCCTCGGGCCGGCGGATCACCACCACGCCGGCCGCGATGTTCAGCGCCGCGACGACCACCGCGAGCCAGAAGAAGTTCGTGCCCCGGGACTGGATCGCCTGCGCCAGCCCCACCAGGCCACCGATCAGCAGCAGCCAGCCGAAGAGCAGCATCGTGGTCAGGGTGGCCACGCCGACGTAGATCAGTCCCACGATCCCGGCCAGCACGAGGATGATCCCGAGCGCCGCGAGCAGTCCGAAGCTGCGCCCCAGCCGGGCCGCCGGGCTGCGCCGGGGGGACTTGGACCTGCCGACCATCGCCGCCTCCTCGATCAAGGACCGTTTTGTCCCGGTATACCGCGTATTACGGGAGGGGGCAGGGTGAGCGGGGAAGCGCGCAGGGTGCGGAAACGACGACAGGCCCGGTGCCTGGGCACCGGGCCTATCGTCTCTTCAGTAGCGGGGACAGGATTTGAACCTGCGACCTCTGGGTTATGAGCCCAGCGAGCTACCGAGCTGCTCCACCCCGCGTCGACTCGGAGTACCTTACGGGGCGGCCGGCGCGGTGACAAATCGAAAGCCGGAACGGTCGCCGGGAACGGTCACACCGCGCGGTCGGTGATCCGTCCGCCGTCGACCTCGATGCGGCGCGTGGTGTGCACCGCCGCCAGCATCCGGCGGTCGTGGGTGACCAGCAGCAGGGTCCCCGGGTACGAGGCGAGCGCGGACTCCAACTGCTCGATGGCCGGCAGGTCGAGGTGGTTGGTGGGCTCGTCGAGCACCAGGAGGTTGACGCCGCGGCCCTGGAGGAGGGCCAGGGCGGCGCGGGTGCGCTCCCCGGGCGAGAGGGTGTGCGCGGGGCGCAGCACATGGGCCGCCTTGAGGCCGAACTTGGCGAGCAGGGTGCGCACGTCGGCGGGGGCCAGGTCCGGCACGGCGGCCCGGAAGGCGTCCAGCAGGGTGGGGTCGCCGCTGCCGTGGAACAGTTGGCCGCGGGCCTGGTCGATCTCGCCGACCACCACGCCGGGGCCGAGCGCGGCCGCGCCGGAGTCCAGCGGCAGCCGGCCCAGGAGGGCGGCGAGCAGGGTGGACTTGCCGGAGCCGTTGGGGCCGGTGATGGCGACCCGGTCCGCCCAGTCGATCTGGAGGTCCACCGGGCCGAGGCGGAAGGCGCCGCGGCGCACCTCGGCCTGCCGGAGGGTGGCGACCACGGCGCCGGCGCGGGGGGCCGCGGCGATCTCCATCCGCAGCTCCCACTCCTTGCGGGGCTCCTCGACGACCTCCAGCCGCTCGATCATCCGCTGGGTCTGCTTGGCCTTGGCGGCCTGCTTCTCGGTGGCCTCGACCCGGCCCTTGCGGCCGAGCTTGTCGTTGTCGGTGGCCTTGCGGCGGGCGTTGCGGACGCCCTTCTCCATCCAGTTGCGCTGGGTGTGCGCCCGGGTCTCCAGGGCGGACCTGGTGTCGGCGTACTCCTCGTAGCGCTCGCGGGCGTGCCGGCGGGCCCACTCGCGCTCCTCCAGGTACGCCGCGTAGCCGCCGCCGTAGGTGTTGACCTGCTGCTGGGCGAGGTCGAGTTCGACGACGCGGGTGACCGTGCGGGCCAGGAACTCGCGGTCGTGGCTGACCAGGACGGTACCGGCGCGCAGCCCGGCGACGAAGGACTCCAGCCGGTCCAGGCCGTCCAGGTCGAGGTCGTTGGTGGGCTCGTCGAGGAGGAAGACGTCGTAGCGGGAGAGCAGCAGGGAGGCGAGCGAGGCACGGGCGGCCTGGCCGCCGGAGAGGGCGGTCATCGGCTGGTCGAGGCTGACGGCCAGGCCGAGTTGGGCGGCGGTCTCCTCGGCGCGGTCGTCGAGGTCGGCGGCGCCCAGGGCCAGCCAGCGCTCCAGGGCGGTGGCGTAGGCGTCGTCGGCGCCGGGGCGCTCGTCGGCCAGGGCCTCGGTGGCGGCGTCCAGGGCGCGTTGGGCCTCGGCCACGCCGGTGCGACGGGCGAGGAAGGCGCGGACCGACTCTCCTAGGCGCCGGTCGGGCTCCTGTGGGAGGTGGCCGATGGTGGCGGTGGGCGGGCTGAGCGCGAGGGCGCCCTCTTCCGGGGGCGTCAGGCCGGCCAGCAGGCGCAGCAGGGTGGACTTGCCCGCCCCGTTGGCGCCGACCAGGCCGATCACGTCGCCGGGGGCGACGACCAGGTCAAGGCCGGAGAACAGGACGCGCTCGCCGTGGCCGGCGGCGAGGTCTTTGGCGACGAGGGTGGCAGACATCAGACCGTCGATCGTATCCGGCGCGGCGCCCCGGAGGCGCCCTAATATCCCGGCATGGAACCGGCTCTGAGGACGCATGTCGACGGCGGCACGGCCACCGTCACCATCAGCAACACCGGCAAGCGCAATGCGATGACTGTCGGGATGTGGCGGGAGCTGCCGCCACTGCTGGCGCGGCTGGCGGCGGACCCCGCGGTGCGGGCGCTGGTGCTGACCGGGGACGGGGGGACGTTCTGCGCGGGGGCGGACATCGGGTCGCTGCGGGACGCGTCGGGCGCCTCGGAGGGACTGGCGGTGGCGGCCGAGGAGGCGCTGGCGGCCTTTCCCCGGCCGACGGTGGCGGCGATACGCGGCTACTGCGTGGGCGGCGGCGCCCAGTTGGCGGCCGCCTGCGATCTGCGGTTCGCGGAGGAGGGGGCACTGTTCGGGGTGACGCCGGCCAAGCTGGGGGTGGCGTATCCGGCGTCGGCGACCCGGCGACTGGTCCGCCTGGTGGGGCCGTCGGCCGCCAAGTACCTGTTGTTCTCGGGGGAGTTGATCGACTGCGCGCGGGCGCTGCGGACCGGGCTGGTGGACGAGGTGCTGGCCGAGGGCGAGTTGGACAAGCGGATCGCGGAGTTCACCGCGGTGCTGGCGAGCCGGTCGCTGCTGACCCAGACCGCGGCGAAGGAACTGGCCGACGGCACCTGGGACGTGCCGGCGGAGGCGGCCGAGGCGCGCGGGGCGCACTGGGCGGCGCAGGCGCGGGAGTGCGGCGAGATCGCGGAGGGGGCGGCGGCCTTCCTGGAGCGCAGGGCACCGCGCTTCCGGTGGCCGGCGGGCTGAGCCGGGGCCGCCGCCCCCTAGGACCGGTGTGCGGTCACTTCCCGTCGGCGACCTGGTCCCGCCACCGCTCGCCGGCCAGGATGGTGCGGCCGTGTTCGCGCAGGCCCGCGACGACGTCGGCGGGGGCCTTGTCCGGGGCGCCCGCGTCGTAGGGCGGCTGCGGGTCGTACTCGATGCCGAGCTGGATCGTCTGCGCGATGTGGTCGCCGGCGATCCGGCCGGCCAGGGCCAGGCCCATGTCGATGCCGGAGGAGACGCCGGCGGCGGTGACGTACTTGCCGTCGAAGACCACCCGCTCCCCCGTCGGTTCGGCGCCGTAGGCGGGCAGTTGGTCCAGCGCGAGCCAGTGGGAGGTGGCCCGGCGGCCCTTGAGGAGACCGGCGGCGGCGAGGATGAGCGAACCGGTGCACACGGAGGTGGTCCAGGTGGTGCCGGCGTCCACGGCCCGGAGCCAGTCGTGCACCGGGCCGTCGTCCATGAGCGCGGCCTGTCCGGGGCCGCCGGGGACGACGACGAGGTCCGGCGCGGTGACGTCGCCCAGCGCGGCGTCCACGGCCACCGCGAGGGAGCCCTTGTCGGTGCGGTGCAGGCCGGTGCGTTCACCGACGAAGACCACCTCGGCGCCCGGGATCAGGCCGAGGGTCTCGTAGGGGCCGATGGCGTCGAGGGCGGTGAAGCGGTCGTAGAGCAGGATGGCGATCTGCATGGGGTCCTCGTTCCTGATGTGGTGGGTGTGGTCGGGTGGTGGTCGGTGGGCCCCCGCTACGGGGGCGGCGGGGCGGGCCGGAAGCGGCGGCGGTACTCGGCCGGGGAGGCGCCGAGGACCCGGACGAAGGCGCGGCGCATCGCCTCGGCGGTGCCGTAGCCGCACTGCCGGGAGATCCGCTCGATGCCGTCCGCGGTGTCCTCCAGGCGCCGGCGGGCCGCCTCCAGGCGGACCCGGTCGACGTAGCGGCCGGGCGTCATCCCGGTCTCGTCGCGGAAGGCGCGGGCGAAGTGCCGTGGGGAGAGCCGGGCGCGGTCGGCCAGCGCCTCGACGGAGAGGTCCGCGGCGGGGTTCTCGGAGATCCACTGCTGGACGTCGCGCAGCGGGCGGCGCTCGGCGGTCTGGGCGGCGAGTTGGGCGCTGAACTGGGTCTGGTTGCCGGGCCGGCGGAGGAAGACGACGAGGTGGCGGGCGACGGTCAGGGCGAGGTCGCGGCCGAGGTCCTCCTCGACCAGGGCCAGCGCCAGGTCGATGCCGGCGGTGACGCCCGCGGAGGTGGCCACGTCGCCGTCGCGGACGTAGATCGGCTCGGGGGCGACGCGGACCGCGGGGTGTTCGGCGGCGAGTCGGTCGCACAGCGCCCAGTGGGTGGTGGCCCGGCGCCCGTCCAACAGGCCGGCCGCGGCCAGCAGGAAGGCGCCGCTGCACACCGAGACCTTGCGGCGGGCGTGCGGGGCCCGCGCCCGCAGCCAGGCGACCAGTCGGGGGTCGGGGGTGCTGGTGCCCTCACCGCCCGGGACGAGGAGGGTGTGCGGGGGCGCGGCGGCGTCCAGCGTGGTGTCCGGGACGAGGGTCAGGCCGCTGGTGGTGCGGACCGGGGCACCGTCCAGGCTCGCGGTGCGGATGCGGTACGCGCCGGGGCTACCGCGCTCGGCACCGCTGAAGACCTCGACCGGTCCGGAGACGTCGAGGCTCTGCACGCCGTCGTAGAGGACGACCAGCACGTCGCGCTGTTCCATGCCCTCCATCCTGGGCAACGGAGGCGATGGCGGCAATGACGAGTTTCCCACCTTTCCTGCCGTGCCCGGGTCCGCGGGCCCCACTGCGGGGAGCTCCCCGCAGCGACATACCAACGGGTCGGTAACCTGCTCGCATGACCTCTTCCAGCGCACTGCCCGAACGGGCCGGACGGCACTGTCACAACGCCCTCAACCCCTTCCACTCCGCGCACTACTTCGCCCCCGAACTCGCCGCCGGGATCGCCGGGTTGGGCGTTCCCGAGGGGCGCGCCGGGTACTTCGCCACCCGGAGCGCAGCGATGGGCGCGGTGGGCCCCGGGACGGTGGCCGCGACCTTCTTCTCCTTCAAGCCCGCGCTGATCGCGGAGCACCTCCCGCAGGTCTGGACGGTGACCACGCCGGCGGCCGTCCTGGACGCCCGGCTGCGCGCGGTGGACGCCTCGCTGCGCCGGCAGCTCGGCGACGCCGTGGTGGAGTCGCCGGAGATGGCGGAGGCGGCCGGGCTGGCGCTGCGCGCCACCGAGGGCTGCGCCCCGCACGCGCGGCCGCTGTACGCCGCGCACGCCGACCTGCCGGTGCCCGACGCCCCGCACCTCGCCTACTGGCACGCCGCGTCGCTGCTGCGCGAACACCGTGGCGACGGCCACCTGATGACGCTGCTGGACGCCGAACTGGACCCGGTGGAGGCGCTGGTCACGCACACCGCCAGCGGGCGCGGGATGAGCTACCGCGGCATCCTGGCGACCCGCGGCTGGACGCCGGAGGAGCTGACCGCCGCACAGGAACGGCTGCGCGTACGGGGCCTGCTGGCCGCCGAGCACGAGCTGACCGAGGCCGGGGTGGCGCTGCGCAAGGACCTGGAGCGGGCGACGGACCGGCTGGACCGGGCGCCGTACGAGCACCTGGGGGCGGCGGGCGTGGCCCGACTGACCGAGCTGGCGGCCGGGTTCACCGCGCGCCTGATGGAGGCCGGGGCGTTCCCGCAGCAGTTGTTCAGCGACGAGTAGTGCGTGGTGAGCGCCGGGGCGCGTGCGACTTCTCACACCCCGGCGCTCCCGGCCGGGCGGTGCGACAGCCCGGGCCGCCAACCGGCACAATGCAGGCTTCAAGGCAAGTCGCTGGAAGGCGGGCAGGATCAACGTGACGGCAGCCACTGAGCCCATCGGGGCGCTCGGGTCCATCGAAGCGAGGATCGCCGACGAGCTCGGCGTCAGGGAGCGGCAGGTGAAGGCCGCGGTCGAACTGCTCGACGGCGGCTCGACCGTCCCGTTCATCGCGCGCTACCGCAAGGAAGCGACCGAGATGCTCGACGACGCGCAGTTGCGCTCCCTGGAGGAGCGGCTGCGCTACCTGCGGGAGTTGGAGGAGCGGCGGAGTGCCGTCCTGGAGTCCGTGCGGTCCCAGGGCAAGCTGGACGCCGCCCTGGAGGCGCAGATCCGCGGGGCGGAGTCCAAGGCCCGGCTTGAGGACATCTACCTGCCGTTCAAGCCCAAGCGGCGCACCAAGGCACAGATCGCCCGCGAGGCGGGGCTCACGCCGCTGGCCGACGGGCTGTTGGACGACCCGTCGGTGGAACCGGCCGCGGCCGCCGCGGCGTTCGTGGACGCGGACAAGGGCGTGGCCGATCCGGCCGCGGCCCTGGAGGGCGCGCGGGCGATCCTCACCGAGCGGTTCAGCGAGGACGCGGACCTGATCGGCGAGTTGCGCGAGCGGATGTGGACGCGCGGCCGGGTCGCGGCGAAGGTGCGGGCCGGCAAGGAGGAGGAGGAGGGCGCCAAGTTCGCCGACTACTTCGACTTCGCCGAGCCGTTCACCGAGTTGCCCTCGCACCGGGTGCTGGCGATGCTGCGCGGCGAGAAGGAGGAGGTCCTCGACCTCAACCTGGAGCCGGAGGACCCGGCGGAGGCCGCCGAGGGCCCCAGCTCCTACGAGCGGTCGATCGCGCACCGCTTCGCCATCGTCGACCGCGGCCGGCCGGCCGACAAGTGGCTCCAGGACACGGTCCGTTGGGCCTGGCGCACCCGCGTCCAGGTACACCTCGGGATCGACCTGCGGCTGCGGCTGCGGCAGGCCGCCGAGGACGAGGCGGTCCGGGTCTTCGCCGCGAACCTGCGCGACCTGCTGCTGGCGGCGCCCGCCGGGACGCGCGCCACGATGGGCCTGGACCCCGGTTTCCGCACGGGCGTGAAGGTCGCCGTGGTGGACGCGACCGGCAAGGTGGCGGCGACCGAGACGATCTACCCGCACGTGCCGCAGCAGAAGTGGGACGCGGCGCTGGCCACCCTGGCGCGGCTGGCCCGGGAGCACCGGGTCGAGCTGATCGCGATCGGCAACGGCACCGCCTCCCGGGAGACCGACAAGCTGGCGACCGAACTGATCGCCGCACAGCCGGAGCTGAAGCTGACGAAGGTGATGGTCTCCGAGGCCGGCGCCTCGGTCTACTCGGCCTCCGCGTTCGCCTCCCAGGAGCTGCCGGACCTGGACGTGTCGCTGCGCGGCGCGGTGTCCATCGCCCGTCGCCTCCAGGACCCGCTGGCCGAACTGGTCAAGATCGACCCCAAGTCGATCGGGGTCGGTCAGTACCAGCACGACCTGGCCGAGACCAAGTTGTCGCGCTCGCTTGACGCGGTGGTCGAGGACTGTGTCAACGGCGTCGGCGTGGACGTCAACACCGCCTCCGCGCCGCTGCTCGCCCGGGTCTCCGGCATCAGCTCGGGCCTGGCCGAGAACATCGTCACCCACCGGGACGGCAACGGCCCGTTCCGCTCCCGCAAGGCGCTCAAGGACGTGCCGCGGCTGGGCCCCAAGGCGTACGAGCAGTGCGCGGGGTTCCTGCGGATCCGGGACGGCGACGACCCGTTGGACGCCTCCAGCGTGCACCCGGAGGCGTATCCGGTGGTGCGGCGGATGGTGAAGTCGGCGGGCAGCGAGGTGGGTTCGCTGATCGGCAACACGACGGTGCTGCGCTCGCTGCGGCCGGACGACTTCGTGGACGACTCCTTCGGCCTGCCGACGGTGACCGACATCCTCCAGGAGCTGGAGAAGCCGGGCCGGGACCCGCGTCCCGAGTTCCGCACCGCGACGTTCAAGGACGGCGTGGAGAAGATCGGCGACCTGCAGTCGGGGATGGTCCTGGAGGGCGTGGTGACCAACGTCGCCGCCTTCGGGGCGTTCGTGGACGTCGGCGTCCACCAGGACGGCCTGGTGCACGTGTCGGCGATGTCGAAGAACTTCGTCAAGGACCCGCGGGACGTGGTCAAGCCCGGCGACATCGTCCGGGTCAAGGTGCTCGACGTCGACATCCCGCGCAAGCGGATCTCGTTGACCCTGCGGCTGGATGACGAGCCCGCCAAGGGCGCGCCGGCCGGTGGCGGCGAGCGGCGCGCCGGCGGTGGCGCCGGCGGCGGGGGCCGGGGACCGCGCGAGGGCGGCCGGGGCGGCGCGCCGCGGCAGCGGCAGGGCGGCGGCCAGCGGGGCGGCGAGCGCCGCGGTGGCGGCCGGGACGCCGGGCCGGTCAACGACGCGATGGCGGACGCGCTGCGGCGGGCCGGGCTGCTGAACGACAAGAAGGGGCGCTGACGTTCGGCGACCTCACCGTGCGGCAGCGGGACGGCCTCCCGCTGCCGCGCGGTGTCGTCGCCGGGCCGGTGCGCGCGTCGCGGCCGTACGCGGAGAAAGCCGTGGACGCGGGCCGGGGCGCGCGGTTAGCCTGCGGATCATGTCCAGCCCCGAGTCCTCAAGACGCTAGCCACCGGGCGTCGTCCGGTGGCTCCTCACGTTGCCGTTCCGCGGCCGCGGTGCCGACCCTTCGGGCTGCCGCCGTGCCGGCGGGCGCCGTTGCGCGCCGCCACGTAGAGGTCCTCACCCACCACCGGGCCGCCCGTACCGGGCAGGTCTTGTCATCGCGGTAGCCGGGGCTGCCGCTTCCCTCACCGGTCGTTCCGCGCACCGTCGGTCCCGCCGACGGTGCCCCGCGGTCCGGGCCGGTCCACGGTGTGGTTGCGGAGATCTTGTCGATGCCATTCGTTCTCTACGTGCTCGCGCTGGCGGTTTTCGCGCAGGGCACGTCCGAGTTCATGCTGTCCGGGCTGATCCCGGACATCGCCGCCGAACTGGCGGTGTCCATCCCGGCCGCGGGCGCGCTGACGTCGGCGTTCGCGGTCGGGATGGTGGTAGGGGCGCCGCTGATGGCGCTGCTGAGCCGGCGCTGGCCGCGGCGGCGCGCGCTGCTGGTCTTCCTGGTCGCCTTCCTGTCGGTCCATGTCGTCGGCGCGGTGACCACCAGCTTCGCGGTGCTGTTGGCCACCCGCGTGGTGGCGGCGCTGGCCAACGCCGGCTTCCTGGCGATGGCGTTGGCGACCGCGGCCGCGGTGGTCGCGCCCGACGCCAAGGGGCGGGCGACCTCCGTCCTGTTGGGCGGCACGACGCTGGCCTGTATCGCGGGCGTTCCGGCGGGTGCCGTGTTGGGGCAGGAGTGGGGCTGGCGCGCCGCGTTCTGGGCGGTGGCCGCGGTGTCGGTGCCGGCGGTCGTCGCGCTGGTGCGGTCGCTGCCGGGCGGGACGGGTGTTCCGGACGGTGCCGACGGTGCGGCCGGATCCGGTGCGGGCGTCGCGGTGCCGGACGCGCGCGGTGAGCTGCGGGCGCTGCGCCGCCCGCGGCTGCTGGTGGCCCTGCTGCTGGGCGCGCTGGTCAACGGCGCCACCTTCTGCACCTTCACCTACCTCGCGCCGCTGGTCACCGACGTCACCGGGTTCGGGGCGGCCGGGGTGCCGGTGGTGCTGGCGCTGTTCGGGCTCGGCTCGTTCGTCGGCGTCACGGCCGGCGGGCGACTGGCGGACCGGCGGCCCCGGCCGGTGCTCGCGGTCGGCGGCGCGGCACTGCTCGCGGGCTGGGCGGCGTTCGCGCTGGCGGCCGGCGATGCGGTGGCCGCGGTCGTGCTGGTCTTCGTCCAGGGGGCGCTGTCGTTCGCGGTCGGCTCCACCCTGATCGCGCGGGTGCTCTACGCGGCGGCCGAAGCGCCCACGCTGGGCGGCGGTTTCGCGACCGCGGCGCTCAACGTGGGCGCGGCGGCCGGCCCCTGGCTGGGCGGCGTCGCGCTCGCCGCGGGCTTCGGCTACCGCGCCCCGCTCTGGGTCAGCGCCCTGCTGGTGACGGCCGCGCTGGCGCTCGGCGGGGCGGCGGAGGCGGTCCGGGCCCGCCGGCGGGCCACCGAGGGCCCGGCCGAGGGCGCAACGGGGGTGTCGGCGGGAACTCCGTAGCCGATCCCGTGAGTCCGCCGACGATCCGGATCCCGTGTGGGAGAGGCCCAACGCCCCTCCCCCGCCGCCCCGTTGGGACGACGTGCGGCCGCCCCGCTCGCCGTACGCGGGGCGGCCGCCCGTCCCCTCAGTGGGCGCCGGCGTACTCCCGGAGCCGTTCCAGTTCGGTGGCGACGGCGGTGAGGGTGGCGCAGTCCGGGATGGGGCGGAGGGCCGGGGGCGGGGTGCCGGACGGGCGGCGGTGCGGGTCCTCCAGCGCGTCGGCCATGGCGGCCAGGGCGCGACCAAGGCGCTCGGCCTCCTCCGGGCTCGGGCGGTGGGCGCCGCGGTCGAGGCGGACCGCGCAGGCGGTGGCGGCGTCGACGATGCGCTCCACGGCGGTGACGATGGCCAGCCAGTCGGGGTCGGCGGCGCGGGCCGTGCGGAACTCCGCGGCGGCGGTCTCGGCGGCCGCCCGGGCCTGGGCCAGCGTCCGGTAGGCGTCCCGGCGCAGCGCCAGCCGCCGGGCGGGATCGGTCTCGTCGGGCCGCGGCTCCAGGACGTGGCGCAGGAAGCGTTCGGTGCTGCGCAGGGCCTCCGTGACGCGTGGGCCGACGCGACGGCGCGGGTCGGCGAGGCGCGGGAGGTGGCCGACGACGAGCACGATCGCGCAGGCGAGGGAGGTGTCGACGATCCGTTCGCCGGCGGCCTGAGGTGCGCCGCCGACGTACACGAAGGACAGCACCATCAGCGTGATCGCGCCGGTCTGGAGCGCGAAGTGCCGGGTGGCGAACGGCAGCAGCGCGCCGGCCGCGCCGGCGATCAGGGCGGGCCACCAGCCGCCGGGGAACAGCAGCCCGGCGGCGGCGAAGACCAGGACGCCGGCCGCGGTGCCGGCGAAGCGGTTGACCGTACGCGAGAACAGCGGGCCGAGGTCCGGCTTGACGAGGAAGGTGACGGTCGCCGGGAGCCAGTACCAGTGCTCGGCGCGGAGCAGCAGGGCCGCGGCGGTGCTGGTGCCGATGCAGAGGGCGACCCGCAGCCCGTAGTCCCGGGCGGCCGGGCCGAGGGCGCGGCGGGCGCGCGCCGGCCGGGCGGGCGGGGCGTCGACGCCGGGCGCGGGCCGCGGCTCCGGCCGTTCCCTGGCGAACGCGACGGCGGCGTCCAGCAGCGCGTGGTCGAAGGCGCCGCGGGCGGCGGAGCTGTTCTCCGGGGCGGAGAGCCGGCCCGGTGGCCGGCCGGTGCGCAGCGCGTCGGCGAACCGGCGAGGGCTCGCGGCGACCCGGGGCGTAAGCGGCCGGGCCTCCCACAGCAGCGCGACGCTGGCCTCGCAGAGCGCGGTGGCGGCGGCGAACCGCTCGGCGAGCAGCAGTTCCTCGGTGCGGGCGGGGCGGCACAGCAGGCGACTGGTGAGGCGGCGCAGCCGCAGGGCCTCGTCGGCGCGGTCCAGGGCGGCGGTGAGGCGGCGCCGGGCCGGCTCCGCACCGGGACCGCCGACCGCCGCCAGGGCGTCGGCGAGCGCGTCGAAGACCGCGGCGACGGCGGCCCGTTCGCCGTTGAGCGGACCGCCGGCGGGGCGCGGTGTCCGCAGCACGAGGCGGAGCAGGAGCAGCCAGAGGCAGCCGGCGAGGACGCACAGCGCCTTCGCCCAGGGCGCCCCGGGCAGCGGCATGCCGGCGCCGAGGACGGTGGCGGCGAGCATCTGCATCCCGGCGGTGGAGCGCACCGGTCCGGCGAGGCTGCCGGCGCCGGAGACGAAGCCGACCACGGCCAGCGCCGGCACCACCCACCACCCCGCGTCGGCCGCCCGGAGCGAGGCCCCCATCAGCATGCCGAGCGCGGAGGCCAGCGCGGGCAGGCCGATGTGGACGATGCCGGTGCGCCGGGTGCCGGGGCGGTCGTTGACGCCGGCCAGCATCGAGCCGAGGGCGGTCAGCACGCCGGGCGCCGGGTGGCCGGTGGCCAGTCCCGCGCCGAGCAGCGGTCCCGCGCAGAGCGCACCCCGGACCACCGCCGCCCACGGCACGGGCAGCCGCTGCCAGCGGAAGGGGTGGGCGAGCCAGGCGGGCAGGGCGCGCCGGTGGCGGGGCATGGGGCTCCTCGGGCGATGGCGGGCGTACGGGATACGGGGCGCGGCCACGGGTGGTCGCGGGCGGATCCGAGGGGCGTCATCGGCCGACGGTGCCGGGGCCCGGCCGGCGGCGCGGCGCGGGCCGGGCCTTCGGGGGCCCTACCAGCGTACTTTCCGTTTCCGTCCGGTTCGCTGCCGGAGGGTTACGTGTACGTCACACCCGGACAAGATCCAGGCGACGGGGGCAGGGCACGGATGCGGAACCCGAGGAGGCGCGGAGATGACCGAGGAGCGGGCGGTGGCCCCGGAGATAAGCGTGGTCGGCGGCGGGGTGATCGGGCTGAGCTCGGCGATCGTGCTCGCCGAGGCCGGCCATCGGGTCCGGGTGCTGGCCCGGGGCGGGGCCGGCGGGACGACCTCGGCGGTGGCCGGCGGCCTGTGCTGGCCGTACCGGATCCGGCCGTACGACGAGGCGGTCCGGTGGTCGCTGCGCTCGCTGGAGGTGTTCACCGGGCTCGCGGGGCGGCCGGCGGAGACCGGGGCGCGGCTGGTGGCGGGGATCCAGGCGGACGCCGGGGGCGACGCCCCCGAGGAGGGCCTGGAAGCCTGGTACGCGGCGGTGCCGGGGCTGCGGCGGGCGCGCGCCGAGGAGCTGCCGCCGGGCTGCGCCGCGGGGTGGCGGGCCCGCACGCCGCTGGTGGAGATGCCGGTGTACCTGCGGTATCTGGAGCGGCGGTTGGCGGCGGCCGGCGGGACGGTGGTGGCGCGGCCGGTGGCGTCGCTGGCGGAGGCGGCCGAGGGCGCCCGGGCGGTGGTGAACTGCTCCGGGCTGGGCGCCCGCGAGCTGGTGCCGGACGCCGAAGTGCACCCGGTCCAGGGCCAGTTGGTGATCGTGGAGAACCCGGGCGTGACGGAGTGGTTCAGCGCCGCCGACGCGGGGTCGGCGGACACCACGTACCTGCTCCCGCACCCCTACGGCCTGGTGCTGGGCGGGACGGCGCGGGAGGGCGCCTGGTCGCGGGAGCCCGACCCGGCGGTGGCGGAGGCGATCGTGGCGCGCTGCGCCCGGTACGTCCCCGAGGTGGCGCGGGCCCGCGTGCTGGCGCACCGGGTGGGGCTGCGGCCGGCCCGCCCGGCGGTGCGGCTGGCGGCCGAACGGCTGCCGGACGGGACGGTGTGCGTGCACAACTACGGGCACGGGGGCGCCGGGGTGACGGTGTCCTGGGGGTGCGCGGACGAGGTGCTGCGGCTGGTGCGCGCGGAGCTGGCGGGCTGAACCCGCCGCCGGCTCAGCGGTCGAGCGGTGTACCGGCCACGAGGTGGCCGTCGGCCCGCCCGTCGAGCAGCAACGGGACCAGCGCGCGCAGGGGTTGGCGCAGCGGCACGGTGACGCCGCCGTCACCGCCGTCCGGTCGCCAGCCCACCCCGTGCGCCGCGAGGACCGCGCGGACCCGGGCGAACTGCGCGGCGTCCAGCCGGTAGGCGCGCGGCGGGCGGGTCAACACCCGGTCCGGGGCCGGGGGTTCGTTGTCGGCGCCGCCGAGGTAGACCGGGCCGCGGTCGGCCAGGCCGGCGGCCCGGGCCGCGGTGGTGGCCGTCTCGATGCGTCCGCGCTCCCGGTCGAGGAAGGCGAACAGGCCCTTCAGGGCGGCGCGTTGGGCGGCCACCCGGCGGCGGTTGCCGCCCGCCGGGTCGGCCGGCCCGACGGTGAGCCGCTGGCCGTCGGCGCGGGTCTCCACGAGCAGCGCGACGGAGCCCTTGATGCCGGCGGTGTTGCGCAGGATGCGCTCCTGGCCGTCGCCGGCGACCTGCTTGACGGGGGCACCGGTCACCGGGTCGGTCCAGATGCCGTAGACGCCGGTGCTGAAGCCGGCCCGTTGGGCGGCGGGGGCGACGAAGTAGCGGGACAGCGTGGTGGAGGCGCGGTGGACGGGGGCCGCGGTGTTGCGGTTGCGCGGCCACAGGGAGAGCAGGTCGCGGTCGTACCAGGGCGGCTTGGGGGTGTATTCGTGCAGGTCGTAGACGGTGTCGGGGCGGTAGTCGCGGAGCACCGCGGCGATCGCCCGGGCCTCGGGGGTGGCCAGTGCGAGGTGGTCGCGGTTGAGGTCGGTGCGGTCGGCGTTGCCGCGGGTGTCGGCGGCCCGGCCGTCGGGGTTGGCGGTGGGGACGACCAGGACGCTGGTGTGCGCGAGGAGGCGGGTGGTGGCCGGGTCGGTGGCGCGGGCGAGGTCGCGGACGGTGCTCAGGCAGGCTTCCCGGCCGGCGGGTTCGTCGCCGTGTTGGGAGCAGACCAGCAGCACGGAGTTGCCGCGGCGGACGGCGGCGGGGTCCTCGGGGGTCGGGGCGCCGATCCGGACGAGCCGTAGCGGGCGGCCCTGGACGGTGCTGCCGATCCGGTCGACGCGGACCCGCGGGGAGGCCCGGTCCACGGCGGCCAGGAACGCGGTCTCCTCCGGACCACTGGTCCAGCGGGCGCCGTGACTGGTCTCGAATCCCGTGCGTGGTAGGGGCGTTGGGGCGGTGGGCGCGGGCGGGAACGGGGCGAACGCGACGGTGCCGGCGGCCGCCAGGGCGCCGAGGGCGAGGCCGCGGGGGCGGGGTGCGCGCAGGGGTGCCACGGGGTGCCTTTCGTGGGTCGGCGGGTGGTGGGGCCGCCCCGTACCCGCGGAGCGGCCCCTGGTCGTGCGATCGCCCTCGGTTTCCCTACGGCAGTCGGCTGAGCGGCGCCGGCGGGGCGATGCCGTCGCCGGGCCGGACCGGGTGGCCGGCCGTCGGAGAGCCCGCGGTGGCCCGGGCGAGGGCCGGGGCGCCGCCGGTCAGCGGGAGGCGGGCGGTGGTGCGGGGCAGGTCGAGGGTGAGGGTGGGCTGGGAGGCGGGCGGGTCGATCAGGTCCTTGTCGGTGCCGGCGACGATGAGCGCGAGCCGGTGGCCGGCGGGCACGATGTGGTCGCTGGCGGCGAGTTGGACGGTGAGGGTGTAGGGCTTGCCGGGGGTGAGCGGGTGGCCGTGCCGCGGGTCGGTGGCGTGGCCGAGGTCGGCCCAGCCGCGGCTGAAGACGGTGAAGCCGACCTTGCGGGTGTCGGCGGCGGTGTCCTTGAAACAGCCGGTGTCGCCGGTGGTGCCGGCGCCCCAGCAGCTCGTGGTGGTGCGGGTGACGATGCCCTCGCCGTCGCCGGCGTAGTTGCGGATGGTGTCCGGGCCGAGGTCGACGAGGACGGCGGAGAGGCGGGCGCTGGTGGTGCTGGGGGTGGCGGTGACGGTCACCGTGCCGGCGCCGGAGAGCCGCAGCGGGGCGGTCAACGGGCCGGTGGTGAAGCCCGTCTTGGCCGGGGTGGCCCGGTCGACGGCGCCGGCCCAGTCGGCCTCGCCCAGCTTGGGGTCGTCGGTGAAGGCGGCGGTCTGGCCGGCCGGGGTGGGGCGGGTGCCGAGCGCGCCGACGCCGGCGGTGGTGCCGTTGCGCGGGTGCAGGGTGACCGCCGCGGTGCCGGCGGCGGGCCAACGGGCGTCCGTGGCCCAGGAGTCGGGGGCGCGCTCGATGTCGGCCACGGGGGCGCGGTCGATGCCGTTGGCGTAGCCCATCAGGTAGTGGTCGAACCACTGGTGGAGGGTGCGCACCCAGTCGGCGCGGCGGTAGTCGAAGGGGTCGACGTGGCCGGTCTGGGAGAGCCAGATCTTGCGCTGGACGCCGTGCCGGGCGAGCGCGTCCCACCACTGGCCGAAGTGCTTGGTGCGGACGTTGAGGTCCTGCATGCCGTGGACGAGGAAGACGCTGGCGCGGACCTTGTCGGCGTTGCGGACGTAGTCCCGCTCGGTCCACAGGTCGGTCCAGTCGCCGTTGCGCGGGGCGCCCTTGACCAGTTTCTGTTGGACGGCGGCGCAGTTCTTGTGGGCGGCGGGGCTCTCGACGGCGCCGGCCAGGCCGTCGGGGCCGGAGTCGTAGAGCGGGGCGCCCTGTTGGAAGTAGTAGTCGTACCAGGAGGAGATGCCGGAGATCGGGACGATGGTCTTCAGGCCCGGGACGCCGGTGGCGGCGACGCCGTTGGCGATGGTGGCGTCCCAACTCTTGCCGATCATCCCGGTGTTGCCGTTGGACCAGTCCGCGGTGACGGCTCTGCCTCCGGAGCGGGCGGTGTAGCCGCGGGCCCGGCCGTTCAACCAGTCGACGACGGCCTTGGCGGACTGGACGTCGGAGCGGCCGCCGACGTCGACGCAGCCGTCGGAGCGGTTGGTGCCGGCCAGGTCGACGAGGACGGTCGCATAGCCGCGGGGCACGAAGTAGTTGTCGTAGAAGAGCGGGAACTGGACCGGACGGCCCTGGGCGTCATAGGTCTTCTTCTGGCTGTCGTTACCGCGCCCGCAGCAGGAGTAGTAGGGGCTGGCATCCATGATCACCGGGACCTTGTGGTCCTGCCTGGCGGGCTCGGAGGGCCGGATGATGTCGGCGGCGACCCGGTCGGGGTGCCCCTTGCCGTCGCCGTCGATGCCGGTGTCCACCCAGACCGTCTCGCGGATGGCGTGGGCGTAGGAGTAGACGGGGGTGCTCTCCCCGGGCGCGCGGGCCGCGGACGCCGCCCCGGGGGCGGCGAGCAGCGCGAGGAGGGCGAGGACGGCGGTCAGGACGAGGGATTTCCAAGGGGGGTGGGGGGTTGCTCTGCGTATCGTCACGGGCGGACGGTAGCGCGGGTCAACTCCCGTGCAGAAGGGGGCGTTACGGGGTGCGTGTCGATGAGATGTCGGTCATGTGTCAGATGTGGCCATGGACATGACGCGGTGCTCGATGCGTACATAAGCTCCGGAAGAGTTCCACCCCCCTACGAGTTGGAGGACTCGTGCGTCACAGACTCCTGGTGCCGGGTGCGGCGGCGCTCAGCCTGATGCTGGCGATCCCGGCGTCGGCGGCCGACTTCACGCCCGGCGCCCCCGGCGTGGGCGACAGCTACTACCCCGAGAGCGGCAACGGCGGGTACCGCGTCTCCCACTACGACCTGCGGCTGAAGTACCAGCCGAAGACGGACCTGTTGGAGGGCACCGCGACCCTGCTCGCCAAGACCACCCAGGACCTCTCCCGCTTCAACCTGGACTTCGGCCTGAAGGTCAGCGAGGTCCGGGTCAACGGCAAGAAGGCCGCCTTCGCCACCTCCGGCAAACACGAGCTGGAGGTCACTCCGCCCGCGGGGCTGGAGAAGGGCAAGGACATCAGCGTGGTGGTCCGCTACGCGGGCAAGCCCTCGGAGTTGAAGATCGACGGCTTCACCGCCTGGGCGCGCACGCCGGACGGCGGGGTGGTGGCACAGGAGCCGGACTCGGCGGTGTGGTGGTTCCCCAGCAACGACCACCCCAGCAACAAGGCGACGTACGACATCTCCATCGCCGTGCCGGACGGCACCCAGGCGCTGAGCAACGGCGTACTGGCGTCCAAGACCTCCAAGTTGGGCTGGACGCGCTACAACTGGCGCTCGGACAAGCCGCAGGCGACGTATCTGACGACGCTGGCGGTCGGCAAGTTCGACATCACCACGGACACCACCGCCGACGGCACCCCGGTGATCAACGCGGTCAGCCCGGACCTGGGCGCCAACCTGGGGTCGGCGCGGGCCAGCATCGAGCGCACCACCGAGGTCACCGAGTGGCTGGAGAGCGTCTTCGGCCCGTACCCGTTCAACTCGGTCGGCGGCTACGTCCCCAACGTCCCCGCGCACTACGCGCTGGAGACCCAGACCCGCCCCTTCTACGGCAAGCAGGCATTCGACAAGGGGACGAACGTCTCGGTCGTGGTGCACGAGTTGGCGCACCAGTGGTACGGCGACAGCGTGTCGCTGAAGGACTGGAAGGACATCTGGATCAACGAGGGCTTCGCCGCGTACAGCCAGTGGCTGTGGTCGGAGAAGGAGGGCGAGGGCACCGCCCAGCAGTTGGCGGACTACGTATACGCCCAACACCCGGCCGACGACCCGTTCTGGACGGTGAAGCCGGGCGACCCGGGCGCGGACAAGCAGTTCGACTCGGCGGTCTACGACCGCGGTGCGCTGGCTCTCCAGGCGCTCCGTGTCAAGCTGGGCGACAAGGTCTTCTTCGGCCTGCTGAAGTCCTGGCCGACCGAGCACCGGTACGGCAACGCCTCCGTCGGCGACTTCGTGAAGTTCGCCGAGCAGAAGTCCGGCAAGCCGCTGGCGGACTTCTTCGACACCTGGCTGTTCCAACCGACCAAGCCGCAAACCGGCGCGGGCGCCCGGGCGTTCGTCGCGCGGGGCCCGGTGGCCCAGCCCAAGTCCTGGAAGCAGATCGCGGCCACCCACGCCGTGCACGACGGTCACTGACGCGGGCGGCGGGCTTCAGTCGGGTGCGGCCCTACTGAAGCCCGGACGCTTCCGGGACCCGGCCGGCCCCGGTCCGTCCGACAGGCCCTAGCGACGGGCCGCCCGGTACTCCCGGCGGGCCCGTCGCGCGGCCGGCAGGAACCGCACCCGCTCCGGCAGCACCGGTACCACCAGCCGCACCACCAGGCCCAGTCGGCGCAGTCGGCGCTCCTGGGCGTCGGTCCACGGCAGGCCGATGGCGTGCCGGGCGTCCGGCGGCATCAGTCCGATGGTCAGGAAGCGGCGGAAGCGGAGGAAGCCCGGCCGGAGCGCCGGCCAGGTCAGCCGGAGCAGCAGCCGCAGCCACCGGGGGCCGCGGTCGGGCACCGGTACCGGCTGGTCGGTGGCGATCAACTCCCGTACCACCACGGTCTGTTCGATCTCGGTGTCGAGGACCTTGCGGTAGTAGGGCCAGAACTCCTCGATGGTCGCCGGCATGTCCCGGTCGTGGATGCCGAGGATCCGGCCGACCCGGAGCCACTCCGCGTAGAGCTGCCGCTCCTGGGCGGGGGTGAAGGGGCGGCCGAGGTAGCGCTGGGCGTGCCGGAAGACGGGGAAGCCAGTGGCGTGCACCCAGGAGAAGTAGGCGGGGGTGAGCGCGTGGTACGGGCGGCCGTGCGCGTCGGTGCCCTGGATGGTCCGGTGCAGCCTCCGCAGCCGCCGCCCCTCCTCGGCCGCGGCCGGACCGCCGTACACCCACAGCTGGTACGAGGCGAGGGACCGTTCGCCGCGGCCCCAGGGGTCGGTGCGGAAGACCGAGTGGTCGTCGACGCCCGCGCCCACCGCGGGGTGGGCGACCTGGAGGGCCAGCGCGGCGGGCAGGGTCAGCAGGGTCCGGACGTCCCCGACGAGCGACCAGAGCACGCCGCCGGGCGGCGGGGGTGCGGGATCGGGGTGTTCGGGCGTCTTTCGTACCGTGTTCATACCGTTACTCATCATACGGCGGCACCCAGCGGCCGGCGGGTCCGTGGGTCGGTGCCGGGCCGGTGGGTGGCCCAGTAGGCCAGGAAGAGCGTGGGGGCGATCCGCAGCGGCGGCGGCACCGGCGCCATCAGGCACCGCACCACCCGGGCGAACCTCCGCAGCCGCCGCCGCTGCCGGTCGCTCCAGGCGAGCCCGAACCGCTCGCGCAGGGCGGGCGGCAGCGTGCCGACGGTGACCAGCAGCGCGTAGTGGGCGGCGAGCGCGGCGAGCGGTCGCCAGAGCGCGGCCGGCACCCACCACACCGGCGGCTTCTGCGGCCGGGCCAGCTCCGCCAGCACGTCGCGCACCGAGTCGTTGAGCTCCAGCCGCTCGGCCACCACGCCGTCGTAGTAGGCGCAGAACGACGCCCAGTCGGGCGGCAGATGGTGGTCCTTGAGGCCCCAGACCCGGCCGACGTCGCGCATCTCGCGGTAGTACTCCTCGGTCTGCGCCGGCGTCAGGCCCCGACCGAAGAGCCCCAGCGCCTCGACCGGGCCGCGGACGAGGGTGGCGTGCACCCAGTGGTACGCCTCCGGGTGCAGTGCGTGGTAGCGGCGGCCCTGTGCGTCGACGCCCTTCATCTCCCGGTGCACGTCGATCAGTCGCCGGGCCTCGGCGGTGGCCGCGGCCTGTCCGCCGTAGATCACCGTGCTCAGCGAGCCGACCGTGCGGAGCAGCCGCTGCCAGGGTTCGGTGCGGAAGTCGGAGTGGTCGGCGACGCCGGCGCCGACGACGGGGTGCGCGACCTGGAGCAACAGGAGTTGAGGCGACGTCAGAAGCGCCCGGATGTCGCCGAAGTGGCGCCAGGCGACGCCGCCGCGGCGGGGCGCCCGGACCCGCGCGGGGACCTGTTCCGTCCGGCGCTCGAAGGGGGTGTCGGCTGTCGTCACGGCGTCCCTCCCGCTCGTTGCTGAATGCGTGTCAGCAGTGTTGACGCGGCCCGTGAAACAAGTCAATAGTCCTTGTAACATTGACTCACTCCATCGGGAGGTTCCCGAAATGGCCGCGAGAGCACGTGAGTTGAGCCCCGAGGGCCGGACGCACTGGAAGCGCACCGCCGTGCTGCTGCTGCCGGGCGTGGCCTGTGTGGGGGCGGTGGTGATCGCCCTGGCGCAGGGGGCGATGGCGGCCTCCTTCGCGGTGTCCGGCAAGAACTTCAAGGTCTCCGCCGACGAGATCACCGGCCGGGGGATCTCCAGCTTCCCCTCGTCGCTCGGCGGCTCGGACGGCACCGGCCACGCGGTGCTGCTGGCCGGCATCAGGTCCGGTACGGCAAGGGGCGTCTGCCTGTCGATGAAGCAGCGACTGCCGCTGGTCGGCGAGGTGTCGCTGCTGGTCCGCTCGGGCGGCGACCGACCCGTGCGCGGCGAGGACCTCGTCGTCAACGCCGACGCGCTGACCAGCAGCGGCGGCCGGGTGACCGGCGTCCAGGCGGGCCGGGACGCGTCAACCCTCACCGGGGCGCCGGGCGTCAGCGGGCCGCGGGGCCTGTTCGGCGTCCAGGCGGGCACCGCGGTGGCCCACGACGTGACGAGCACCGCCTGGGCCTCCAACGGCGGGTCGCTCACCCTCGACAGGGTCGAGATCGAGCTCAGCCACACCGGCAAAGAGTGCTACTAGGGCGCTTCTGACGGATCTCCGTGGAGGAAGGAGCGGCGTCTGGTGCGTGCGATCGCAAGGCGCCGGGATGTCTTCATAGCGGAGCTATGG